>NZ_JBQCCV010000203.1:0-10085 GCF_051961875.1 Intrasporangium sp. | reverse complement strand
CTGGCCGTCGTCCTCGCGCTCATCGCCTGGGCGGCGAGCAGCTGGAAGCTCGGCCTCGGCACCCTCGTCGGGATGGTGCTCATCGTCACCATGGACATGTGGGACGAGGCGATGGACACCCTCTCGCTCGTCATCGTCTGCAGCGTCGTCGCGATGCTCTTCGCGCTGCCGATCGGCATCGGGGCCGCCCGCTCGGCGCGCGTCGCCCGGGTCGTCCGCCCGGTCCTCGACTTCATGCAGACCCTGCCGGTCTTCGTCTACCTCATCCCCGCCGTGCTCCTCTTCGGCATCGGCGTCGTGCCGGGCATGGTCGCGACGATCGTCTTCGCCATGCCCCCCGGCGTGCGCCTCACCGAGCTCGGCATCCGCCAGGTCGACGGCGAGATGGTCGAGGCCGGGCACGCGTTCGGCGCGCGGCCGCGCAGCATCCTGACCGGCATCCAGGTGCCGCTCGCGATGCCGACCATCATGGCCGGCGTCAACCAGGTCATCATGCTCGCCCTGTCGATGGTCGTCGTGGCCGGCATGGTCGGCGCCGGTGGCCTGGGTGCCCTCGTCTACCAGGGCATCACGACCATGGACATGCCCCTCGGCTTCGAGGGCGGGATCGCGGTGGTCATCCTGGCGATGTTCCTCGACCGCATGACCGCCGGGCTGGCCGGGCGCTCCCCCGTCGCGCGGGTCGCCAAGGCATCCGCCCGCGCCTGAGCCCCGGCACGGCGCGGCCCGGCCACCCGTATGCCGCGCCCGACTGAGCCGTCACCGGCATACGGCGTGCCCATCCGAACCATCCAGCGCGCCCCCGCGCAGGCAACCCAGGAGAGGTAGTTTCATGATGCGAACAACACGGCTGGCCCGCACGGTCACCGCGGGATCCGCTGCGATCCTCGCAGTCGGTCTCGTGGCCGCCTGCGGCAAGAGCCAGCAGGTCGGCTCGACCTCGGGCGACGCCGGCAGCGGCAAGTCCTCGGCGAAGACCCTCACCATCCCGATCGCGGCCGGCTGGGACGAGGACAAGGTCGTCAGCCACCTGTGGAAGCACGTCCTGGAGCAGAAGGGCTACACCGTCAAGGTCCCTGACATGGACATCGGTGTCATCTTCACCGGCATCTCCAAGGGCAAGAACAGCAACATCGACGTCTTCTTCGACACGTGGCTGCCCACTACCCACCAGAAGTACTGGGAGAAGGTCGGCAAGCAGGTCGAGGACCTCGGGACCTGGTACGACCAGGCGACCCTCAATCTCGCGGTGCCGACCTACATGGAGGACGTCAACTCGATCGCGGACCTCAAGGGCAAGGCGAACGAGCTCGACGGGACGATCACCGGGATCGACCCCGGCGCCGGCCTGACCGACGTGACCAAGAACAAGGCGATGCCGGCGTACGGCCTCGACGACTTCAAGCTGCAGACCTCGTCCACGGCGGCCATGCTCGCGGCGCTCAAGAAGGCGACCGACGCGAAGAAGCCGATCGTCGTCACCCTGTGGCACCCGCACTGGGCCTACAGCGCCTACCCCCTCAAGGACCTCAAGGACCCCGAGGGCGCGATGGGCGGGGCCGAGGAGATCCACACGATCGCCCGGCAGGGTTTCAGCGAGGACTTCCCGGAGGTCGCCAAGGCGATGTCGAACTTCAAGCTCGCCGACGACAAGCTGGCCGACCTCGAGAAGGTCGTCCTGCAGGACCACAAGGAAGACCCCGAGGCCGGCATCGAGGCCTGGGCCAAGGACAACAAGGACGTCGTCGACGCGATGATGCCCTGACGGCTCCCACTCGGCATCGCCCCACCGTGCGCACTCGCTCTGCGACGATGGGGCGATGCTGCTCTCCAAGCCGGTCGCGGAGGGGATCCGCGCGGGGAGGATCACCCAGGCCTTCCGACGATGGGACAGCCCCCGCGTCAAGGTCGGCGGCACCCAGCTCACCTCCGCCGGGCTGGTCCGCTTCGACGCGTGCACCGAGGTGACCGACCTCGACCGGCTCACCGAACGTGACGCGGAGCAGGCCGGCGTCAAGGACCTCGCCGCGCTCCGGAAGGCGCTCGAGCCGAGCAGCCGCAAGCCCAGCCCTCGCGGCGGCCGCGGCGGGGACCGGATCTTCCGGGTCACCCTGTCGTGGGCCGGCGAGGACCCGCGCACCGCCTTGCGGGAGAGCCTCCCCGATGACGGCGAGCTCCGGGACATCGAGCGCCGACTGGCCCGCCTCGACGCCCGACCGACAGGGCCGTGGACCCGGGACATCCTCGAGTGGATCCGTGACAACCCGCGGGTCGTCTCGAAGGAGCTCGCCGCGCTCCGGGACGTCGAGCTGCTGCCGATGAAGGCGGACATCCGCAAGCTCAAGGCGCTCGGCCTGACGATCAGCCACGACGTCGGCTACGAGCTGTCCCCGCGCGGCGCGGCATACCTCACCTGGCTGGCCGCCCTCAGGTGAGGTGCTCGGTGAAGAAGTCGAGGATGATCTCGGCACGCTGCCGGCGGTGGACCGGAGAGCCGCTGCGCGACAGCTCGTGGCTCTCGCCGGGGAAGCGGTAGAACGTCACGTCCTTGCCGAGCAGGCGCATCGCGACGAAGAGCTCCTCGGCCTGGTTGATCGGGCACCGGTAGTCCTCCTCGCTGTGGACGATGAGGACCGGGACCTCGATGTCGCGCACGTGGCGGATCGGTGAGAGCGAGACGTAGGCCTCGGGGTCGTCGAGGTGGTTCACGCCCATCTCGACCTTGAAGGAGGTCGAGACGTCGCTCGTGAACTCCTCGGTCAGGAAGTTGTTCACGGCCCGCTCGCTGCAGATCGCCTTGAACCGGGTGCCGGTCGTGCCGGCGAGGTGGGTCGCCATCCAGCCGCCGTAGCTGCCGCCCTGCATGCCGACACGGTCCGGGTCGCAGAACGGGTAGCGCTCGAGGGCGGCGTCGACGACCGCGAGGACGTCGTCGGCGTCGACGCTGCCCCAGCCGGTGCCGGGCGTCGTCGGGTGCTTCGGGCCCGCGATGGACTGGCTCCACCAGTCCTCCCGGCCGGAACCGCCGCGCGGGTTGCACATGAGCACGACGAAGCCGGCCGCCGCCTGGTACTGCGCCTCGTCGAACAGCGTCTCGCCGTACTGCGTGAAGGGCCCGCCGTGGACGTTGAGGACGACGGGGTGGCGCTCGGACTCGTCGAGGTCGGCCGGCCGCATGATCCACGCGTCGATCTCCCCCGAGCCGTCCGCGGTGGGGACGGTGAACTTCTCCCAGCCGACGGGGTGGGCCGCCTCGGCATACCGGTCGCCGAAGTCGGTGAGGCGGCGCAGCGCCCCCGAGGCCTCGATGACGTGCAGGTCGGCGGGCCGGTCCACGGCGCTGACGCAGGCGACGACCGAGCCGCCCCGCGCGTCGAAGGCCGCGACGGTGATGGGCCCGTCGGTGACCCGCTCCGGGTCGCTGCCGTCCGTGTGGAGACGGTAGAGGTGCGTCTCGCCCCGGTCCTCACCGGTCGTGAGGAGCGTGGCGTCGTCGACCCAGTGCGGCTCCTGAGTGCCGGCCGTCGCCGTGAAGGTCCGGTCGAGGCCGCGGGAGATCCAGCGGTGCCCGTCACCGTCGAGGGCGATGATGCCGACGTGCTGGTTGCCGATCCGCATCGGGTCGTCCTGGCCGAGGAACGCCACGGTCGTGCCGTCGGGCGAGACGCGGGGGTCGCCGTAGTTGCCCGTCTGGTGGGTCAGCTCACGGATCTCGCCGTCGAGGGGGACGACGAACAAGTCGGTGGCGAGGTCGAGGTCCCATGTCTCGTGCCGGGCCCCCGACGTGACGACCCCGCTCGAGTCCGCCAGCCAGGCGAGGCCGTCGTACTCATGCGTGCCCGGGGTGAGGTCGCGCGGGCCGGTCGTGCCGTCGGCCGGGACGACGTGGACGTGGGTCGGCCGGTCGAAGGTCCAGTCCTCGTCGTTGAGGCGGGTGAAGAAGGTCTCGATCTTGCGGGGCGGCTGCCAGCTGACGTCCTTCGCGTCATACCGCTCGTCGCGCACGCGGGAGAGGAAGCCGAGCCAGCGCCCGTCCGGGCTCCAGCGGACCTGGCCGATGCCCTCCTTCATCGTCGCGATCGTGCGGGTCTCGCCGCCGTCGACGGGCAGGACGTGGAGGGTCGCCTCGCCCTTCTTCTCGCCCCGTCGTGAGACGAAGGCGAGCTCGCGGCCGTCCGGGCTCCACTCCGGGCCCGTGTCGTGCTCGCCCCCGGACACGGGCCGGGGGCGGGTGCTCCCGTCGACCGGAGCCAGCCAGACGCGGCTCAGCCGGGTGTTCTGGTCGAACGAGGTCCACCGGACGACGAAGGCAACCTGCGTGCCGTCCGGAGAGAGGGCCGGGCTCGTCGCCTCGACGATCGACCCGATGATCCGTTGCGCGATGGTCGCGTGCTCGCTGAGCTCTGGCGTCGTCACGGATCCGACGCTAACGGGTTCTGGGTGCCCCGGTGTGAAACCGTGGGGGCGTGCACGTCCCTGACTCCGCCCACGAGCCTCTGCGTGAGCCCGCCAACCTCGTGTCCCGTCGCGCCGTCTCGATGTGGACCGTCGAGGCGCTCATCAGCCTCACCGTGCTGCTCGCCGGTCAGGTGGCGTGGTGGTGGCTCGACGCGGGCGACCCCGCTTGGCGCTGGCTCGTCGCCGCCCTGTGGCTCGTCCTGGGCGCCGTGTATGCCGTGGTCATGCCGCGCTGGCGGTACCGGGTGCACCGGTGGGAGGCCACGCCCGAGGCGATCTACACGCAGCGTGGCTGGTTCAACCAGGAGCGCCGCATCGCACCGGTGAGCCGGGTCCAGACGGTGGACCTGCACCGCGGTCCGCTTGCCCAGCTGTTCCGGCTCGCGTCCGTGACGGTGACCACCGCCTCGGCCGCCGGTCCCCTGCGGATCGAGGGCCTCGACGTCGCGGCGGCACGTGAGCTTGTCGACGTGCTGACGGCAGCAGCCGTCGCTGAGACCGGGGACGCGACATGACGTCGGAGGCCCCGGCCAGCGCGGAGGAGCCCGGCCCTCGGGACGAGATCCCACCGGCCGACGCGGTCGACGTGCCCGGCGCCGTCGCCGACTGGCGCCGCCTGGACCGGCGGATGCTGCTCGTCCACCCGTTCCAGACCCTGATCCGGGCCCTGCCCGCGCTGCTCGCCCTGTTCCTCGCCCGGGCCGGCTCGAGCGACTCCGAGCGGTGGGAGCTGATCGCCCTGCCGCTCGTACTCGCCTACGGTGTCGCCCGCTGGTTCACGACGCGGTACCGGATCGACGGTGAGCAGATCCAGCTGCAGCACGGGGTCATCACGAAGCAGACCACGACGGCACGGCTCGACAAGGTCCGGACGGTCGACCTGACCGCCCAGATCTGGCACCGGCTGCTCGGACTAGCGAAGGTCGAGATCTCGACGGCCGGCACCAAGGACCGCCTCGTCCTCGACGCCCTGAGCCTCACGGCGGGACGAGCCCTGCGCGCCGAGCTGCTGCACCGGGCCGCGGCGGAGGGCGCGCCGGTCGCCGCCCCGGCTCTCGTCGAGGTGCAGGACCGACCGGTCGACCCGTCCTGGCCGGCCCCCACCGGTGCCGCGATGTCGGGCACCGCAACGGCGCCCATCGCGGCGGAGGCACGGGACGAGGACCTGCTGCGCATGGACCCCGCGTGGGTGCGCTTCGCGCCCTTCACGATGAGCGGGTTCCTCTCCGCCGCAGCGCTGCTCGGGATCGGATCCCAGTTCGCGAACCAGTTCTCGAAGAACGGCCAGATCTATGAGTCCGCGTGGTCCTGGGCGGCCCAGCGCGGGCTCGTGGCCGCCCTGGTCCTCCTCGTCCTGGCCGTGACCGTCCTGGCGATGGGCGGTTACGTCCTGTCGTTCTGGGGCTTCCACCTGAGCCGCAACCGGCTCGGCAGCCTCCACGCACGACGAGGCCTGCTCACGACGCGGGAGACGAGCATCGACTCGACCCGGCTGCGCGGCGTCGAGATCGGCGAGCCCGCTGGGCTCCGCCTCGTCAGGGGCGCCCGGCTCAAGGCGGTCACGACGGGGCTCGGCCACGATGCGCGCGCCCGCTCGGACGTGCTGGCCCCGCCGGCACCCGCCGGTATCGTGCGCAACGTCGCGCTTGCCATCCTCGGCGACGCCGCCGCCGTGCGCGGCGAGCTGGTCGCCCACGGTGCCGCGGCCCGGCGCCGACGCCACGTCCGCGCGCTTGTGCCGAACAGCGTCCTCGCCATCACCCTGGGCATCCTCACCGGCGTGTTGCATTGGTGGACAGGGTGGTTCGTCGCCGCTTTGTTGCTCCTCCCACTCGGCTGGGCCCTCGCACGCAGCCGGTATGCCGCACTCGGCCATCGCGTGACCGATCGCCACGTCGTGGTGCGCTCGGGCGCGCTCGACCGCGACCGGGTGGTCCTCCAGCGCGACGGGATCGTGGGTTGGACGATCCGGGAGAGCTTCTTCCAGCGCCGCGCCGGAGTGGCCACCCTCGTCATGACGACCGGAGCCGGCCGCCAGCACTACGAGGCGATCGACGTGACCCCGGCGACGGCATACGGCGTCATCGCCGAGGTCCACCCGACTCTCGTCGAGGCGTTCGCCTCAGGTCGGCGCCCGGACTAGGGAATGACCCTCACGGACCCGACCATGCCCATACCGTCGTGGATGAGGCAGCGGTAGTCGTAGGTCCCGGCCTTGGTGAAGGTGACCTTGAACTTCGTCGTGGGGGCCACCACGACGCCCGAGCTGAGGGTGCCGCCCGAGTAGTGGTGCGGGTCACCGGTGGGCGGGAGCGGGTTCGCCGGATCGGGCCCGAAGGTCACCGTGTGCGGAACGGCGAAGCCGTTGCGACCCCAGTCGAAGGTCACCGACTGGCCGACGTGGACGGTCACGTGGGACCGGGTGAAGGCCATCACGAGCGCCGTGTTGTCCGAGGCACCGACGAAGACGTGGTGGTTCGTCGCGAGCATCCGCGCCTGTGCCCGGAGCAGGTTGCCGTCAGCGATCACCACCGCGCGGGCGAGCGCCGCCTGGATGTCGTACCACCGCTGGGTGTGCGGGTACGCCGTGCCGGCGGGCCGGACGTGGACGGTGCCCTTCATCATCGCGCCGTGGACGTAGCAGTAGTACGTGTAGGTGCCGACGCCGGTGAACTTCAGGTTGTAGGACGTGTAGAACGTCACGGGCAGCAGGTCGATGGCCATGGTGGCCATGACCCCCGAGTTGCGGAACTCGCCGGGCGCGCTGATCGTGTGCTGCGGCGTCCGCGTGGACATGTAGCCGAAGGACGGGGTGCCGGGGAAGAAGTCCCCGAGCGGGTGGGCGCTGTCGACGAAGGAGACCGTGTGCGGCTCCATCGACACGGATGTCCAGTGAACCGTGTCACCGACGTCGATCCAGATGTCGGTAGGGCCGTAGTTCATGCCCTGGATGAGATGGTTCCGAGACTCCGAACCGACCTGGACCGTCCACGTCGTGCCAGTCCAGGTGTGGGCGGAGGCCGACGCGGGCGCGAGGGCGGCTATCCCGACGCCCGCGCCGATCGCCAGCATGACTGCGAGGAGGGCCCGCAGCCAGCGAGATGGTTTCATGCTTCCTCCATGGGACGACCTGCCCCCCGAGCTCCTCGAGGGGCTCAGGTGCACCTGGGTCTGGTCGCGCGGCGCCGGGGCCAGCACGGAGGTACTCCAAAGGGGGAGCCTAGGGGGAACGCGCCAATTCCGTTGTACGACAGGTGAATCCCATGGTTCTGGCAGACTGGTCTCAGCACGAATCCTGACGTTTCGGCATTTGTCAGGGCAGATCGGGCACGCGCGACCGCACCATCCAGCGGCCGGCTGAGCGGCATACGTCCCTGGTCGCCCCTCCCGCCCGGCCGCTCCGGCGGCCGGCGCTCAGGCCGGCGCGCCTCCCGCTGGTGCGACGGCGACGTCCTCGGGCGCCTCGGCGGCGAGCTCGATGTCCTCGGTCGGCACCAGTTCGCCGACCCCTTCACCCGGCCGGGTCTCCTCGACAGACAGCGCGAAGTCGTCCCCGTGCTCGGTGACCCCGGCGACGACGGCCTGCTCGACGGCGGCGACGGCGTACTGGCGGCGCACGACCATGGGGTCGCGGGAGAGGTCGCGCACCAGGGCGATGGCGAGCCCGACCATGATGAACAGGAACGGCAGTGAGGCGACGATCGTGACGTTCTGCAAGCCGGAGAGGGCGTCCTCGCCGCCGATGAGGAGCATCGTCGCGGCGACCGCGCCGGTGGCGGCACCCCAGAAGATGACGATGGGCCGGGACGGCTTCAGCGTGCCGCGTTCGGACAGGGTCCCCATCACCATCGACGCAGAGTCGGCCCCCGAGACGAAGAAGATCGCGACCAGGACGACGACGATGACGGTCGTCACGGTCGTCCACGGCAGGTTGCCGAGCATCTCGAAGAATGCGCTCTCCGAGCTTGACGCGGCGGCGAGGTCGGTCCCGCTCCGCTGCATCATGATCGCGGTGCCGCCGAAGATGGCGAACCAGACCAGCGAGACCACCGTCGGCACGAGGAGCACCCCGACGACGAACTGGCGGATGGTGCGGCCGCGTGAGATGCGGGCGATGAACATGCCGACGAACGGCGTCCAGCTCACCCACCAGGCCCAGTAGAAGATGGTCCAGCTCTGCAGCCAGGCACGCATGTCGGGGCCACCGGCACCGTCGGTCCGGGCGGACATCATCGCGAAGTCCTGCAGGTAGGTGCCGAGCGTCGTCGGCAGCAGGTTGAGGATGAAGATGGTGGGCCCGACGACGAAGACGAACAGGGCGAGCACGACGGCGAGCACCATGTTGATGTTCGAGAGCCACTGGATGCCTCGGGCCACGCCGGAGACGGCGGAGAGGATGAAGCAGACCGTCAGCACGACGATGATGCCGACCAGCAAGGCGTTGCCGACCTTGCCCGTGCCCGCGACGATCTGCACCCCGGAGCCGATCTGCAGCGCGCCCAGCCCGAGCGAGGTGGCGGAGCCGAAGAGCGTGGCGAAGATCGCGAACACGTCGATGGCCTTGCCGGCCGGGCCCTGGGCCCGCCGGCCGAGGAGCGGCGTGAACGCCGAGCTGATCTGCAGGGTGCGGCCCTTGCGGAACACGCCGTACGCGATGGCGAGGCCCACGACTGCGTAGATGGCCCACGGGTGCAGGCCCCAGTGGAACATCGTGGTCGCCATCGCCGTCCGGACGGCGGCGGGGTTGCCCGCCTCGCCGGTGCCCGGCGGCGGGCTGACGTAGTGCGTCAACGGCTCGGTGACGCCGAAGAACATCAG
This sequence comes from Intrasporangium sp., assembly GCF_051961875.1. Classification (GTDB taxonomy): domain Bacteria; phylum Actinomycetota; class Actinomycetes; order Actinomycetales; family Dermatophilaceae; genus Intrasporangium_A. The sequence goes on along the minus strand of NZ_JBQCCV010000203.1, from coordinate 809 downwards.
GCCGATGCCCATGCCGGCCGAGAACATCATCGCGATCCAGGAGCTGGTCCGGAACTCCGGCGCCTCTCCGTCGCGGCCGAGCGGGATCCGGCCGTACTTGCCGAGGGCGAGCCACACGACGAAGAAGACGAAGGCCGACGCGGTGAGGGCGAAGAACCAGCCCATGTTGTGCACGACGAAGTCGAGACCACGGCTCGTCACGTCACCGAGCTGCTCGGTCGCGACCCCACCCCAGACGACGAAGCCGATGGCGATGGCGGCGGTGATCCCGAAGACGGTCCGGTCCAGCGCGGCGCGGCGACCGCTGCGCTCCGGCAGCCGGGGCGGCTCGAGCGCGGGGTGGAAGGCGTTGACGCGCCCCTCTCCCGCGTCGCGGCCGAGGGTGGCGGCCTGGCGCCGCAGGGTGCGGCGGCCTTCTCGCGATGCGGTCGCGCCGGTCGGGCTGGGCGCGCCCGGCGCGCCGGGCGCGGTCGGGCGCGAGGGGGTCGTGGGTGAGTGCTGCTGAGTGTGTGATGGCGGTTGCATGCGTCATGGCGGCGCGCGGGCGCCGCCAGCTCCTGTTCGTTACGTATCAGCTGTTTCGGGGGTCAACCATGCTGCAGACACGCCGGTGTGGGCAAATTGGACGACAGGAGCGGGAGGACGCTTGGGACGGAACGGAGCTCAGCGGCATACGTCTGCTTGTTGCTCGTGAACCACGTCGGAACGCGCGTGGGCCGGCCCCCCCAAAGGGAGCCGGCCCACCCCGATTAGATTTCCAAAAGGGTCGCCACAAGGACCCACGCGCCTCCCCACAACCGCAAGAGCTG
>NZ_JBQCCV010000202.1:0-2456 GCF_051961875.1 Intrasporangium sp. | reverse complement strand
GTACGACCAGGACCTCGCCTTCGGACACGGCGACCTCATGTCCGCCTTCTTCACCGTCGACCTGCTCGAGAACGGCTTCCCGGGAGTCCCGGACGGGCCGCGCTACACCGGGCCGCGCCACTTCGACTACAAGCCGTCCCGCACCGAGTACCTCGACGGCGTCTGGGAGTCGGCGCGCGCCTGCATGACGACCTACCTGATGCTCGCCGAGAAGGCGCGCGCCTTCCGGGCCGACCCGGAGGTCGCGGCCGCGATGGGGCGGGCGGGAGTACTCGAGCTGGCGACGCCCACCCTCGCCCCAGGCGAGTCGATCGAGGAGTTCCTCGCGGCCGACGACGACTTCGACGCCGACCGTGCGGCGGAGCGCGACTTCGGCTTCGTCCAGCTCCAGCAGCTGGCGCTCCAGCACCTGATCGGCTGAAGTCTCGGCGGAGACTGAGGCCGAGACTCAACTAAGCCGAGCGGAGCGGACCATGGCACTCGTCGCAGGCGTCGACTCGTCGACCCAGTCGTGCAAGGTCGTCATCCGGGACGCGGCGACGGGAGCGCTCGTCCGCAGCGGCACGGCCCGGCACCCGGCGGGCACCGAGGTCGACCCCGAGGCGTGGTGGCTGGCCCTCCTCGAGGCGATCGACGCAGCCGGCTGCCTCGACGACGTGTCGGCCCTCTCCGTCGCCGGACAGCAGCACGGCATGGTCTGCCTCGACGCCGACGGCACCGTCATCCGCGACGCCCTGCTGTGGAACGACACCCGCTCGGCCGGCGCCGCCACCGGCCTCGTCCGCGAGCTCGGCGACGGCGACCCGCCCGTGGGCGCCAAGCGCTGGGCCGACGCCATGGGCAGCGTCCCGGTCGCGTCCTTCACCGTCACCAAGCTGCGCTGGCTGGCCGACCACGAACCGGAGTCCGCGGCCCGCCTCGCCGCCGTCGCGCTCCCCCACGACTGGCTCACCTGGCGGCTCTCCGGCAGCCGGTCGATCGAGACCCTGACGACCGACCGCTCGGACGCCTCCGGCACGGGCTGGTTCGACGCGGTGGCGAACACGTACCGCCGCGACCTGCTCGCCCTCGCGCTGCGCCGCACCGAGGCCGACGTCGACGACATCGTCCTCCCCCGGGTCCTCGGCCCCTCCGAACCAGCGGGCCACGGCGACCCGGCTCGGGGCTGGGGGCACGTCCTGCTCGGGCCCGGCTGCGGCGACAACGCCGGCGCCGCCCTGGGCCTGGCGCTACGACCCGGTGAGGCCTGCCTGTCCCTCGGCACGTCAGGCGTCGTCTCGGCGGTGTCCACCGCCCCGATCGCCGACGCGAGCGGCCTCGTGACCGGGTTCGCGGACGCCACCGGGCACTTCCTGCCGCTCGCCTGCACCCTGAACGGCTCGCGCGTCCTCGACGCGACCGCGGCCCTGCTCGGCGTCGACCACGACGAGCTGAGCCGGCTCGCGCTGGCCGCCGCACCGGGCGCGGACGGGCTCGTCCACGTGCCCTACCTCGAGGGCGAGCGCACGCCGAACCTGCCGACCGCGACCGGCTCGCTCCACGGCATGACGCTCGCGTCGATGACCCGACCGAACCTCGCCCGTGCCGCCGTCGAGGGCCTCCTCTGCCTATTGGCCGGCTGCGTCGACGCCATGCGCGCGCAGGGCGTGCCGATCGAGCGGGTCACGCTCGTCGGTGGCGGCGGGCGCTCCGAGGCGGTCCGCGTCATCGCGCCGGCCATCCTCGGGATGCCCGTCGATGTCCCCGCCCCCGGCGAGTCCGTCGCCGACGGCGCCGCGCGACAGGCCGCGTGGGTGCTCTCCGGCGCCGCCCGGCCCCCCGACTGGGTGACGACCACCACCGAGACGTATGCCGCGGAGCCGGCTCCCGCGGTCAGTGCGCGCTACCAGCGGGCCGCCGACGCCGTCGCGACCTCAGTCACCATCACCGACGACTGACCCGGCCTGTGACGGGTGGGGCGAAGCGCTCACTCGACGCGACGACGGCCCCGCCTTTCCCGTCGAGTGAGCACCCCGCCACTCCAGCATCACCCCGGCCGCGTGACGCATGAGGTTGAGCGCTCACTCGACGTGGGAGTCGAGGGGCGGAGCGCTCACAGCAGCGCTCACAGCGGCGCCCCTAGGACGCGTGCCGGTGCCGGCCGATGTGCGGGCGCGGGAGGTGCCTCCGGGCCCGGCCAGGCTCCTCGTAGCCCTGCGTGACCATCCCCCACCAGGTCACGGGGATGGTCAGGAACGACAGAACCACGCCGAGGACCAGGACCCAGTGCACCACGTTCGACCACAGGCCGGGCGACAGCGCGAACGGGAAGTCCTGCAGCAGCGTCGTGAAGGCGAGCAGCAGGAACATCGCCATGATCAGGTGCCCGGTCAGGCGCAGCCCCCGGGCGTCCGCGAAGAGGTAGGCCACGTTGAAGACGATGATCGACCAGAGCGCGAAGTCGACCATGCCGAGGT
>NZ_JBQCCV010000201.1:0-2755 GCF_051961875.1 Intrasporangium sp. | reverse complement strand
GCGAGGGGATGACGCCCTCGGTCTTGTAGCCGATGTCGAGCAGGACCTCGTCCCGGTCGACCTTGACGATGCGACCCTCGACGATGTCGCCGTCGTTGAAGTCCTTGATGGTCGCGTCGATCGCGGCAAGGAGGTCTTCCTGAGAGCCGATGTCGTTGATGGCGACCTCAGGAGCGGTCTTTTCGACCGTGTTGGCAGTCATGTAGTAGGAACTCCGATTGTGGACAGTTATGTTGGTGGCGCAGGTCGGTACCCAGTGGAGGACCGGACGGCGCCGAGTGGACAGGTGAATCTGAGCACACGGATGCGCTCATGCATCCTATCCGGGGGCCTCAGACGCGGTCAAAGCGGGTGTATGCCGTGAGCTCGCCCTCCGATGTGACGCGCCGTTCCGCTTCCGCCGAGGAGACGGCCCGCGCCAACCGGACGTGGTGGGACGGTGAGGCGGCCGACTACTACGCGGAGCATGGCGCCTTTCTCGGGGACCGCGACTTCGTGTGGGGACCGGAGCGGCTCCGCGAGGCCGACGTCCACCTGCTCGGCGAGGTCCGCGGCCGACGCGTCCTCGAGATCGGCGCCGGCTCGGGACAGTGCTCCCGGTGGCTGGCAGGCCAAGGGGCCGAGGTCGTCGCCTCGGACCTGTCGCACGCGATGCTCGCCACCGGGGCCCGGATCGACCGGAGGGCCACGGGCCGGCCACTCCCCCTCGTCCAGTGTGACGGCCGGCTATTGCCCTTCGCCGACGACTCCTTCGACGTGGTGTTCACGGCATACGGGGTGATCCCGTTCGTGGCCGACTCGGATGTCGTGCTCCGCGAGGCGTGCCGAGTCCTGCGGCCCGGCGGTCGGTTCGTGTTCTCCACCACGCACCCGATCCGCTGGGCCTTTCCCGACGACCCGGGACCACACGGCCTGACGGTGACGCAGTCGTACTTCGACCGGACGCCCTACGTCGAGCAGGACGCGTCGGGGCGGGCGACCTACGTCGAGCACCACCGCACCCTCGGTGACCGGGTCCGAGAGATCACCGCCGCCGGCCTGTCCCTCGTCGACCTCGTCGAGCCGGAGTGGCCGGCCGGGCACGACGAGCCGTGGGGCGGCTGGTCACCGCTGCGCGGGCGACTCTTCCCGGGCACGGCGATCTTCGTGTGCGCGAAGGGGCCCCTGCCGCTCGAGTGAGCAACAGGAGCCCCTCCAAGTGGCCTGGTCAGAGGATCCGGCGGCGCCACCAGAGCAGGCCCCCGCCGAGCGCGAACGCGCCCAGGGCTCCCGCGGCGCGGCCCGTGTTGCGTCCGCCCTCGCCGTCGACGCCGGCGAGCTCCAGCGAGTAGGCCGTGAAGCCCTCCGCTCCGTCGGGCGCACCGTAGGCCATCCCCTCGTTCTTGGCGCGCTCCGCCACGGCTTGGATGACCGCATACTTCTGGCCATAGTCGGCGGCGGTCGACTTGCCCGCCTCCACGAGCTTCTTCGTGCCCTCGTCGGAGAGGCGCTGCGCCCCGTCCGTCAGGGCGGGTGCCCCGTCGGCCGCCTCGTCGAGACCGCCCGCGATCTTGGACGCCCCGTCTGCCGCGGTGCCGAGCCCGTCCGCGAGCTGCCGAGCCCCGTTGCTGAGCTGCCCTGCGCCGTCGTCGAGCTGCACGGTGCCACCGGCCAGCGTGCCGAGCCCGCTCGAGAGCTGCCCCGCCCCGTCGGCGAGCTGGCCCGCGCCGTTCGCGAGACGTCCCGTGCCGTCCTTCAGCTCGACCGTGCCGTCGGCGAGCTGGCCCGTGCCGGCCATGAGGTCCGAGGAACCCTGGGCCAGCTGGCCAGTGCCGGCCTTGAGCGCGGACGCACCGTCGGAGAGCTGACCCAGACCGTCGAGGAGCGTCAGGCCACCTTCCCCGATCAGGTCGATGCCACCTTGCAACGAGTGGACCCCACCGCGCAGGGTGCCGTCCTTTGCAGTGTCCGTGTCACCGCCGATCGCCTTGATGACGCCGTTCGTCAAAGCGTCGAGGCCGTCGATGATGCCCGGTTGTCCACCGGCACCCTCCAGTGCCTCCTTGAGGCCCGGCCTCGTCAGGTCGCAGACGGGCAGGGAAGCAGCACTGAGACCGCACTCCACCGTGGCGAGTCCGGGGACCGCCCGCTCGAGAAGCCGACCACGTAGGTAGGCGAGGCCCTGCTGGAGCGTGGCGTCAGCGGGCAGGGCGGCATCGATGTTCGGCTTGGTGTTGGCCGGGTCCGCCAGCTTGGCCCTGCCCACGCTGAGCTGCTTGGCGAGCTCGGTCAGGACCGCCTTGTGGGTTGGGTCAACGGTCGGGGTAAGAAGCGGTCGGGTTCCCGCAGTCGCTGCATAACAGGGGTCCTGTCCCTTCACCGCGCCGTCGTTGAGGTCGTTGATGACCTTGATGGCACAACCCAGCTGCTCGTAGGCGCTCTGACCGATCGTCCCGAAGACCCCTGCCTCCATCTTGTCGATGCCCGGTCCGGCAGCCAGCAGCTGCTGGCGCAGCAGGTCCACCCCGCCGATCAGGGAGTCCGGATTCCCCACACTGCCCAGCCCAGCCGACATCGCGGCCAGGCCGGCCCGCATCTTTTTGACGTCCGGGCCGCCGACCGTCGCGGACATGGTGGCAAGGCCGCCGTCCACCTGCTCCAGGCCATCGGCGACCTGCGCGAGGCCGTCGATGAGGGCGGGCGCCTTCTCCCCCGCCTCCGCGAGGCCCGCGGCCAGCTGGCCCACGCCGTCGTCGAGCTGCTTCGCGCCCTTGGC
>NZ_JBQCCV010000200.1:0-2513 GCF_051961875.1 Intrasporangium sp. | reverse complement strand
CGGCTACGTCATCCAGACGACCCTCGACCCGAGGATCCAGAAGATCGTCCAGGAAGAGGTGACCGCCAAGGTCCCTGTCGGCGACAAGTCGCACGTGGGCGCGGCCGCCTACGTGACGGACTCGACCGGCCATGTCCTCGGGTTCGGCCAGAACACCGAGTACACCGTGACCGCCCAGAGCCTCGGCAAGACGGGGGTCTCCTGGGCCCTCGACACCAGGTACGGCGGCTCCGGCGGCTTCCAGTTCGGCTCGACGGCCAAGGCGTTCGCGCTCGTCACCGCGATGGAGAGCGGCATGACGACGCACTCGTCCGTGCGGGCCAAGGCGGCCGGCGGCAACAACACCGCCTCCTACGAGCCACGGGAGTTCAAGGGCTGCGGCCCGGGCAGCACCTGGAAGGTGCACAACGACACGCCCTTCCCCGGCGGCAACATCCAGCTCATGAAGGCCACCGCGCTCTCGACGAACACGGCCTTCGTCGCCTTGGCGCAGCAGCTGGGCGGCTGCAAGGTGCGGGACACGATGATGAAGCTCGGCCTGCACCGGGCGGACGGCGGCGAGATCGGCAAGTATGCGCCGCAGTACATCCTCGGTGCCGACGAGGTCTCGCCGCAGGGCGTCGCGCACGCCTACGCCACCCTCGCGAACGACGGCAAGAAGTGCCCCATGGTCGTCGTGACGAAGCTGAGCCGCGACGGCAAGGACATCGCGCTGCCGAAGACCGAGTGCGAGCAGGTCGTCGGTGCCGACGCGGTCCGCGCCACGGACAAGTTCCTCGAGTACAACATGACGAACGGCTCGGGCATCCGGAACCAGCTCGACAACGGTGCCCGCCAGTCCGCCGGCAAGACCGGAACCTCGGACAAGAACAACGAGTCGTGGTTCGTCGGCTACACCCCGCAACTGGTCACGGCCGTGTGGGTCGGCACCCCCGACGACGGCAACAAGCGCCTCATGACGAACGTGACGATCGGCGGGCAGTTCATCCCGAAGATGCACGGCGCCGCGGTGGCGGCACCGATCTGGAAGGGCATCATGAACCGCGCCCTCAACGGGCAGCCGCGGGTCAAGTTCAAGGAGCCGTCCGACAAGCTGACCAAAGGAGACGACGTCGCAGTCCCGGGAGTGACCGGGATGTCGGTCGAGCAGGCCACCGCCGTCCTCGAGCAGGCCGGGTTCACCGCCCACGTCGGCGGCACGATGGCCTCCGACGTCCAGGAGGGACTCGTCGCCGGCACCTCGCCTTACGGCCGGGCACCCCGCGGCTCGGACATCACGATCTACACCTCCCAGGGCGGCGGCCGTAACCAGGGCCCGGCGCCGCCGACCGCGAAACCGACCAGTGCGCCCCGGCCACCGGCGCCCAAGCCGCCCAAGCCGCCGAAGAAGCCCAAGCCCCCGAAGCCGCCGAAGCCGAACGGCTGAGCCCAGCCCGCCGGGACGGCGCGATCAGGTCGCGAGCCGGGTAAGCGGAATACGAACTGAAGGGCCCGGACCACATGGTCGGGGCCCTTCGGTGTCAGGAGGCGAGCACCTGCTTGACGATGCCCGCGACGCGCCCGCCCTCGGCGCGGCCGGCGACGGCCTGCTGGGCCGCCTTCATGGCCAACCCCATCTGCTGCATGCCCATCGCCCCGGACGCCGCGACGGCGTCCCGGACGATCGCGGTCAGCTCCTCGTCGCTCAGCTGGGTGGGCAGGTAGGCCTCGAGGACGGCGAGCTCCGCATCCTCCTTCGCCGCCAGCTCGGTGCGCCCCGCCTCCCGGTATGCCGCCGATGCCTCACGCCGCTTCTTGGCCTCCTTGGTGATGACCTTGAGGACGTCGTCGTCGCTGAGGTCCCGGTGCTCCTTGCCGGCGACCTCCTCGTTCGTGATGGCGGTGAGGGCCATCCGGAGGGAGCCCGCGCGGACCGGGTCGCGCTCGCGCATCGCGGTCGTGAGGTCGGCCTGGAGCTGGTCCTTGAGCGTCATGGGCTCGATTCTCGCAGGTGCCGGCGGCCGGGCGGTTCGTCGGCGAGAATGGCGAGGCGTCAGGATGGGGGGATGCATGTGGTGACGAAGGCGGCGCTCGGGACGGTCGGTGCGGGCCTCGGGGTGCTCGGGTGGGCCTCCCTCATCGAGCGGAACGCCTTCCGGCTGCGGCGCGTCACGGTGCCGGTGCTGCCGCCCGGGTCGCCCTCGGTGCGCGTGCTGCAGGTCTCGGACCTGCACCTGCTGCCGCGGCAGCGGTGGAAGGCGAAGTGGATCAAGGAGCTCGCGAGTCTGGACCCGGACCTCGTTGTGGACACCGGCGACAACCTCGCGTCGTATGACGCCGTGCCGGCCGTCCTCGACGCGTTCGAGTGGCTGCTGGACCGCCCGGGCGTCTTCGTGCTCGGGTCGAACGACTACTTCGGTCCGTCCATCAAGAACCCGCTGAAGTACCTCTGGCACCGGGGGCCGGTCCGGGGCCGGGCGCCGGCGACGCGACTGCCGGTGGAGTCGCTCGTGTCCGGGCTGGAGGGACGCGGC
>NZ_JBQCCV010000199.1:0-6258 GCF_051961875.1 Intrasporangium sp. | reverse complement strand
CACCCTCGACATGCTCGGGGCCCCAAAGGAGAACCGTACCGTCGTCCTCAATCGGGCGGATCTCAAGGTCGGACTCGCCACCGCCGATGTCGAGGCGGCGCTCAAGGTCCCGATTGCCGCCGAAATCCCCAACAGTCTTGCTGTCACAGCGGCGGTGAACCGGGGGGTGCCGCTCGTTCTCGAGGACGGGCGCGGTCCCGTCAGCCTGGCCCTTCGACACTTCGTGGACCACGAAGTCCGGCAGCGCTTCGGGGAGACGATCCAGAACGGTGCAAAGCGCAGCTTCGGTCTGCTGAGGAGCAAGAAATGAGTAACCTCGCCGAGCGGTTGGACCGCGTGCGTCAGGTCCAGGGGGCTTTTGGCCAGTCAGCTGTCGAGCTGCGGGACCAATCCGGGCCCAAGAAGACGGTGGATCCCTTCGCCGCCGTCAAGGAGCGCGTGCACCAGGAGCTTCTCGACTCGCTCGGGCCACGGCTCTATGACCCACATCTTTCTGAGTCGGAGCTGGCGGGGCAGGTCCGCACGACCCTGCAGCAGGTGATCGACGCCGAGCAGACGCCGCTTTCGCACGCGGACCGCATCAAGATCTCCCAGGACATCTCCGACGACATCCTTGGGCACGGGCCGCTCGAGCCGTACCTGCGAGACGCCGAGGTCAGCGAGATCATGGTCAACGGTCCCCACTCGATCTACATCGAGCGGGCCGGCAAGCTCTATCCCGTCGATGCGCAGTTCGCGGATGATGCTCACTTGCGCCGCACGATCGACAAGATCGTCTCGCGAGTCGGCCGCCGCGTCGACGAGTCCAGCCCCTTGGTGGACGCGCGGCTACCCGACGGGTCACGTGTCAACGCGGTCGTTCCGCCGATCGCCTTGGACGGGTCGATGCTGACGATCCGCAAGTTCTCCGCGGATCCCTTCACGGACCGGGACCTCATCTCGTTCGGGACGTTGTCCGTCGCCACCCGAGACTTCCTAGAGGCGTGTGTCCTCGGCCGGCGCAACATCATCATCTCGGGTGGTACAGGCTCGGGAAAGACCACGACGCTGAACGTCATCAGCTCCTTCATCCCGGAGGACGAACGGATCGTCACGATCGAGGACGCCGCCGAGCTCCAGCTCCGGCAGGACCACGTCCTGCGCCTGGAGTCGCGTCCGCCGAACATCGAAGGCAAGGGTGCGATCCCCATTCGGGAGCTGGTCCGGAACTCCCTTCGTATGCGCCCCGACCGGATCGTCGTCGGTGAGGTCCGCGACGGAGCAGCGCTCGACATGCTGCAGGCGATGAACACTGGCCACGACGGCTCCCTCACGACCGTCCACGCGAACACCCCACGCGACAGCCTGTCCCGTCTGGAGACGATGGTGCTCATGGCGGGGGTCGACCTGCCGGTCCGGGCGATCCGGGAACAGGTTGCCGGCGCTGTCGACCTCATCATCCAGCAGACCCGACTCAAGGACGGTTCGCGCCGCATCGTGGCCATCACCGAGGTCGTCGGCATGGAGGGTGAGGTCGTCACGTTGCAGGACATCTTCACCTTCGACTACTCCGCCGGCCGAGATGAGAACGGCCGCTTCCGAGGACAGCTGATTCCGACCGGCATCCGGCCGAAGTTCACCCAGGACCTGGCCGATCTCGGAATCGAACTGCCGGTCCAGATCTTCTCCAGGCTGGGGTTGTGAACTCCAGGCTGGCCAGGGCGCTTTTCGCGTCGGTTGTCGGTGTTGCCTACCTACTCATTGGAGCAACGGTCGCGTCAGCAGACGACCCGTTCAGCGTCACCGTGACTGACGTGAAGTCCAGCGGCAGCACCGTGAACGGTGTGCTGACCTTCCGCGGCCCCGATGTGGTGACGGTGGACAGCGGCAGTCTCGTCATCACGATCGACGGGAAAGCTGTTCCGGCCACGATCGACAAGACGACGACGATCAACCGCACCGCGATGCTCGTGATCGACACGAGCGGGTCCATGGGGCGCGCCGGGATGGCCACGGTGAGGTCAGCAACCCAGGCCTTCCTTCGAGAAGCGCCGAAGGATGTGCGGATCGGTGTCGCCTCTTTCGCCGACACTGCAGGGGTTGATCTGAAGCCCACCGCTGATCGAGCGGCAGTCCAACGCGTGGTCAACGGCCTGGCCTCTCGGGGTGACACCAGCCTCTATGCCGCGGTCAAGATCGCGGTGGCAGCTCTCGGATCCGACGGCGACCGCAGCATCGTCCTGCTCAGCGACGGCGCTGACACCATGAGCAAGGACAGGCAGGCAGAGCTCGCTCGAGTGACCGCCGCGGTGCGCCAGGCCGGCGTCCGCGTCGATGTCGTGAAGTTCAAGACGGACGACCCCGATGCCAGCGGTGCTTTGAGCCAGATCGCCAAGTCAGGGGGTGGCTCGGTCATCGCGGCCGAGAGCGGTGACGCCGTCACGGCGGCCTTCCAGAACGCCGGCCGCGCCCTCCAGTCCCAGGCAGCGTTCCAGGTACAGGCCACCCTTCCCGTCACCGGTGCCCACAGGATCGGCGTCAGCGGAACCGCAGGAGGGCGGCCCTTCAGCGTCGCCCAAGCGGTTGATCTGGGTGGGCAGCCGGCGCCCAGCGTGGGGCCGTCCGTGGCTCCGCCCACGGGCGCGCCGCCACAGGCACCGCCGCCCATCACGAACTTCACGATGGCCCCGTCCAGGATGCCGATCATCGGAGCCTCGATTCTGGGGGCGGCGCTGTTTCTTCTCGCTTTCGCGGTCCTGACGCCGAAGCTGCAATCGAGGCGAGCACGTAGGCTGGAGGGACTGGAGGCCTACGTCTCGCCGATGAACCTCGTGTCCAGGTCTGAGAGCAAGACCCACGCTGCACCGATCAGCGAACAGCTGGTCGACCTTGGCGAACGGGCCATGAAGGGCCGCAAGTCAACGGCTCGGACGCTCGAGCTCATCAACCGGGCGGACCTGCCGCTGCGTGCTGGCGAGTGGTTGGTGCTGAGGGTTGCTGCCGTTGTCGTGGCCGTGGCGCTCCTGCTCATGCTGATGGACTCCACCCTGTTGGGTGTCATCTTCGGGGTAGTCGGAGGGCTCTTGCTCCCGCAGGTGTTCTTGCGCCTTGCGGCGGCGCGCCGAGCGTCCGCCTTCGAGCGAATCCTGCCGCAGTCCTTGCTACTGGTCGCAACGAGCCTCAAGTCTGGCTTCGGACTGCCCCAAGCGCTCGACTCTGTCGCCCGAGATTCCGCGGAACCAGTCGCCAAGGAGATGTCCAGGGCCTTGGCCGAGACCCGGATCGGCACCGACATCGCGGACGCGCTGGACCACATCACCGAGCGGATGGGTAGTAACGCCATGGGGATGGCCGTAATGGCGATCCGCATCCAGCGTGAGGTGGGCGGAAACCTGGCTGAGACCCTGGAGAAGACGGCGAGCACTCTGAGAGAGCGGGAGGCCCTTCACCGACAGGTGAAGACGCTCTCCGCCGAGGGTCGGCTCTCCGCGTACATCCTGATTGCTCTGCCGATCGGTCTGTTCTTCTACATGTTGGGTGTCAACCCCGAGTACATCTCGTTGCTTTGGACCACTGGCATCGGTCTCGGGATGTCTGTCGGCGGAATCGTGATGTTGGTAATCGGCGTCCTCTGGATGCGCAAAGTCGTGCAGATCGAGGTATGACCATGACGATCGTGTACACCGGCATCGGGCTCATCGCGGCTGCGGTCTTCACGCTCGTACTGGTGGTCGCTCTGGGGCTGACTTCCGGTGGGCCCACCGGGGTCGCGAAGTCCCTGGCCCTCATCGATGGAAGCGTGGGAGAAAGGACGGTCGTCAAGACAGACCTGGCGACGAAGGACCGCCTCGTGACCCCGATCTTCGACCGAACGCGAGGACTCGCGACGGCGCTATCCCCCTCGGGGACCACCGAGCGCCTGGCCAAGAGCCTCGATCGGGCAGGTAACCCCTCCCCCTGGACCGTGGAGCGGGTCATGGGCGTCAAGGGGACGGCGCTCATCGTCGGTGCACTTCTTGGATTGCTCTACGGCGGGGGTCTCAGCTTCTCGGGCATCCTCGTCGCGTGTGCCCTCGGCGTCGGATGCTTCTACCTGCCCGACCTGCTCCTCTACAACGCCGGCCTGAAGCGTCAGGAGCAGGTCGCCAAGGGCCTTGCCGAAGCCCTCGACATGCTGACCATCTGCGTCGAGGCCGGTCAAGGTTTCGACTCAGCCCTTATGCGCGTTGCCAGGAACACTGAGGGCCCGATCGCGGGTGAGTTCGCACGTGTGATCTCCGAGATCCAGATCGGCAAGTCCCGAGGCGAGGCGTTCGCCGCCCTCGGCGACCGCGTGGTTCTGCCTGACGTGAAGAACTTCGTGTCGTCGATCGTCCAGGCGGACCGCTTGGGCCTTCCCATCGCTGCGGTTCTCCGGGAACAGACGAGCGCCATGCGCCTCGCTCGGCGCCAGAAGGCCGAGGAGAAGGCCCAAAAGGTCACCGTCAAGATCCTCTTCCCGATGTTGCTCTTCATCTTCCCGGCCATGTTCATCGTCATCATCGGCCCGGGCGCGATTCGAATGATCGAGACCTTCTCGGGCACCGGTCTGTGACCTCGGCGGCCACTTCTGGATCGCCGCTTCCCAGCGGGCAGCGACCGTCGGGTCCGCCGCGGCGATTCGTGGTGGCACTTCCGGGGCTGTTTGGCGTCTTCGTCGTCCTGAAGACGCTTGGCCCGATCTCGGACCCGGACAGCTTCTGGCACATCGCCGCGGGCACGCTCGTGCGCCAGCAGCACCAGTTCGTGGTCGCGTCCGACCCGTGGAGCGCCACCGCTGCCAGGCCGTGGATCCTCAACCAATGGATGCCCGAGGTCATGATGAGCTGGGCGAACGACGTGGCCGGCCTGCCCGGTGTCGCCTGGCTCCACGCGGCGGTGGCCCTCCTCGTCACCGCCACGATCTGGCTGACCTGTCGCGCACGGGCTTCGATCCTCACCGCCACGCTGGTCACCGCCGTCGTCTTCGTATCCCTGGCTGGCAGCATCTCCCCGCGGCCGCAGATGGCGACCTTCGCCTTCCTTGCCATCACCGTCCACTTCTGGTTGCGTACGGCGCGCGACCTCCGACCGCGCTGGTGGTTGATCGCCCTCTCCTGGCTGTGGGCCTGTTCCCACGGCCTCTGGTTTCTCGGCGCCGCGGTCGGGGCCGTCGTCATCGGCGGACTGCTGCTCGATCGCCGCGTGGGGCTGCGTGGTGCCATTCGGCTGGCGGTCATCCCGCTTGGTTGCGTCCTCGCGGCTGCGCTCACTCCCGTAGGGCCGGCGCTGCTGACGTCGCCTTTCCAGGTCGCCGGGGTCACCAAGTACATCAGCGAGTGGCAGCCAACCCCGATCCTCGAGCTCTCCTCGATCGCGATGCTCGCGCTCATCGCACTCCCCGTGGTCCGCATGGCACGTGGCTCGCACGCCGGCTCCTGGGTGACGATCCTCCTCCTCGGCTCGGCGCTCGTGCTCGGTCTCATGCAGACGCGAACGGTTGGCGTGGCGGCCATCATGGCCGCGCCCGCGGCGGCTGAGGCCCTGCACAAGCTCAGCGGCCTCCGCAGAGAGGCGGGCACGCGGCCCGAGGTCCTGTTCGGGGCGGTCGCGGGCCTCGCCGCGCTCATGATGGCGGCGGCAGTTGCGCCGGCGATCGCCGCCCAGCCGGGACGCGGACCGAACGGCCTGAATACTCAGCTGGATGCACTCCCGGCAGGAACCGTCGTCTGCAATGACATGACGATCGGGGGCTGGCTGATCTATCGGCACCCTGACCTCAAGGTCGTCTTCGACACCAGGGTCGAGATCTATACGCCGAGATTCATCGAGGACTACCGAGGCGCAATGGCTGGCTCTCCCGGATGGCAGGCGTTCGTAGAGCGAACCACCTGCAGCGTCGCCCTGCTCGAAGAGAAGGCGCCTTTCGTGCACGTGCTCAAGCAGCAGCACTGGCAGGTCCTCGTCACCACCGACGGTATGGTCCTGCTCGGCAAGCCCGGAAACTGATCCCCGAATAGCAATGGTGGCGTGCGCAATTCGCGCACGCCACCATCGTGGTTCCCGATAAGGGTCAGACCGCTCTCAGCGTGGGCTGGGCCGTCAGCCGGTGCTCGCCACGGAGCAGCGCGGCTGCCTTGGCGCGCCGGACGCCACTGCGACGACGGCGCGGAGCGACAACCGGCTTCGGCTCGGGCTCGTGCTCGAGGTCCTGGCGCAGCCGCTCGAGGATCGCCCGGTGCAGGCGGGAGACCTGCATCT
>NZ_JBQCCV010000198.1:0-3725 GCF_051961875.1 Intrasporangium sp. | reverse complement strand
CCGGGTCGCCGACCTCGTCGACAGCTCGGACACGACCGTCCTGGACCTCGCCGACGGCGCCGACACGGAGCGCCTCGCCACCGAGCTGGCCGAGCGCACCGGGATCACCGACGTCCGCGTCGACACCGACAGCCGCCTCGTCGTCGTCGCCGACCTCGCACGCGACGCCGTCGTGCGCACCGCCGTCGACGTCGGCCTCCCCGTCGTCGGGGTCAGCAGCCGGCGCCACCTGGAAGAGGTCTTCCTCGGCGTCATCAACAGCGCCGCCACCTCGAACGGCTCGACGCCCCAGGCAGACTCGGGCGGTTCCCTCATCGAAAGGCTCCGGCAGGTGAGGTCACGATGAGCACCGAGGCCAGCACAGCGGCATACGACATCCGGGAGGTACGCCGCCCACTCTCATTCCGCGCGGAGTGGCGCCGTCAGTGGGGGCGCCGGCGCACGAAGGTGGCGTTCGCGCTCGTCGGCGCGCTGCCGCTCATCCTCGTCATCGCGTTCGCCTTCGGCGACCGGTCAAGCGGGCGACGGACGAGCACCACCGCCCGGTTCATCGACCTCGCCCAGACCGGCTCGGCCAACTTCACCCTGTTCACCCTCTTCGTCAGCTCACAGCTGCTCCTCATCCTGCTGGCCGCGCTCTTCTGCGGTGACTCGGTGCCGGCGGAGGCGTCATGGTCGTCGCTGCGCTACCTGCTCATCGCGCCGGTCCGGCGGCCCAGGCTGCTGACGGGCAAGCTCGCCGTCGGCCTGACCCTGACGGCGCTCGCCACGGTGCTGCTCATCGCGTGGGCGCTGCTCGTCGGCGGGCTCGCCTACGGCTGGACGCCGCTGACGAACCCGCTCGGGGAGGACCTCGGGTGGGGCGCCTACCTGGTGCGGCTCGCGGTCGCGGTGGCCTACATCTACGTCACCATGCTGCCGATCGCGGCGATCGCGTTCTGGATCGGCGTCCGCTCGGACGCGCCGCTGGCGTCGGTCGGCGGCGCGGTGCTCGTGTCGATCGTCCTGTCCATCCTCGACCAGATCGACGCGCTGGACCCGTGGCGCAACGCCTTCCCCGGCCACTACGCCAATGCCTGGCAGGACCTCATCACGCCGAGTCCCGTCTGGGACGACGTCGTGCACGGCGTGCTGTGGGCCCTCGTGTGGACGGTCCTGTTCATCCAGCTCGGTTACCGCCGCTTCCGCCGCTCCGACATTCTCAGCTGACCGGGCCGGCGTGGGTCAGGCCCTGCCGGGTCAGACCTTGACGCTGCTGCCGCGCCGGGAGAGGGCGTCGATCGCCACAGCCGCGACGAGCACGAGTCCGGTGACGATGTACTCCCACTGGACCTCCAGCCCCTGCAGGTACATGCCGTTGTAGATCCCGCCGATCACGAGACCGCCCAGGACACCCGCCGCGGCCTTGCCGCGGCCGCCGAACAGGGAGGTGCCGCCGATGACCGCGGCGGCCACGGCGTAGAGGACCAGCTGTCCGCCGTTGACGTTGTTGGACATCCCGCCGAGGTATGACGCGTAGAGCAGGCTCGCGATGCCTGCGGTCATCGAGCAGAGAACGAAGGACCAGGTGCGGATGCGGTCGACGCGGATGCCGGCCCGCCGGGCCGCTTCCGCGTTGCCACCGATGGCGTAGACGTAACGACCGAAGCGGGTGCGCTGCAGCAGGAGCGTCCACAGGGCGAGCACCCCCAGCACGATGAAGATCGCCCAGGGCACGCCCTGGAGGGTGCCGAGGGCGGCGCGGTTGACGTTGCACACGGCGACGACGATGGCGCCGGCCACGGCGATGAGGGCGATCTTGCTGATCGTGACGCTGAGCGGCGGGGCGACCAGGCCGCTGCGGCGGCGCCGGACGTCGCGGACGGACTGCGTGGCGCCGAGGAGACCGACGACCACGATCAGCACGATCCAGCCCTGGAGGGGCGTCACCTGGCCCCACATGAGGTTGTAGAGCGCGTGCACGTTCGGGCCGACGCCGCTCAGGCTCGGGTATCCCGAGAAGGGTCCGAAGTTCAGGACGATCAACAGGACCCCGTTGAAGACGAGCAGGCCGCCGAGGGTCACGATGAACGACGCGAGACGCAGGCGGGTGACGAGGGTCCCCTGGACCAGGCCGATGGCGGCGCTCACGACGAGCGCGGCGATGATCGCGGCCCACCACGGCCAGTTCGTCGTCGCGGGCTGCACGAGCTGCACCGCGATCACGGCCCCGACCGGCCCGACGTAGCCGATCGACAGGTCGATCTCGCCGAGCAGCAAGGCGAAGATCTCCGCCATCGCCAGCACCATGAACACCGCACTCTGGAGGAACAGGTTCACGACGTTCCCGGCGGAGAGGAACACGTGGCCCGGGCTGAGGATCTGGAACACGACGACGATGGCGATCAGGCCCAGGACGACGGGGAGCATCCCGCTCTCGCCGCTCCTGATCCGCAGCATCTGCCCACGCAGGTACTCGGGCAGGGACTGCGCGACCACCTCGGGCGGGACGAGGGCAGCCACGTCGCCGCCATCCTCCGTGGTCGCCAGGATGTCCGGCTCCGCGGTCGGAGGCGGCTCGGAGAGCGGGGCTTCGGAGGGGGCCGTGCCGGGGGGAGCCGCGTCGGATGGAGCCGCGTCCGAGGTGGCCGGCCCACCGGCCGAGCCGGGGGATGCGGGGGAGCGCCCCTCCTGCTCCACCGTTCCTCGGCCGACGGCAACCAAGGCCGACGCGTCGTCGGTCGGCTCCGTGGGCGTGGTATCGGCCGGGGCCCGTTCCGTCGTGGCCGGCGCTGTCGCGGCCCGGTCGGTCGCGGTCCGTTCGGTGGCGGTTCGTTCGGTGGCCGCCCGGTCGGTGGCGACCCGGTCGGTCGCCGTCCGGTCGCGCGCCGTGCGACCCGTAGCACCATCGAGGCGCCCGGTGGTCATGTACTCGACGACGCTCTGGCGGTCGAGGAGATCGGCGTCCTGCTGGGTCGCCATCCGGCCGAGGTAGAGCACGGCGATGCGGTCCGCGACGGCGAACACGTCGTTGAGGTTGTGCGAGACCACCAGCACGGCGAGGCCGTGGTCCCGCAGCCGTCGGATCAGGTCGAGGACCATCGCCGTCTGTGTCACGCCCAGCGCCGCGGTCGGCTCGTCCATGATGACCAGCCGGGAGTTCCACATCACCGCTCTGGCCACGGCGACGGACTGGCGCTGGCCGCCGGACAGCGACGCCACCGGCTGGCGGATGGAGCGGACGGTGGTGACGCCGAGGCCGGCCAGGGTCGTCGCCGCCGCACGCTCCATGTCGTTCTCGTCCAGCATGTAGCGCCGCACCTTCTCGCGACCCAGGAACATGTTCTGGACGATGTCGAGGTTGTCGGCCAGGGCGAGGTCCTGGTAGACGGTCTCGATCCCCAGGGTCGAGGCGTCCCGAGGTGTGTGGATGCGGACCGGCCGGCCTTCCCAGAGGATCTCTCCTCCGTCGGGTTGATGGATCCCGGCGATCGACTTGATCAGTACCGACTTGCCCGCGCCGTTGTCACCGCACAGCGCGGTGACCTGGCCGGCCGGCAGGTCGAGGTCGACGCCCGTCAGGGCCTGCACGGGACCGAAGTGCTTGGAGATTCCCCGTGCGCTCAGCAGCGGCACGTTCTCGTCGTCCGACATGTCGTCAACTCTCATCAGGTCCTCGGCGACGGGCCGTGCGGGGTCCGGCGGCCGCCGGTCGCCGAGGTCTCACGCCTTCGGTTACGGGGTGA
>NZ_JBQCCV010000197.1:0-7307 GCF_051961875.1 Intrasporangium sp. | reverse complement strand
AGTTCGACTCGGCGCTCGGGGCGCTGGCGGCCGATCCAGACCGGCCCTGACCGCCCCGGCGCCGACGACGCCGGGGACGCGCCGCGCCATCGTCGGACGAGGAAGCGGTCGCCGGCTGGGCCTCTGCCGGGTCGCCGGCACTCGCGGCTGCAGCACCGCCACCGCGGGTGCGGCGCCGGTTGCGGCTACGGCGTGGCTGTGCGTCGTCGTCCTTCGGGCCTCGTGCGGCCTCGCGGGCCCCACCATGGCCGGACTGCCGGCCCTTGCCCTGTCTCTTGCCGGTCTCGCCGAGGTCCTCGATCTCCTCGGCGTCGAGGCCCGCGCGGGTCTGCTCGGACTTGCGCAGGTAGCCCTTGGCGTCGGTGGGGATGTGGAGCTCCGTGAAGAGGTGCTCTGAGGAGGAGTAGGTCTCCTCCGGCTCGGGGATGCCGAGGTCGAGCGCCTTGCTGATCAGGGCCCACCGGTGCAGGTCGTCCCAGTCGACGAACGTCACGGCCACACCGGTGTTGCCGGCGCGACCCGTGCGGCCGATCCGGTGCACGTAGGTCTTCTCGTCCTCCGGGCACTGGAAGTTGATGACGTGGGTGACGTTCTCGACGTCGATGCCGCGGGCGGCGACGTCGGTCGCGACAAGGACATCGACCTTGCCGTTGCGGAAGGCCCGGAGCGCCTGCTCCCGGGCGCCCTGCCCGAGATCACCGTGCAGTGCCGCCGCCGCGAAGCCCCGCTCGCTCAGCTCGTCGGCGACCTTGGCGGCGGTGCGCTTCGTGCGCGTGAAGACGATGGTGAGGCCCCGGCCCTCGGCCTGCAGGATCCGCGAGATCATCTCGACCTTGTCGAGGGCGTGCGCACGGAAGACGAACTGCTCGATCGCCTTCACCATCTGCGCGTTGTCCGGGTCGTCACCCATCGCCCGGATGTGGGTCGGCTGGGTCATGTAGCGGCGGGCGAGCGCGACGATCGCGCCCGGCATCGTCGCGGAGAAGAGCATCGTCTGTCGCTTCGTCGGCGTCAGGGACATGAGGGTCTCGACGTCGGGCAGGAAACCGAGGTCGAGCATCTCGTCGGCCTCGTCGAGGACGACGACGCGCGCCTGGGACAGGTCGAGATGGCCCTGCTTCGACAGGTCGATGAGCCGGCCCGGGGTTCCCACGACCACCTCGACACCGCGACAGCGCCTCGACCTGCGGCTCGTAGGCCCGGCCGCCGTAGACGCTGAGGACACGGACGCCGCGCCGCTTGCCGGCGCGCTCGAGGTCGCCGGCGACCTGGACGGCGAGCTCACGGGTGGGGACGATGGCGAGGGCCTGCGGCGACCCCGGCTTGGCGAGGTCGGCAAACCCGGGATCTGCGGCCGTGACGACCCGGTCGAGGATCGGCACGCCGAAACCGAGCGTCTTGCCGGTGCCGGTCTTGGCCTGGCCGATGATGTCGTGGCCCGCCAGGGCGACCGGCAGGGTCATGGCCTGGATCGGGAAGGGGGTCACGATGCCGGCGTCGGCGAGGGCCGCGACGATCTCGGCGTGGATGGGGAAGTCGGCGAAGGTCGTCACCGGGGCGGCCGGCACCGGCTCCTGCTCGGTGGTCTCCGGGGCATCGGTCGTGCTCTGGGTCATGTACGTCTCTCGGTCTGCACGAGCACCCCGCGGCCCATGGGGGCACGGGAGCTCAGTGGCTCCTGACGGGCCGATCGGGGGATTTCGGGAGGAGTGGTGACGCCCGCAGGTCTGCGGGGCACTGGGGCCCGGGCACGAGGCCCGGCGCCATCCATGCTGCACCGTCAATGCTCATCTTCAGGGCCGACCGGGCACCGAATGGTCGCACCCAGTCTACCGGCTCGAAAGCGGTCCGCGGACCATCTCACTACTGTGGCCCCATGACCGACCCCGATGGCGTCCTGACTCCGCCGGAGCCGACCGGCTTCGACCTCGACGACCCGGACTTTCGGGCCGCGGTCGTCGACCTGCTCGGTGGGCTCGCCTACGGAGAGCTGCGCGCCTTCTCCCAGCTCGCCGCCGACGCCGAGCTCGCGCCGAGCCTCGCGCACCGCTCCGAGCTCGCCTTCCTCGCCGAGCAGGAGATCGGTCACTACCGGCTCCTCGTGGAGCGGCTCCGCAGCCTCGGCGTGGAGCCCGAGCAGGCGATGCAGCCGTTCGTCACGGCGATCGACGCCTTCCACGACCGCACCCGGCCGTCCGGGTGGCTCGAGGGCCTCGTCAAGGCGTATGTCGGGGAGGGCATCGCGCAGGACTTCTACCGGGAGATCGCGGCCTACGTCGACCCCGACACCCGGGATCTGGTCATCCGGGTCCTCGACGACAGTGGGCGGGCCGACTTCGTCGTGACGGCCGTGCGCGAAGCCATCGAGGTCTACCCCCGGGTAGGGGGACGACTCGCCCTCTGGGGCAGGCGGCTCGTCGGGGAAGCCCTCTCGCAGGCTCAGCACGTGGCGGTCGAACGCGACGCCCTCACCAGCCTGCTCATCGGTGCGCCAGGGCGGCCGGCTGCCGACCTCGCCGAGCTCGGTCGGATGCTGGTCCGGCTCACCGACGAGCACTCGCGGCGGATGGAGCGGCTCGGCCTGGCCCCCTGAGGGCCAGGTGGAGCGGGCTCCGCGGCATACCCCCGGGCAGGAAGGCAACAGCAAAAGGGCCCGGCCAATGCGGCCGGGCCCTTTCGCTATCGATCGGTCAGGTCGTCTTGTCCGTCGCCCGGCCGTAGATCGAGATCCCGATGATCGCGACGACGATGCTCACGATCCAGTACCACCAGCTGATGCCCCCGCCGCCGGAGTAGTTGAAGAGCGCGCCGAGGATCAACGTCGTGACCACCGAGGCGATGATCCCGATGATGATCGTCATGACCAGCGAGATGTTCTGCTTGCCGGGCATGAAGAGCCGGGCGAGCGCACCAATGATCAGTCCGGCCACGATGGCCCCGATGATTGTGCCGATCATCTACTGTTCCTCCTGTTCCGCCCTGGGCTGGGCGTCGTCAGACCGGAATCCGGTCCCTGTCAGCCCATCCCGTACCCAGCAACACCGGCGTCAGCACGACACGGAGAGGTAACGATTCGGCAGACGCTTCGGAGGATGCGCCGGCGTCGGCGCGTGCTGGCCTCACTGGGCGCCGAAGCCCACTCCGCCCTTCTTCTCGGCACCGGTGGTGACGTAGCCGACGGCGGCGCTGGGGACGATGATCCGTCCGCCCTTGTCGTCGGTCAGCTCGAGGACGTCGGCCGACCGTGAGGCCCGCACCGCCTAGATGATCTCCTCGGGCGTCATGCTCGACTCGAAGCTGATCTCGCGGGCGCAGTTCTGCACGCCGATCCGGACCTCCACGGCAATCCCTTCCTCACGTACTGAGCTGGCTGGGCAGTTGTTCGTCACCTTAACCAGCGGGGGAGACGGTCGATTCCCGGCCTTCGGCGGTGTCGCCGCGCGTCACCGCCGGGAAGCCGGCGATCCCCCGGCGGATGAGCGCACCCGTGATCCGGGTCGCGGTCTCTTTCGAGATCGTGTCGCCGTGGCTGAGCCAGTGCCGGGCCGTCGTCTGGGCGAGGCCGACGAGGCCGACGCCGATCATGACCGCCTCCTCCTGGCCGAGCTCGGTCTCGTCGCGGATGATCCCGGCCATGGCCTCGGCGCAGGTCAGCACGATCTGGTCGAGGCGGCTGCGCACCTCCGGCTCGTTGGCGAGGTCGGACTCGAAGATGAGCCGGAACGCCGCACCCTCGTGCCCCACGAAGTCGAAGTAGGCCGCAACCATGGTGCGGACCCGGGCCTTGTTGTCCTCCAAGGCGAGCGCGTCGCGGACCAGCCGCTCCAGCTCGCTCGCATGCCGGTCGATGAGCGCGAGATACAGCTCGAGCTTGCCCGGGAAGTGCTGGTAGAGAACCGGTTTCGAGACACCCGCGCGCGCCGCGATGTCATCCATGGCGGCTTGGTGGTAGCCGTTCTCGGTGAAGACGCTGAGCGCCGCCTCGAGCAGCTGGGCCCGGCGCTCGGTGCGGGGCAGTCGCTGGCTCCGAGCGGTGATGGGCAGGTCGTCGGGCATCCGCATCCTTCTCGTCGTTCCGGAGGCCCGGGACGAGGGCTCTCGCGATGTCGTTCACACCATACCGAGCAGTACCGTGGGCCCATGCGTAGCGAGGCGATCGTCGAGACCGGGCGTGAGCTGACCGGACCGGAGGTCACCCGGTACGCCCGCCATGTCCTCATCCCCGGCGTCGGCATCGAGGGCCAGGAGCGGCTCGTCGCCTCGAAGGTCCTCGTCGTCGGAGCCGGCGGGCTCGGCTCGCCGGCCCTGCTCTACCTCGCGGCTGCGGGTGTTGGCACGATCGGCATCGTCGACACCGACGTGGTCGAGCTGACGAACCTGCACCGTCAGGTCGTGCACTCCGACGCCGACATCGGCCGGCCCAAGACGGAGTCGGCCGAGGCAGCCGTCCACCGCGTCAACCCGCACGTGAGCGTCATACGGCACGACGTACGGCTCGACTCGAGCAACGCGCTCGACATCATCGGCGACTACGACGTCGTCGTCGACGGCACCGACAACTTCCCGACTCGCTACCTCGTCAACGACGCGTGCGTCATGCTCGGCAAGCCGCACGTCTGGGGCTCGATCCTCCGCTTCGACGGCCAGGTCTCCGTCTGGTGGGCAGGCCACGGGCCCTGCTACCGCTGCGTATTCCCGCAGCCGCCGCCACCGGGATCGGTGCCGAGCTGCGCCGAGGGCGGTGTCTTCGGGGTCCTCTGTGCGGCGATCGGGTCGGTCCAGTCGACCGAGGCGATCAAGCTGCTCCTCGGCATCGGCGAGCCGCTGACCGGACGGCTCCTCGTCCACGACGCGCTCCGGCAGACGTGGGACACCCTGACCGTCCGGGCCGACCCCGACTGCCCCGTCTGCGGCACGCACCCGACCGTCACCGAGCTCATCGACTACGTCGAGTTCTGTGGGGTGCCGGGGGCCGCCGCGGTCGGCGAGCAGCCGGTGCCGACCGTCACCGTCCGCGAGACCGCCGACGCGCTCGCGACCGACGACCCGCCCCTGCTCGTGGATGTCCGCGGCGCGGAGGAGCGGGCCATCGCGACGATCCCCGGCGCCGTCCCGATCCACCTCGATCTGTTCCGCTCAGGCGCCGCTTTCAGCGAGCTGCCCCATGACCGGCGCATCCTCATCCACTGCAAGGTCGGTGGTCGCTCGGCCGAGGCGACCCGCCTCGCCATGCGGGCCGGCTACACCGACGTCGCCAACGTCGAGGGCGGCATCATCGCGTGGATCGAGCAGGTCGACCCCAGCCAGACGCCGTACTGACGGGACGACATCTATGAGCCTGGAGGAGTACGCCGAGCGCGTCCTCGACCTCGTCGTGCAGATCCCCGAGGGCCGGGTGGTGGCCTACGGCGACATCGCGCGGATGCTGGGCGAGGGCGGGCCGCGCAACGTCGGCGCGGTGATGGCCCGATACGGCTCCGACGTCCCCTGGTGGCGCGTCATCCGCGCGGACGGGCGCCCGCCGCAGTGCCACGACGGCGAGGCGATCGCGCGCTGGCGGGCCGAGGGAACGCCCATGGTCGGCGGGTCGCTCACGGGCGGACGGGTCGACATGGCGCGGGCGCGGTGGGAGGGGCCGGTCTCGTCGAGCGCGACAGGGGGCATCCACCACGTCGAGATCTGGGTCGGCGACCTCGGGACCGATGGCGCGGCCTGGGACTGGCTCCTCGGCCGGCTCGGGTACCGCCTCGGTGACGACTGGGGTCGCGGCCGCGCATGGGAGCTCGGCAGCCTCTACATCGTGATCGAGTCCGGCCCGGACGTGCTGGCAGGGGGCCACGAACGCCGCCGGCCCGGCCTCAACCACCTCGCCTTCCACGCCGGCTCGCCGAGAGACGTCGACGCGATGGTCGCGGAAGCGCTCGCCCACGGCTGGTCGCTCCTCTTCGCCGACGCACATCCGCACGCCGGCGGCCCGCACCACTACGCCGGCTACCTGGAGAGCCCGGGAGGGTTCGAGGTCGAGCTCGTCGCCCGCTGACACGCCCACGGTATGCCGCTCCCGTGCGGGCTGTGGCGACGCGCCCGGTGCCGCGGGTGCGAGGCGGGCGGTGTCGGTGCCGCGTGGTGCAATCGTTCTCGTGGTCATCCTCCGCCGCGCAGCCGCTCCCACCGCGCCGTCGATCCGGCTCGACGAGAGCCAGCGGGCGGTCCTCTCCTCATCGGCGCGGGTGCTGCGCGTGCTCGGCGGACCGGGCACCGGCAAGAGCACCCTTGCCGTCGAGCTGGTCGCGAGCCAGGTGGCGAGCGGCGAGCGGGCCGACCGCTGCCTCGTGCTCGCCCCGAGCCGACCGGCGGCGGCCGCGCTTCGCGACCAGGTCACGGCCCGCCTCGACGGGACGAGCACGCAGTCGCTGGCCCGGACCTGGCAGGCCTTCGGCTTCGCGCTGCTCCGCTCGGAGGCCGCGCTCCGCGGCGACCCCGCGCCACGGCTGCTCAACGGACCCGAGCAGGACGTCGTGCTCCGCGACCTCCTGGCCGGTCACGCCTCGGGCGATGCGCCCGGCCCGGACTGGCCCGAGTCGCTGCGGGCCGCGCTCGGCACCCGCGGGTTCCGCAACGAGCTGCGGGACCTGCTCATGCGCACGGTCGAGCACGGCCTCGGCCCGGACGACCTGCTCGCGCTCGGCAAGGAGCATGACCGGCCCGAGTGGGTCGCTGCATCCGAGGTGCTGCGCGAGTACGACCAGGTCACCGCCTTCTCGCGGCACGGTGCCTACGACCCGGCGTGGATCCTCACGGCCGCCGCCGATCTCCTCGAGGAGGAGCCGCTCGCACTCGACCGCCTCCGCGACGCGGTCTCCCTCGTCGTCGTCGATGACGCACAGGAGCTGACCTCCGCGGCGGCCCGCCTCCTTCGCGTCGTGGCCGGCGCCGGGCCCCGCGTCGTGCTGCTGGGTGATCCCGACGCTGCCGTCCAGACCTTCCGGGGTGCCGACCCCCGGTTCCTCGCGGACGGGTGGACCGCCCTGGGGCGCGAGTCGGCCAGGGCGACTCGGGTCCTCGAGGTGTCCCACCGGATCCCGAGCGTGGTCCGTGAGGCCGCCGCCCGGGTCGTCTCGCGGGTCGGCGCCCTCGGTGGCGGAGACCAGCGGGCCTGGAGCGCATCCCGCGCCGGTGGGGCCGTCGAGGTGGCCCTGCTGCGGTCCGCGGCTCAGGAGGCCTCGCACATCGCGGGCGTCCTGCGGCGCGCCCACCTGGTCGAGGGAGTGCCCTGGGACGAGATGGCGGTCATCGTCCGGGGCTCC
>NZ_JBQCCV010000196.1:0-10259 GCF_051961875.1 Intrasporangium sp. | reverse complement strand
ATCGCCTGCGCCGCCTGCACCCCGGTCTTGATGCTCGGGCGACCGCTCTTGACCCCGCCGCGCAGGACACCGTTGAGGTGGCCGAGCCGCTCGACCTCGCGCTTGACGTCGTAGGTGATGCCCTTTGTCGTCGTGCCGAGCTTGTCGAGGAGCGGGCCGAGGCTGACCATCTTGTCGTAGATGGCGCCGTAGTCCCGCTCGACGACGACCAGCTTGGGCATCGTCTTCCCGGGGATCGCCTCGCACTCGCCGGCCTTCCAGTCACGGACGATGCCGTGCGGGTTGGCCATCGCCTCGGCGGTGTCGTGCAAGAGCGGTGCGACGACGAGGTCCTTGCGGACGCCGAGGTGCTGCGCGCCGAGAGCCGAGAACTTCTCGGCGATGACCTGGAAGGTGTCCCAGTCGGTCTTCGTCTGCCACGGCGGGTTGATCGCCGGGTTGAACGAGTGGATGAACGGGTGCATGTCCGTCGTGTTGATGTCGTGCTTCTCGTACCAGGTCGCCGCCGGTAGCACGACGTCGGAGAGGATCGTCGAGCTCGTCATCCGGAAGTCGAGGGTGAGGAGCAGGTCGAGCTTGCCCTCGGGTGCCTCGTCGCGCCAGACGATGTCTCGCGGCCGGAGGTGCTCGGGCGTCTCGGTCGCGCTGACGGCGTTGTCGGTGCCGAGCAGGTGCTTGAGGAAGTACTCCTCGCCCTTGGCCGAGCTGCCGAGCAGGTTGGCCCGCCACATGGTGAGGACCCGCGGGAAGTTCTCCGGGGCGTCGGGGTCCTCGACGGCGAAGCGCAGGTCACCGGACCTGAGCCGCGACACGACGTAGTCGGGCACGCTCTCCCCGGCCGCCTCCGCCTCGTCGCAGATGTCGAGGGGGTTGCGGTTGAGGCTGGGGAAGCTCGGCATCCAGCCCATCCGGGCGGACTTGGCGAGCGTGTCCATCGTCGCCATTCCCGTGAACCGGCCTGTGCCGGTCGCGGCGGCCACCTCGTCGGCCTGGTAGTGGTCGTAGCGGTACTGGTCAGTGTGCACGTACCAGTACGCCGTCTGGATCATCTGCCGCGGTGGGCGGACCCAGTCGAGGGCCATCGCGATGTGCGACCAGCCGGTGACCGGGCGAGCCTTCTCCTGGCCGACGTAGTGCGCCCAGCCGCCGCCGTTGCGGCCCTGGCAGCCGGTGATGGTCGTCAGCATGAACATCGCCCGGTAGATCGTGTCGGAGTGGAACCAGTGGTTCGCCCCGGCCCCGACGATGATCATCGAGCGGCCGCCGGTGTCGACTGCGTTCTGCGCGAACTCCCTTGCGATCCGGGCGACCTTGTCCGCTGGGACCGCGGTGATCGTCTCCTGCCACGCCGGCGTGTAGGGCGCGTCGACGTCGTCGTAGCCCGTGGCGTAGCTGCCCGGCAGGTCGGCGCGAGCCACGCCGTAGTGGGCGAACATCAGGTCGAGCACGGTCGTGACGAGCCTGTCGCCGACCCGGCGCACCGGCACACCGCGCGTCGCGATCGTCGGCATCGACTCGTCGAACCGCGGGAAGTCGACGAGGACGGCGTCGTCCCTGGTGTCGAGGAGGGACAGCGTCGGCACGATATCGTCGAGGTCGAGGTTCCACTTGCCGGCGCCGTCCGGACCGAACCGGTCGGCGAGCGACCCGTTGGGGCAAGCGAGCTCGCCGGTCCGGCTGTCGAGCACGACCGTGCGGAACTCGGCGTTCTCGGTCTGCGCGTGCGAGCCGCCGAGGTCGGCCGCGGTCAGGAACTTGCCCGGCCGGTAGGTCACCTTCCCGGCGTCGGCCGGGTCGGCGGCATACTCCTCGAGCTCGATGAGGAACGGCAGGTCGGTGTACTGCCGGCAGTAGGTGTTGAAGAAGTCGACCTGCTGGTCGGCGAAGAACTCCTTGAGCACGACGTGGCCCATGGCCATCGCCATCGCGGCGTCGGTGCCCGGTGCGATCGCGAGCCACTCGTCGGCGAACTTCACGTTGTCGGCGTAGTCGGGCGAGACAGCGATGACCTTCTGGCCGCGGTAGCGCGCCTCCGCCATCCAGTGGGCGTCGGGTGTGCGCGTGACCGGCACGTTTGAGCCCCACATCATGAGGTATGCCGCGTCCCACCAGTCGCCCGACTCCGGTACGTCCGTCTGGTCGCCCCAGATCTGCGGCGAGGCGACGGGCAGGTCTGCGTACCAGTCGTAGAAGGAGAGCATCGCGCCGCCGATGAGCTCGGTGAAGCGGGAGCCGGACGCGTGGCTCACCATCGACATCGCGGGGATGGGCGAGAAGCCCGCGACGCGATCGGGGCCCCACTCCTTGATCGTCGAGACGTATGCCGCAGCCACGAGCTCCGCGGCCTCGTCCCACGTCGCGCGCACCAGGCCACCCTTGCCACGCGCGCTCTTGTAGCGCCGCGCCTTCTCCGGGTCGCTCGTGATCTCGCGCCAGGCGTCGACGGGGTCGCCGAGGCGGGCGCGGGCCTCGCGGAACATCTCGAGGAGCACGCCGCGCACGTACGGGTAGCGGACGCGGGTGGGGGAGTAGGTGTACCAGGAGAACGCTGCGCCGCGGGGGCAGCCGCGGGGCTCGTAGTCGGGGCGGTCGGCGCCGGCCGTCGGGTAGTCGGTCTGCTGCGCCTCCCAGGTGATGATCCCGTCCTTGACGTAGACCTTCCACGAGCAGGAGCCGGTGCAGTTGACGCCGTGCGTCGACCGGACGACCTTGTCGTGGCTCCACCGGTCCCGGTAGAACGAGTCGCCCTCGCGGCCGCCCTCCCGGAGCAGCATGCGCTTGTCGTCGGAGACGGTCGCCTGGGTGAAGAAGCGCCGTGTCCCGACGAGGGCGTCGCTGAGCGGGCCGTCGAGACCCACCTCGTGGGTGCGGGTCGCGGGGTCGTTCATGAACGGGTCTCCTTGTCGATGAAGGGGATTCTTGGGGTCGTGCTGCTCTGGGGTGTGCCCGTGCTCAGGGCGGCCACGCACAGGTGCGGGGTGACGAAGGGGGTGAGGCTGACCTCCGTGTGCTCCTCGCCGAGCTCCTCCATGACGCCGCGGATGAGCCCGCGGTGGATGCCGCAGACGAGGGCGGTGTTGTCGCGGGCCAGGTCGAGGAACGGGCAGCCGTGCAGGGCGACGCGCGCCGTGCGGCCGCCCTCGGTCGTGGACACCTCCGGGGTGTAGCCCCACTCCTCGAGGACGTCGACCATCCGGCCGATCTTGCCGAGCCACTGCCCGGGGGTCTGTGCCGGTGCCGTCCGGCTCGCGTCGAGGTCCTCGTGCTGGATGCGTCGACGGCCCCAGCGCGCGCCGAGCTGCTCGGGGGTCAGGTTCTTGGAGGAGTCGTTGAACGAGTCGACGAGCACCTCGGACAGGCGGGCGAAGGACTGCTCGGAACGCTCTGTGTCGAGCGAGCCGTGGGCGATCGCGTAGAGCTTGCGGGGCCGCCCCGCGCCGCCGCCGCGCTTGAACTGCGTGACGACGAGGCCGCCGGCGACGAGCTGGTCGAGATGGAACCGCATGGTCGTCACGTGCAGGTGCAGCCGGTCGGCGAGGTCTCGAGCCGAGAGTCCCTCGGCCGGCTGCTTCGCGCCGGTCTGCGGGTCACGAACGGGTGGCAGGTTGGCGAGCACGTCGACGATCCGACGGCGGACCGAGGAGCTGAGCAGGTCGGTGCCGAGGGGAGTGCGGTCATGCACGCTGCCCACCTCCTGACGAATTACGAAACATCGTCATGACGTATTTAGAGGAACGTCGTCTCTTCATCTAACCACGCATTCGGCGCATCCGCTCGGGGTGATTTCGACGAGCAGGGTCGCACCTGGACCGCACCTCTCCGAGGGTGTCTGTCACCCGAAATTCCTCGGAATTCCAACGGACCTGAGCGGGTTCGAGTTGCACATCGAGGACACTACTACATACTGTAGTTCTTGCATCCGTCGGGCCGCGCCAGATTGGCCTGACGGGGGTATTGCACCGCCTCGTCCGGGTAAGGCCCGGATCAATAAAACGAATCGGTATTCCTCTAAAAAGCGAGGTCTCAGGTGGTCTCCTCCTCACCCGCCCGCGGCTCGACCCGGGTCCTGGCCATGTCGTCGACGGCCTTCACGGTCATGTTCGCCGTGTGGCTCATGTTCGGCATCCTCGGCATCCCGATCCAGAAGGAGCTCGGCCTCACCGATCCCGAGCTTGCGTGGATCACCGCGGTGGCCGTCCTCAACGGCTCGATCTGGCGCCTGCCGGCCGGGATGCTCACGGACCGCATCGGCGGCCGCAAGGTCACCATCGCGCTGCTCCTGCTCACCGCGATCCCCACCTTCCTCGTCGCCCGGGTGCACAGCTACGGAACGCTCCTCGTGCTCGCGTTCCTCGTCGGCCTGGCCGGCAACCTCTTCTCGGTCGGCGTCGCCTGGAACGCCGCGTGGACGGACCGGAGCCGGCAGGGCTTCGCCCTCGGCGTGTTCGGGGCCGGCAACGTCGGTGCGTCGGTGACGAAGTTCATCGGGCCCCCGCTCATCGCCGGGACGGCCGGTGCGACATACGCCTTCGGCGTCGAGGGCGGCTGGCGGCTCGTCCCCGTCCTCTATGCGGTGCTGCTCGTCGCCCTTGCCATCGCGGCCTTCCTCGTCACGCCCCGGCACGACCGGATGCCCGGCGCGAGCAAGCCGGTGCGCGAGATGCTCGCCCCGCTCCGGCAGGTGCGGGTGTGGCGCTTCGGCCTCTACTACGTCGCGGTCTTCGGCGCTTATGTCGCGCTGTCGGCCTGGCTGCCGAAGTACTACGTCGACAACTTCGGCGTCTCCCTCACGACGGCCGCCCTGCTCACGGCGACCTTCATCTTCCCGGCCTCGCTGCTGCGGCCGGTCGGTGGCTGGTTCAGCGACCGGTTCGGCGCCCGCCGGGCCATGTACTGGACGTTCACGGCGATGGTCATCACGTCCGGGATCCTGATGATGCCCAACGGCCACATCGTCATCAATCACGCGGACGGCAGCCAGACCGAGCACCTGGCCTACCAGCTCGGCATCGTGCCCTTCGCGGTCATCGTCTTCCTCCTGGGGTGCGCCATGGGTGTCGGCAAGGCCGCCGTCTACAAGCACATCCCGGAGTACTTCCCGCACAACGTGGGCGCGGTCGGCGGCCTCGTCGGGATGCTCGGTGGACTGGGCGGCTTCTTCCTGCCCCCGCTGTTCGCCTATACGAAGCAGTGGTCGGGCTTCCCGTCCAGCACCTTCTTCGTCCTGTTCCTCCTCACGCTTGTCTGTTTCGCCTGGATGCACTGGACTGTGGTGCACATGCTGCACAAGGGCTCCCCGGAGCTCACCGACCACTTCGAACAACCCGCCCTTGCAGCTCGTGAGGACGCCGTCACCGACACCGTGGAGGTACGCGCATGACCGCCAACACCGCCGCCCGCACCAAGGGCGAGTGGCTCGAATCGTGGGACCCGGAAAACGAGCAGACGTGGGACAAGGGTCTCGCCTGGCGGACCCTCTGGATCACGACCTTCAGCCTCACGATGTGCTTCGTCGCCTGGTTCCTACCGAGCGCGATCGTCCCGAAGCTCAACCCGATCGGCTACCACTTCACGCAGTCCCAGCTCTACTGGCTCGCCTCGATCCCCGGACTCGCCGCCGGTCTGCTCCGGATCGTCTGGATGGTGCTCCCGCCCATCATGGGCACCCGCAAGATGGTCACCCTGACCTCCCTGCTCCTCATCGCACCGATCCTCGGCTGGGGTGTGCGGGTGCAGAGCCCGACCGCCCCCTACTGGGAGCTGCTGACCCTCGCCTTCCTCTCCGGCATCGGCGGTGGCGCGTTCTCCGGGTTCATGCCCTCGACGTCCTACTTCTTCCCCAGGCGCCTGCAGGGCACCGCCCTCGGGCTGCAGGCCGGCGTCGGCAACTTCGGTGTCTCGCTGGTCCAGCTCCTCACGCCGTGGCTCATCGGCTTCGGCATGGTGGGCTTCCTCGGGGGCTCGCAGATGCTGACCTTCCCGGGCAAGCCGGCCCAGCAGGTCTGGTACCAGAACGCTGCCTTCGTCTGGATCCCGCTGCTCATCATCGTCGCGGCGATCGCCTGGACCTTCCTCAAGTCGGTCCCGGTCAAGGCCAACATCAAGCAGCAGTTCGACATCTTCCGCAACCAGGACACCTGGTGGATGACGGTGCTCTACATCATGACCTTCGGCACCTTCTCCGGCCTCTCCGCGCAGTTCGGCCTGCTCATGGCGAACCTCTACGGCATCGGCAACAAGGAGATCGTGTCCGGGTCGGGCGCAGCCGCGAAGGTCCTCATCGAGGGCTATGCACCGCCGGACGTCGTCAAGTACGTCTTCCTCGGGCCGCTCGTCGGCGCCGGCGCGCGGGTCCTCTTCGCGCCGCTGACCGACCGCATGGGCGGGGCGAGGTGGTCGCTCGTGTCGGGCGTCGGCATCATCGCCTCGATCATCTACACGATCCCCGCACTCACCCCGGACACATCCTCGGCGGCCACGCTCCACTCCGGCTTCAACCAGTTCCTCTGGGGCATGCTCGCGATCTTCTTCTTCTCCGGTGTCGGCAACGCCTCGACGTTCAAGCAGATGCCGATGATCTTCGAGCGCCGTCAGGCCGGTGGCGTCATCGGCTGGACCGCCGCGATCGCCGCGTTCGGGCCGTTCCTCTTCGGTGTCGGCCTGACCATCATGAGCGCGACGCTCTTCTACATCATCGGCATCGTCTGGGCCGTCGCATGCGTCGTCATCACGTGGATGCGCTACGCCCGGCCCGGTGCGCCCAAGCCGAGCTGACGCGGGGGCCAGGCCGACCAGCGCCTGACGACAGCACACGCCGGTTCAGGGCTGACGACAACACACCCGGGTTACGGACAACACCTCAGGGTCCGAACCCGGTGCGTTGTCGATTTCCCGGTGTGTTGCGCGACCCGACCCTCCCGTCGACCGGTCACTGCCCCTCGGTCGACCGGTCACTTCCCGGCTCGGCGGGGAGCGGCATACGTCTCATTTCGGGCAGCGTGTCTGGTATGTGCCCGACCGGTGCTCTAGGTTCGCAGAGGCAGCCGTGGTCCTAGTGTGCCCGCAATGGAGGAGAGCATCGTGCAGATCGGGATCCCCCGTGAGTCAGGGCCGCGTGAGCGGCGGGTGGCGGCGACGCCCAAGACGGTGGGCCAGCTCGTCGGGCTGGGTTACGAGGTCGTCATCGAGTCCGGCGCGGGCCACGCGGCGAGCTTCGACGACCCGGCGTATGCCGTGGCCGGTGCTCGCGTCGTGGACCGGGCCACCGCGTGGGCCTCGGATGTCGTCCACAAGATCAACCCGCCCACCGACGAGGAGATCGCCCTGCTACGGCCGGGCACGGTGCTCGTCGGGCTGCTGGCGCCGGCGCTGGCGCCCGAGCTCGTCGAGAAGCTCCGCGCGGCAGGGGTCACGGCGATGGCGATGGACGCCGTGCCGCGGATCAGTCGCGCCCAGTCGCTGGATGTCCTCTCGTCGATGGCGAACATCGCCGGCTACCGGGCGGTCGTCGAGGCGGCGCACGAGTTCGGGTCGTTCTTCACCGGGCAGGTGACGGCCGCCGGCAAGGTACCTCCGGCGAAGGTGCTGGTCGCCGGTGCCGGTGTCGCGGGGCTCGCCGCGATCGGCACGGCGCGCTCGCTCGGCGCGATCGTCCGCGCGACCGACGCCCGGGCCGAGGTGGCCGAGCAGGTCGAGTCCATGGGTGCGGAGTTCCTCGCCGTCGAGCTGCCCGAGGCCGACGCCGGCCCGAGCGGGTCGGGCTACGCCAAGGAGATGGGCGAGGAGTACAACCGCCTCGCGGCCGAGCTCTATGCCTCACAGCTGCCGGACATCGACATCGTCGTGACGACCGCGCTGATCCCGGGCAGGCCGGCGCCACGCCTGATCACCGCCGAGATGGTCGGCTCGATGAAGCCCGGATCGGTCATCGTCGACATGGCCGCTGCGAACGGCGGCAACGTCGAGGGCTCCGTGCCGGACGAGCTCGTCGTCACCGAGGGCGGGGTCCGGATCATCGGCTACACCGACCTCGCCGGGCGCCTGCCCACCCAGGCGAGCCAGCTCTACGGCACGAACCTTGTCAACCTGATGAAGCTGCTCACCCCGGCGAAGGACGGGCAGCTCGTGCTCGACTTCGACGACCCGGTGCAGCGCAACATGACGGTCGCCCGGGACGGCGAGCTGCTCTGGCCGCCGCCGCCGATCCAGGTCAGCGCCGCACCGGCACCCATGCCGGCCGCGCCCCTGCCGCCGAAGGAGGTCGTGAAGGCCGAGCCAGCAGGCCCGCGGGACCTGACCCGGCGGCATACCGGCATGGCGATCGCCGCGGTCGTCTTCCTCGCCATCACGGCGCTGTCGAAGGGGACCTTCCTCGCCCCGTTCACGGTGTTCGCGCTCGCAGTCGTCATCGGGTTCTACGTCATCGGCAACGTCGCGCACGCGCTGCACACGCCGCTGATGTCAGTGACCAACGCGATCAGCGGCATCATCATCGTGGGCGCGCTGCTGCAGCTCGGCGCCTCCGGGGCCGCCTCGACCGGCGCCGTCGCGGTGCTCGCGTTCGTTGCGACGCTGGTGGCGAGCATCAACATCTTCGGCGGGTTCACCGTGACCCGCCGCATGCTGACCATGTTCCGGAAGGGCTGAGCCACCGATGACGACTGACATCGCCCTCGTCGGCGCCGCCTACCTGGTCGCCGCGATCCTCTTCATCCTCAGCCTCGCCGGGCTGTCGAAGCACGAGAGCGCCAAGCAGGGCAACACCTACGGCATCGCCGGCATGGTCATCGCGCTCGCCGCGACGCTGTGGCTCGCCGGGCAGGCGGCCGGGCTGCCCCAATGGGCCGCGATCGTCGTCGCGATGGCGATCGGTGCGGCCGTCGGGACCCGGCTCGCGGTGCGCGTCGAGATGACCGGGATGCCCGAGCTCATCGCGATGCTGCACAGCTTCGTCGGCCTCGCCGCGGTGCTCGTCGGCTACAACACCTACCTCGTCTCGACCGGGTCGGAGGCCCGCGCGCTGACGGCGCTGGCCGTGGGGGCGACCTCCGGCGGGGAGGACGCGGTGCACCTCGTCGAGATCTTCCTCGGCGTGTTCATCGGCGCGGTGACCTTCACCGGCTCGATCGTCGCCTTCCTCAAGCTGTCGGCCAAGATCTCCAGCCGGCCGCTGATGCTGCCGCGCCGGCACTGGCTCAACCTGGGCGCGCTCGTCGTCTCCTTCGCGCTGCTCGTGTGGTTCGTGGTGTCCCCGTCGCTCGTGCCGCTGGCCGCGATGACGGTGATCGCGCTGGCGTTCGGCTGGCACCTCGTCGCCTCGATCGGCGGGGGCGACATGCCGGTCGTCATCTCGATGCTCAACAGCTACTCCGGGTGGGCGGCGGCCGCGGCCGGGTTCATGCTGAGCAACGACCTGCTCATCGTGACCGGTGCCCTCGTCGGCTCCTCCGGTGCCTACCTGTCCTACATCATGTGCCAGGCGATGAACCGCTCCTTCCTCTCGGTCATCGCCGGCGGGTTCGGCTCCGACGGTGCGGTCACCGGGGCCGAGGTCGACTACGGCGAGCACCGCGAGACCAGCGCGCAGGAGGTCGCCGCCCTGCTCGAGAACGCGCGGTCCGTCGTCATCACGCCCGGCTACGGGATGGCCGTCGCCCAGGCGCAGTACCCCGTCGCGGACCTCACCGCGAAGCTGCGCGAGCGCGGCGTCGAGGTCCGGTTCGGGATCCACCCCGTCGCCGGCCGGCTGCCCGGGCACATGAACGTGCTGCTCGCCGAGGCGAAGGTCCCGTACGACATCGTCCTCGAGATGGACGAGATCAACGACGACCTGCCCGCCACCGACGTCGTGCTCGTCATCGGCGCCAACGACACCGTCAACCCGGCCGCCGCCGAGGACCCGACCAGCCCGATCGCCGGGATGCCCGTGCTGCAGGTCTGGAACGCCAAGGACGTCATCGTCTTCAAACGGTCCATGGCGGCCGGCTACGCCGGTGTCCAGAACCCGCTCTTCTTCCGCGACAACACCGCCATGCTCTTCGGCGACGCGAAGGACCGGGTCCAGGACATCATCAAGGCCCTCTGACCGCTCGCCCGGACGACCACCATCCGTCGGAGCCGGTCCCGCTCGTGCTGAGCCGGCGCGGCGGTTACGGATAGTGGTCGTTCCGCCGCCCAGGAGGTATGCCGCCGACCTCGCCCACGCGGGACCGCGCGCTCAGTGCGGCCTGGCTGAGCGGCATACGGACGGGGTTTCGCCG
>NZ_JBQCCV010000195.1:0-5532 GCF_051961875.1 Intrasporangium sp. | reverse complement strand
TCGTCACCGGAGCGGAGCTTTACATCGACGGCGGCTTCATGGCTCGGTGACCTCATTGGTCAGTAACTGCGGGTGGTGGTTCACGGCAATAGCGTCCAAATACGAGGGACCCTCGTTCGCATTCGCACGACGCGGATGAGGGACCCGAACGCCCCCCGCAGAACCAGAACCACCCGCAATCAGGCATCACCTGCTAACCGAATTCTCTTGGTTTACAACCGAATCGCAAGCCCCCCGGCGGGGATCCGGCGGTCTCCTAAAGCGGGTGTGGTACGTTCGAATCTTCCCAGGGGCACTTCTCGCCATCACCCGCAATGACCAGGCGGCGAACGCCCGACCCTCGCCCGAGGGGTGAGCGAGGGTGTCGCTCCGACAGGCCCAGTAGTCTCCGGAGCCGTGACCCAACAGCGCCGCGTCGCACTCGTGCTCGTCCTGAACCTGTCGATGATCGCCGGGCTACTGGTTGCTGGCCTGTTCGCGCACTCGCTCAGCTTGCTCGCCGAGGGCGGCGACTTCCTTGCCGACTCGCTCGCGCTGGCCCTGGGCCTTCTGGCGATCTATCTCAGGGACCGCCATCGCAACGCGATGGCCACCACCTGGGTCGCCCTGGTAAATGCGGTGTGGCTGCTGGTGCTGTCCGTCGGCGTGGCGATATCGGCCGCTCGCCGCCTCATCAGCGGCAGTCCGGAAGTTCACGGACTGCCGGTGCTCGTGGCGTCAGCGATCGCGGCCGTGGTCATGCTGTGCGCCGCGTTGATCCTGGGCGCCGACGCGGGCAGGGAGGACCTGCACATGCGCTCGATCCTCCTCGACACTGTGGCGGACGGGGCCGCAGCCGCCGTTGTGGCGGGTGTTGGCGTCGTCCTTGTCGTCGCCAATCGCTGGTTCTGGCTCGACGCAGCCGCAGCACTGCTGGTGTCTGCCCTGATCGCCTTCGCGGCCCTCCGTCTGTTGCGCGATGTGCTCCGGGCGCTTAGGTCAGCCGCCCCGTATGTCCCCGAAGACGACGACTGACCTCCCGTTCGGGCAGTTTGTGACCTAGGCGAGGCGGACCGGCCCGGATCGCTCCGACCTGCTCGCATGCAGCGCCGTGGCGATCT
The DNA here is from genome assembly GCF_051961875.1 of Intrasporangium sp. Taxonomy (GTDB): domain Bacteria; phylum Actinomycetota; class Actinomycetes; order Actinomycetales; family Dermatophilaceae; genus Intrasporangium_A. The sequence continues at coordinate 4,432 of NZ_JBQCCV010000195.1, read as the reverse complement.
GATCCGCGGACGCCGTGGGTGATACAGCAATGGCGGCCTGCCGAGCTCCTGTCCAACCGCGAGGCGTCTGCTGCCATCTCTGGTGATGGGAACGGTTGGCCCACGCACCTCACATCGCGCGACCCTTCGAGGACCCGATCCGCCCCAAGGGGCCAGAACGACCCGCAGCACTCCATACTGCGGAAAGGACCGCGGGACAAGACAACCCATTCACGGCCAGGCGGTCCAGCGGCGTCCAGACCGGCGGTCGCGGTTCGTATCCGGTCAAGGGCACTGTTCAAGTGTTCTGCGTGAAGAGTCACGACAGCAGGCCCGGAGTCAGCGGCTCCGGGCCTGCTGGCCCCTTCAAGCGGTCAGGACCGCGTGCGTTGACTCAGGGTCAGTTCTTGAAGTGACGGGTGTAGCGCTGGCTGTCGATGAGCGAGCCGATGGGGGCGACGGGCTCCACGATGTTGACCGTGTTCTTGCCGGTGGCCGGGTCGGTCATGACCAGGTTGGCCGGGCTACCGCACCACTTGACGTTCTTGCGGGCGACGGCCGGGTTGGTGGACAGGTCCGAGCAGTCGCCGGCGCGGATGCCGCTGACCTCGAGCTTGTCGGACTTGACGTCGACACGGACGTAGGAGCGTACGTGCTCCTGGTTCTCCGAGGCGTTCGCGAAGTGACGCTTGCGGCCGGTGCTCTGATCGAGCGGGTCCGGACCGTAGGTCGGGTCGACCGGGGCCTTCAGGTCGTAGTACTTCGAGCCCGACGCCGAGTTCGCGGTGACATAGACGACCCCGCCTGGGCCGAGGTCCACCTTCGTCTGCTCGGGGGTCTCAGACGGGTTGGCCTTCGCGCCGTTCTTGATCTCGTAGCTGCGCGAGTAGGCGTGGTCGTGGCCCTGCAGGACCAGGTCGACACCCATGTCCGAGAACGCGGTCGTGAAGTCCTCGCGACGGACCTTGTTGTCGCTGTCGTCCGCGTGCGAGGCCGGCGAGTAGATCGAGTGGTGGTACACGAGCACGGTCCACTTGGTGCCCGCGGCGTGCTTGGCGATGACGTCCCTGATGTACTCGACGTGGGCCGGGTCGGAGCCGCTCTTGTAGGCGTTGGAGTTGATGTCGATGAAGAGGACATCCTTGTAGGTGAACCAGTAGTTGCCACCCGCGGCCGTGGCCGTGTTCCCGCCAGGGTAGAACGCAGCACTGTTGTCCGTGTTCGGCGTGAAGTTGTGCTGCATGATCGCCTGACCGCCGGACTCGTGGTTGCCGATGGTGGAGGCCCACGTGACCTGCTTGAGCACATCGCTGGAGTCCGCGAAGTTGTCCCAGTGGATCTCGTTGTTGGCGGTCTCGACCTGATCCCCACCGGACACGAGCAGCTCGGCGTCCTTGTTGAACTCCTGCGTGTGCTCCAGAGTCGCGGCCCAACCCTTGCCGTCTGCAACAGGGTCGCCGGACGAGCCGATCTGCGGGTCGCCGAAGAAGAGGAACGAGAACGGCTGCCCCTTGCCCGCGTTGCCGGTGCTGAAGGTGTATGCCGGTGACCAGGCTCCGTCCGAGCCGACCTTGTAGCTGTAGCTGGTGTTCGGCTTCAGGCCGGACAGGGTGGCGCGGGCGTTGGACGCGGTGGTCGTGCCGACCCAGTTCCGCTTTTCCACGGCGTCGATGACGGTCGCCTTGCTCGTGAACTGACCGGCGGAGAGCTGCTTGGTCTCCTGCAGGACGACCTTCTGGTCGCTGTCGCCCGGGACGTACCAGGCGAGGTTGCGGGACGTCTCGTCGGAGCCGACACCGAGCAGGATGTCGTAGGGCGTCGCCTCGGCGGGGGCGGCATACGAGGCAGCCGCGAAGACGCCGCCGGTCGCGAGGGTCGCCACCGCAGCGGCCGCGAGGCCGGCGCGCGGCATCGTCGGCGAGGGCAGGTTGAGTCTCATGAGTTGTCCGTTCTCGTTGGGGAGAAGCGGCAGACCCCTTCAGCGGGCCGCCGGTCACCATCCCAATGGGATTCTTTGAACTGCCTGTGAACTCCGGCCCCGATGTCGGTGTCCGCTCACCGAAGGCCTCCCCCAGCGGCGAGGCTCGATACCTCAGAACGCGCGCTGGACGAACCAGACGAGCCCCATCACGGCGACTCCCGTCGCGATCAGCGTCGTGACGCCCAAACCCACCATGGGAGCCCGGTGACGCAGGAGCGCGAGCACGGGGAACACGGCCGCGATGATGGCGAGCTGGACGAGCTCTATGCCGACGTTGAAGACCAGCAGGGAGGAGAGCAGTGGCCAGGAGAACGCCTCGTCGATGCCGAGGGCGCTGGCGAACCCGAGCCCGTGGATGAGACCGAAGGCGAAGACCACGGCGAGCCGTGCCCATCCGGACCGGTCCAGCTCAAATCGGCCGACCGTGGACCTCGCGATGTCCGACGCGTGCGAGCGTCGCGTGACCACGCGCCAGATGTGCCAACCGGCCACCGCCGCGATCGACAGCGCGATGGCCGGCTCGACAAGGTCGGCCGGCGCCGCCACGACGCCGAGTGCGGCGAGGATGAACGTCACGGAGTGCGCCAGCGTGAAGGCCGTGGCCGCGAGCACGACCTCGCGCAGCCGCCGGGACCCCGCGATCAGCGCGAGCAGGAACAGGATGTGGTCCAGCCCGCCATACAGGTGCTCCGCTCCGAGCAGGAGGAACTCCCATGCGCGCTGCCCGAGGCTCTGCTGGATGCAGAATGACGGGTTCTTCGCATCCAGCAGGGCGCTGCCGGAGCGACCGTCGAGGTCGAAGGTGGCGATGGTCTCGACGCCCTTGACGAAACCCTCGTCATCGCCAAAGAGCGAGCTGCGCACCTCGTGGTGGGGGTCGTGCTCCTGCACGGGACACGTCCAGTCGAGGGTGATCGTCGTATAGGGGACGTCGCGCATGTGGACGTCGAACCGCCCGACCCGGGTCGGCGTGCACGTCGTGCCCCCGGCCGAGATCGCGAACCGGTGCGTCAGATAGGCGATCGCGCTGTCGACGTGGTCGTTGAGCGCCTTCTCCTGGCCGGGAAGATCGCCGTCGTCCCAGGCCGGCATTCCCGCACGGTAGAGCGGATCGTCGTGCTCCTGGTCGGCGACCGAGACGATGAACAGGTCGTACTCCAGGTCGAGCGTGGTCCGCACATGCCCCGCCTGCCCGCCTGCCTTGATGTCGACGTACACGGTCGAACTGAACCCGTGCGCGGACGCCGACCGGGTCGGCGACAGACCGAAGACGAGGAAAGCACACGCGACGAGCGCTGCCGCTGACCGGACGGTCCACCGTTGGGCCTGCTTCATGGACGCTCCTTCACCTGTGCGCATGCTGCAAGTTCTCGTCACCCGATGAACAGGTCTCTGCGGTCTCGCGAACAGCGCAAGAACAACAGCCGGGAGGCGCGCTCTGGTTTGGCGATCGGCTGAAGTGATCGAGTAGGAAGGAGGGACACGTCCTTGACTGCCGGAGGAACCCAGTGCCCCCGCGTTCCCTTGCACACGCTGCGCTCATCGCAGCCGCTGTCGTTCCCCTCGTCGCGGGCTGCGCGTCGGGGGTGGCCGCTCCGACCCCCTCGTCACCCGCCGCGCACGCCACTGTGGGTCCGGACTTCTACGACGAGGAGCACCCACCGCCCCCCGAGGGCACGATCACGCCCGCACCCGGCTCGTGGGACCACGTCCACCCGCCCAAGGGCTATCGAGCGGTGCTCGTGACGATGGGGACAGACCCGCAGACGACGACGCTGGTCACGGCCATCGACGAGTGGGCCCGGGCCGAGTCAGTCTCGCTCGAGCACATCGTCGTCACCAAGCACGACGAGATCATCGACAAGGTGGAGCGAGCGATCGACCTCAAGACCGAGCTCGTGATCTCCGCCGGCAACGACCTCGTCGACGCCCTGGCCACGATCACCGCCGCGCACCTACAGCAGAACTTCCTCGTCGTGGGCGCGGAACTGGCGGAACCCACGTTCAACGTGACCGCCGCCGATTGGCCGGGCGCGTCATACCGGGGCGAGGGCCTCGGCGCCTCATCAACGTACGACCCGAAGTCGTTCACACCCGAGCGAGCCGGGCGCGCCATCCGAGCCGGCACGGCTGCCGTCCTGAGCAACCACACCGGGATCGTCATCTCGCTCGACTGACGCGCGAGGTCTCGAGGACGATGCGTTGCGCCCGCGGCTGGTGGTGGGCGATGCATTCCTGTGCGCGGTGCAGGCGACGGCTATGGCTCAGGTGATCGTGGACGTGGCGTGCCGCAGGGTCTCGGCGCTGCGTTCGAGGGCGTGCTGCTCATCGTCGGTCATCGCGGGCAGGTAGGTGTGGGTCACGCCGTCGGCGCCCAGGGCCGACAGCAGCGAGAGGGTGACGTTGCGGGCTGGGTCGTGGGCGGCGACCGTGAACAAGGCTTGTTCATCTCGCAGGACCGCCTCGCTCAGG
>NZ_JBQCCV010000194.1:0-52388 GCF_051961875.1 Intrasporangium sp. | reverse complement strand
CTTGCCGCCGACGAGCTTGCGCACCTCGGAGATGTGCAGCAGGCCGTCCTTGCCGGGCAGCAGCGAGACGAACGCCCCGAAGGTCGTCGTCTTGACGACGGTGCCGAGGAAGCGCTCGCCGACCTCGGGCATCTGCGGGTTGGCGATCGCGTTGATCGCCGCCCGGGCCGCCTCGGCCGACGGGCCGTCCGTCGCGCCGATGAAGACCGTGCCGTCGTCCTCGATCGAGATCTCGGCGCCCGTGTCGTCCTGGATCTGGTTGATCATCTTGCCCTTCGGGCCGATGACCTCACCGATCTTGTCGACCGGGACCTTGATCGTGATGATCCGCGGTGCGTAGGGGCTCATCTCGTCAGGCATGTCGATGGCCTCGGCCATGACCTCGAGGATGTGCAGCCGCGCCTCGCGGGCCTGGGTCAGCGCGCCGGCCAGGACCGATGCCGGGATGCCGTCGAGCTTGGTGTCGAGCTGGATGGCGGTGACGAACTCCTTGGTGCCGGCGACCTTGAAGTCCATGTCGCCGAAGGCGTCCTCCGCGCCGAGGATGTCGGTGAGGGCCGCGTAGCGGGTCTCACCGTCGACCTCGTCGGACACCAGCCCCATCGCGATGCCGGCGACCGGGGCCCGCAGCGGCACACCGGCGTTGAGCAGCGCGAGCGTCGAGGCGCAGACGGAGCCCATCGACGTCGACCCGTTGGAGCTGAGCGCCTCGGACACCTGGCGGATCGCGTAGGGGAACTCCTCGCGGGTCGGCAGGACCGGCATGAGCGCACGCTCGGCGAGCATGCCGTGGCCGATCTCGCGGCGCTTCGGCGAACCGACGCGGCCGGTCTCACCGGTGCTGTAGGGCGGGAAGTTGTAGTTGTGCATGTAGCGCTTGCGCGTCGTGGGCGAGAGGGTGTCGAGCTGCTGCTCCATCTTGAGCATGTTGAGCGTCGTCACCCCCATGATCTGGGTCTCGCCGCGCTCGAAGATGGCCGAGCCGTGGGCCCGCGGGACGACCTCGACCTCGGCCGAGAGCGCCCGGATGTCGGCCAGGCCTCGGCCGTCGATGCGGACGTTGTCGCGCAGGATCCGCTGTCGCACCAGCTTCTTCTGCAGCGCACGGAAGGCAGCGGACACCTCCTTGTCGCGGCCCTCGAACTCGTCCGCGAGCTTGGCCTTGACGCCGACCTTGATCTCGTCGAGCGTGTCCTCGCGCTCCTGCTTGCCGGCGATGGTCAGTGCCGCGGCGGTCTCGTCGGAGACGGCGGCCTCGACGGCGGAGTAGACGTCGTCCTCGTAGTCGAGGAAGACGGGGAACTCCTCGACCGGCTTGGCCGCCTTCGCGGCGAGCTCGGCCTGGGCCTCGCAGAGGACCTTGATGAACTTCTTCGAGGCCTCGAGGCCCTCGGCCACGACCTCCTCGGTCGGCGCCTGCTTGCCCTCGTTCTTGACGAGGTTCCAGGTCGCGTCGGTCGACTCGGCCTCGACCATCATGATCGCGACATCGTCGGAGCCGTCCTGCTTCGTGACGACGCGGCCGGCGACGACCATGTCGAAGGTCGAGCGCTCGATGTCGGAGAAGCTCGGGAAGGCGACCCACTGCCCGTCGATGAGCGAGACACGCACGCCACCGATCGGGCCCGAGAACGGCAGCCCGGAGATCTGCGTCGAGGCACTCGCGGCGTTGATGGCGAGGACGTCGTACTGGTGGTCCGGGTTGAGGGACAGGACCGTGATGACGACCTGGACCTCGTTGCGCAGGCCCTTCTTGAAGGTCGGGCGCAGCGGCCGGTCGATGAGGCGGCAGGTGAGGATCGCGTCGGTCGAGGGACGACCCTCGCGGCGGAAGAACGAGCCGGGGATCCGGCCCACGGAGTACATCCGCTCCTCGACGTCGACCGTGAGCGGGAAGAAGTCGAACTGGTCCTTGGGCTGCTTGCCTGCAGCCGTCGTGGACAGGAGCATGGTGTCGTCGTCGAGGTAGGCCGTCACGGCGCCCGCCGCCTGCCTCGCGAGCCGGCCGGTCTCGAACCGGACGGTGTGGGTGCCGAAGCTGCCGTTGTCGATCACGGCTTCGGCGTGGGTGATGTCTGGACCCTCCATCTGGGCCCTCGCTTTCTTTTCTCTTCGCGTGCCCTCGCACATCGTCGTTGTGTGCGGGGTTCCTTCGTCGCCGGCGAGACCGGCATCTATGACGAAAGGCGGTCACCGCAGCACGTGCGGCGACCGCCTTCCGTCATGAGTTCATCGACGCAGACCGAGCCGCTTGATGAGGGAGCGGTAACGCTCGATGTCGGTCGCCTCGAGGTAGCGGAGCATCCGCTTGCGGCGGCCGACGAGCAGGAGCAGGCCACGACGGCTGTGGTGGTCGTGGGCGTGGCTCCGGGAGTGCTCGGTGAGGTCCTTGATGCGCTGCGTCAGCATCGCGATCTGGACCTCGGGGGAGCCGGTGTCGCCCTCGGTCGTGGCGTACTCGTCGATGATCTTCTTCTTCACGTCAGCGTCCAAAGGCATGGATGACCGACTCCTATCTCACTCGTTGCGCGGCGCCCCGGGGCAGGTTCACCCGGGCACTCTCGATCCGCGGCCGTTCAGACGGCACCCGTCAGCCTAACAGCGCGGCGGTGCGCCGCCCTAATCGAGCAGCAGGTATGCCGCCCAGCCCGGTGAGCTGAGCGGCATACCTTCCCTTTGCGGTGCGTCAGAGGTTGATCATGTGGCCGGCGATGCCCTCGACGGCCTCCTTCATCGCCTCGCTCAGCGTGGGGTGGGCGAAGACGTTGCGGGCGACCTCGTCGGCCGTCAGGTCCCACTGCTGGGCGAGCGTGAGGGCCGGCAGCAGCTCGGTCACCTCGGGGCCGATCATGTGCGCGCCCAGGAACTCGTTGTGCTCGGCGTCCGCCACGATCTTGACGAAGCCGACACCCTCGGCCATGCCGCGCGCCTTGCCGTTGGCGGAGAAGGGGAAGCTCGCGGTCTTGACGTCGTAGCCCTTGTCGCGGGCCTGCTCCTCGGAGTAGCCGAAGGACGCGATCTGCGGCTGGCAGAAGGTCGCCCGCGGGATCATGTCGAAGTTGATCTCCATCGTCTCGGCGTCGGCGATGGTCTCGGCCGCGACGACACCCATGGCCTCGGCGGTGTGGGCGAGCATGAGCTTGCCGGTGCAGTCACCGATCGCGTAGATGTTCGGGACGTTGGTGCGACCGCGCGCGTCGACGGCGATGGCGCCGCGCTCGGTCAGCTGCACTCCCGCGGCGTCGAGGCCGAAGCCGTCGACCCGGGGGGCGAAGCCGAAGGCCGCGAGGAACTTGTCGGCCTCGATGACCTTCTCCTCACCCCCGGCGGCGGGGGCGACGGTGACCCGGACCCCGGAGCCGGTGTCCTCGACGTTCTTGACCGCCGTCGAGAGCAAGACGTTGACGCCGAGCTTCTTGTACTGCCGGGCCAGCTCCTTCGACACGTCGGCGTCCTCGGTCGGGACCATCCGGTCGAGGAACTCGACGATGGTGACGTCGACACCGAAGTTCTTGAGGACGTACGCGAACTCGACGCCGATGGCGCCGGAGCCGCCGATGATGATCGAGCCCGGCAGGTTCGCGTCGAGGATCTGCTCCTCGTAGGTGACGACGTTGGTGCTGACCTGCATTCCGGGGAGCATGCGCACCGTGGCACCGGTCGCGATGATGAGGTTGTCGAACGTGATGGTGCGCGAGGAGCCGTCGTTGAGGGCGACGTCGAGGGACGTCGGGCCGGTGATGGTCCCCCAGCCGTCGACCTCCTCGATCTTGTTCTTCTTCATCAGGTAGTGGACGCCCTTGGCGCTCGCGTCCGCGACGGAGCGGCTGCGCGAGTGGGTCGTCGCGAAGGACATCGTCGCGTCGCCCTCGATGCCGAAGGTCTTCTTCTCGTGCGTGATGATGTGGGCGATCTCGGCGTTGCGCAGCAGCGCCTTGCTCGGGATGCAGCCGACGTTGAGGCAGACCCCGCCCCAGTAGCGCTTCTCGACGACCGCAACCTTCTTGCCGAGCTGGGCCGCGCGGATCGCCGCGACGTAGCCTCCGGGACCGGCACCGAGCACAACCACATCGAAATCAGCCATGCGCGACAGCCTATCGGTGGCCCGACGACGCCCCGCACCCACCAGAGGCCGGACCGCGCCCACCCTCGCCGCACGCTCATCTCCCCAGCAGGGCTGGTGCGGGAGTAGTTTCCGAAGGGTACGGCCCCACACAAGGGACCCGGACAACGGAGTTCACCATGAGCGCAACGCCGCACCACCATGACGCTCCACCGGCCAACAAGGGCCTGCTCGTCGTGGCGGGGATCCTCATCGCCATTCCGATCGTGGCCCTGATGCTCGTCGGGACCTACGCAAAGGACGGGCCTCGTCTCGGCGACTTCCCGTTCTTCATCTGGTACCAGTTCCTCTGGGTCATCATCTGCTCGGTGCTGACCTATTCGGCCTACCGCGTCGTCCTCAGGGCACGCCCGCACCGGCCGATGAGCACCGAAGGTGACGAGTTCCTCGACGAGGAGGACAACCGATGACCGCCCTCGCCGCTGCCGGCCCGAACCACGGCGTCAACGGCGTCGGGCTCGGGGTCCTCATCTTCTTCTTCGTCCTCGTCGCGGTCGCGGGCTTCTGGGCGGCCCGCTGGCGCCGCCCCGACAACATGGCCAGCCTCGAGGAGTGGGGTCTCGGGGGCCGCTCCTTCGGCACGTGGATCACGTGGTTCCTGCTCGGCGGCGACCTCTACACGGCCTACACCTTCGTCGCGGTGCCCGCGGCGATGTTCTCGGCCGGCGCCGTGAGCGGCTTCTTCGCGGTGCCGTACACGATCATCCTCTATCCGATCATCTTCATCTTCATGTCGCGGCTCTGGTCGGTGTCGCACCGACACGGCTATGTCACGCCGGCCGACTTCGTGCAGGGCCGGTCGGGCTCGCGGGGGCTGTCGCTGGCGGTCGCCGTCACCGGGTTCCTCGCGACGATGCCCTACATCGCCCTCCAGCTCGTGGGTATCCAGGCCGTCCTCGAGGTGGCCGGCGTGGGCGGCGGCGGCAACGTGATCGCGAAGGACGCACCGATCTTCATCGCGTTCCTGGTGCTCGCGCTCTACACCTACACGTCCGGCCTGAGGGCCCCGGCGATCATCGCGTTCGTCAAGGACACGCTGATCTACCTCGTCATCATCGTCGCGGTCATCTACCTGCCGTCGAAGGTCGGCGGCTGGGGTCACGTCTTCGCCGCGGCCGAGACGAAGATGCACGCGACGAACGCAGCCACGGGCAAGCCGAACGGGACGTTCATCCCGCCGGTCGGGCAGTACTGGGCCTACGCCACGCTCGCCCTTGGCTCTGCCATGGCCCTCTTCATGTATCCGCACTCCGTCACCGCGACGCTGTCGGCCAAGGACCGCAACACGATCCGCCGCAACGCCTCGATCCTGCCGGCCTACTCGTTCCTGCTCGGGCTGCTCGCGCTGCTCGGCTGGGTCGCCATCGCCGCCGGCACGAAGCCCATCGGCCTCGACGGCAAGCCGAACCCGCAGCTCGTCGTGCCACAGCTGTTCCAGGACTTCTTCCCGTCCTGGTTCGCCGGGGTCGCCTGGGCGGCCATCGCCATCGGTGCCCTTGTCCCCGCCGCCATCATGTCGATCGCGGCGTCGAACACCTTCACCCGCAACATCTACAAGGCGTGGATGCGCCCGAACGCGACGGTCGCGCAGGAGGCGAGGGTCTCGAAGCTGACCTCTCTCGTGGTGAAGGCCTTCGCCCTCGTCTTCGTCCTCGCCCTCGACAAGACCAACGCCCTGAACTTCCAGCTGCTCGGCGGGATCTGGATCCTCCAGACCTTCCCGTCCGTGGTCTTCTACCTCTACACGAGGTGGTTCCACCGGTGGGCGCTGCTCATCGGCTGGGCCGTCGGCATGGTCTACGGGACGATCACGGCCTACGAGGTCATCAACCCGGCGACGAAGGCCCACTTCGGCGGCACCCTCGCGACCATCCCCGGCATCGGGGAGCTCGGCTACATCGCCCTGACGTCGTTCGTCATCAACGTCGTCGTCGCGGCCGTCCTCACGGTGATCTTCCGGCTCGCGAGGGCCGGCGAGGGCGTGGACGAGACGATTCCCGCCGACTACTTCGCGGACGCCGGTGACCCCAAGGTGCAGAAGCTCGAGTTGGGCGCACACGAAAGGACGCCGTCCGCCTGACCGTATGCTGCCCAGCCCCCTCCCCGGCGCCCACGCCCCACGCCTCGGCTAGTCGCGTGGGCGCTCGGGGGGCATCGCGGCAACCGCCTCGTCGACGTCCATCCCGGTCAACTGGAGCAGGTCGACCACGACCGACCGCAGCTGCGCCAGGACGGTCTCGGTCGCGAGGCTCGGGGTCCGCGGCAGCGCCGCACACGCCCGCGCGACCCGCTCGACGGCGAGGCGTCCGGCGTATGGCGCCGCGTTCTCGGCGAGGGCGCGCGCGATGACGTCCGTGGCCGCGGCGAGCTGCCGGAGCACGTCGACATACCCCTCCGGCAGTGCCTCGCCCCGGCCGACCGCGACGGTGACCCGGCGGACGAGGACACGGGTGCTCCGCATCGCCCGGTCCAGCGGCTCGACGAGATCCACCATTTTGCGCACCCCCTGGGCGTGGCCACGCGAGAAGGGGGAGCTGGTCAGCACCGAGAGCCCCTCGTCGGCGGCCGTGCGCAGGTCCCGCAGCAGCCCCTCGGTGCCGCGGGCGGATGCCAGCACCTCAGCAGCGGCCTGGACGTCACCGTCGGCGGCGCTCGTCGCAGCCCGTCGGAACAGCTCGCTCATCTTGCGCACGCCCGCCGACGCCGCGACGCGCGGACGGCGCAGAGCCGCCTGCGGGACGACGCTGGCGGCCACCAGCGCGACGCCGCCCCCGATGAGCGCGTCGGTCCACCGCGTGAAGGCCTGCCCCGGGCTCGCGATGAGCGTGGTGACGACGATGCTCTGCACCGCGGCCTGGGTCACGAGGACGCGGCCGGCGTCGAGCAGCAGGGCGATCACCATCGAGGCGATGACGATGACGGTCACCTGCCAGGGGCCGGTCCCGACGAAGTGCACGAAGACGTCGGCGGTGAAGACGCCGACCGCCACCCCGACGGCGACCTCGAGGACCCGCCGCAGGCGCTGTCCGTACGACATGCCGAGGCAGACGACGGCGACGATCGGCGCGAAGAACGCCTGCTTGTGGCCGATGACGTCGGTGGCGAACCACCAGGCGAAGCCTGCGGCGAGCGCCGACTGCAGGACGAGGAAGGCCGAGCTGCCGACCCGACGCAGCCGAGCCCGGAGGGACAACCTGCTCCGGTCCCAGGCGCGGTCGATGAGGTCCGCGACCGGGGTCTCGCTGCGAGCGCGCTCCATCACCGCATCCTCCACCCGTATCCTCCACCCGTCCTCGCGGCGGCCGGCCAACGGTGGGCTGGTCGGGGCTACAGCTCCGGGAACCAGATGCCGATCTCGCGCGTGGCGGACTCGGACGAGTCGGAACCGTGGACGATGTTCTGCTGCACCTTGGTGCCCCAGTCACGGCCGAAGTCGCCCCGGATCGTGCCGGGCGCGGCGTCGGTGGGGTTGGTCGCGCCGGCGAGGGAGCGGAAACCCTTGACGCAGTCCTGGCCCTCGATGACGGCGGCGGTCACGGGGCCGGAGGACATGAACTCGAGCAGCGGCTCGTAGAACGGCTTGCCCTCGTGCTCGGCGTAGTGCTTGGCCAGCAGCTCCCGCGTCGGCGTGAGGACGGCGAGGGCACTCAGGGTGTAGCCCTTGGCCTCGATGCGGCGCAGCACCTCCCCGGTGAGTCCGCGCTGGAATCCGTCGGGCTTGACGAGGACGAGGGAACGTTCGGTGGTCACGGCGGTCACCCTACCGGGGCCCTCAGCCGGTCGACCTTGCCGCCCTGGAGCAGCGAGACGACCCACAGCGCGAGGAAGATCAGCCCGACGAGGAACATCATCGGGACGACCAGACCCGAGAGGATCGTGAGGAGCTGGACCACCCAGCCGACGGTCACGCCATACGGCTTGCGGGTCAGCCCAGCGCCGGCGACGCAGAGCACGGCGACCGCCGAGCCGACGAGCAGGTAGCGGCCCGCCGTCGCGGGCTGGGAACCGGCCATGGCGACGCCACGCGCCACGAGCGCGCCGAAGAAGATGATGATCGACTGCCCGGCCAGCACCGTGGCGAGCATCCGCCAGGTGAACTTGCCGGTCGTGCCGTAGAAGACGAGCCGCGACATGCGATCCGGGTGCCTTTCGTGTCCGTGGTCAGTAGTCCTGGGAGGTGTCCCAGGTGCGGATGATCGCCTGGGCCTCGGTGTCGCTGGCCCCCGTGGCCGCGGCATAGAGCGCCATCGCGTCCTCGCGCCGGCCGCCCTCGACGAGGCGGCTGATCCGCGCCCGGGCCTCGGGGGTGAGCCGGCCCTCGGTCCACGACCTGGCCGCGTCCTCCACCCCCGGTCCCCGGCCGGGAACGAACCAGCTGTCGATGACTCGCCTCGCGTCCGTCAGCGCCGCCCCCGTGGCCTCGCGGTAGATCTTGATCGCGTTGACCTTGCGGCCTCCGCTGATCTCGCGGCTGATGCTCGCGCGGGCCTTCTCCGTCAGCCCGGGATAGGTCCGCTCGGTGTCGCGGCGGCCGACGGTGCGGCCATAGAGCACGACCACCACCACGACGAGCGCGACGACCAGGATGAGCTTGAGGAGCATGGCTCGAGCCTACGTGGGTGCCGGGTCAGGTCTCGTCGTGGCCGAGCAGGAGGCGCACCTCGCCCGCGGTGATGACCGAGCCCGTGGCGAGCACTCCCCCACCGATCCCGTCGGCTTCGGCGAGCGTCACCGCCTGCTCCAGCGCGTCGGGCAGGTTCGGCACGACCGTGACACGGTGCTCGCCGAAGATGTCGACGGCCAACTGGCCGAGGCGAGCCGGGTCGAGCGCGCGGTGCGAGGAGTTCCGGGTGATGACGACCTCGGAGAGCGCCGGCTCGAGGATCTCGAGGATGCCGACGGCGTCCTTGTCGGCGACCACGCTGAGCAGCCCGACGAGCCGCGTGAACGTGAAGGCCTCCTCCAGAGCGGTCACGAGCGCCCGGGCACCGTGCGGGTTGTGCGCGGCGTCGACGACGACGGTCGGCGACCTGCGCACCACCTCGAGCCGTCCCGGGGACGCCATCGCCGCGCAGGCGGCGAGGAGGACGTCATGGTCGAGCGGCTGCTCTCCCCCGCCGACGAAGGCTTCGACGGCGGCGATCGCGGTGGCGAGGTTCTGCGCCTGGTGGCCGCCGTACAGCGGCAGGAACAGGTCCGGGTAGTCACCGGCGAGCCCCCGGACGGAGACGGCCTGCCCGCCGACGGCGACGTCTCGGGACAGCACCCCGAAGTCCCGGCCCTCGAAGACGATCCGGGCCCCGACCTGCTCAGCCCGCTCCGCCAGCACCTCGGCCGCGTCGTCCTGCTGCAGCGCCGAGACGGTGATGGCGTCAGGCTTGATGATCCCGGACTTCTCCTCGGCGATGGAGACGATGTCGTCGCCGAGCAGGTGGGTGTGGTCGAGGTCGATCGGCGTGATCACCGAGACCCGCCCGTCGACGACATTGGTCGCGTCCCAGGCGCCACCCAGACCGACCTCGACGACCGCCACGTCGACGGGCGCGTCGGCGAAGGCGGCGTAGGCGACCGCGACGAGCGTCTCGAAGAAGTTGAGGCGACGCCCACCGGAGCCGAGGGACGCCCCATCGACGATGTCGACGAGGGGCTTCACGTCCTCATAGGCGGCGATGAACTTCTCGCGTGGAATCGGCTTGCCGGACAGCGCGATCCGCTCGCGCAGGTCATGCAGGTGCGGCGAGGTGAACCGTCCGGTCGAGAGGCCGAGCTCCCCCAGGATCGTGTCGATCATCCGGCTCGTCGACGTCTTGCCGTTCGTGCCGGTCAGGTGGATGACGGGGAAGCCCCGCTGGGGATCGCCCGCCAGTTCCATGACCGCACGGATGCGCTCGAGAGAGGGACCGATGTCGTTCTCGGGGGCCCGGGACAGGATCTCCTGCTCGATCTCGCGCATCCGCTTGCGCTCCTCGAGCCGGCGGGCCGCTTCGTGCGCGGCCGCATCGGGTCGCGGGCTCACCGCGTCCCCCGCTCCTGGCGCGCGGCCGAGCCGTCGACCGGCCCGGCCCCCGCGCCCCCGTCGGTGAGGTCCTTGACGAGCCAGATCTCGTCCGGCAGCCCGGAGCCGCCGGACTCACGGTGGGTATGACGGAAGCCGTTGCGCTCGTAGAAGCGGCCGGCCTGTTCGTTGCCCTCGATGTGGGACACGTGCAGCTCGGTGCGGCCCAGCTCTCTCGCCCGGGCGATGACCACGTCGAGCAGGCGTCGCCCGATCCCGCGGCCCTGGTGGCTGGGCAGGACGTAGAGCTTCCAGAGGATGAGCTGGTCGTCCTGGCTGCCGTAGGACGCCATGCCGACGACGGTGCCCTCGTCGTCGGCGACCAGGGTCCGCCCGACGCGGATCCCGGGAATCAGGGCGTCGCCGGTCCACCACTTCGCGAGGCCCATCTCGACGAACTCGGGTCCGGCGATCGGCTCGTAGGTGGCCCGCCACGTCTGGTGCCCGACGCGGAGGACGCCGTCGAGGTCGTCCCCGGCCGCCGTGCGGACCACGACGCCATCTCGTTCAGGCTGTGTGCTCATCGCTTCGCCACCATGATCCGCGCCTCCTGTCCGTCACCGACGACCACCGTCGATCCGGCCCCCTCGGGCAGTCCATGGTCCGGACCCGCCGACGAGAACTGCGTGGCCAGCGTCTCACCCACGATGAGGTCGCGGTGGGCAACGGTGGCGTCGAAGACGGCGTCCGTGCCTGTGACGGTGAGGCTGATCCGGTCGCTGACGTGCAGGCCGGCGTCGCGGCGGGCCTGCTGGACCGCCCGGACGAGGTCGCGGGCGAGGCCCTCGCTGGCGAGCTCGGGTGTCACCTGCGTGTCGAGCACGACGAAGCCGCCGCCAGACAGCATCGCGGTGGCCGACGCACCGGACTCCTGGGTGTCGACGACGGTCTCGAGGGTGTACTCACCCTCGTGCAGCTCGAGGCCGCCGGCGGTGACCACCCCATCGGGTGAGACGGACCAGCTGCCGCTCTTGGCCCCCTTGATCGCCGCCTGGACGTCCTTGCCGAGTCGGGGCCCGGCGGCCCGGGCGTTGACTGTGAGGCGCTGGGTCACGCCGTAGTCGGCACCGCTGTCGGAGCCGAGCTCGACGAGGCTCAGGGACTTGACGTTGAGCTCGTCGCGGATGATGGCCTCGAACGGTTCGAGTGCAGCGGGGTCGGGGACGACGACCGTGAGCGACGCGAGCGGCAGCCGGGCCCGCAGGCCCTGGGCCTTGCGCAGGCTGGAGCCGGTCGAGCACACCTCGCGGGCCCGGTCCATGGCCATGACGAGGGCCGGGTCGGCCGGGAGGTCGGCCGCGTCCGGGTAGTCCTCGAGGTGGACCGAGCGGCCCCCGGTGAGCCCGCGCCAGATCTCCTCGGTGACGAGCGGCAGCAGCGGCGCCACGGCACGGGTCACCGTCTCGAGCGCCGTCCACAGCGTGTCGAAGGCGGCCCTCGACTCGTCGGACTCCCCGCCCCAGAAGCGGTCGCGGGACCGTCGGATGTACCAGTTCGTCAGCACGTCGAGGAAGGTGCGGGTCGTGTCGCACGCCGCTGCGATCTCGTAGTCGTCGAGCTGCTCGCGCATCTGGCGGGCGAACTCGTGCAGCTTGGCCAGGAGGTAGCGGTCGAGAACGTCCTCGGAGGTGGTGGACCGCTTCGCCTCGTAGCCGGCGCCGCCCTCGGCGGTGTTGGCGTAGAGCGCGAAGAAGGACCACGCGTTCCACAGCGGGATGATGACCTGCCGGACACCGTCGCGGATGCCCTGCTCGGTGACGATGAGGTTGCCGCCGCGGAGGATGGGGCTACTCATGAGGAACCAGCGCATCGCGTCGGCGCCGTCCCGCTCGAAGACCTCTGTCACGTCCGGGTAGTTGCGCAGCGACTTGCTCATCTTCTGCCCGTCGGAGCCGAGGACGATGCCGTGGCTCACGCAGGACTTGAAGGCGGGCCGGTCGAAGAGCGCCGTCGCGAGGATGTGCAGGGTGTAGAACCAGCCGCGCGTCTGCCCGATGTACTCCACGATGAAGTCGCCGGGGAAGTGGTGCTCGAACCAGTCGGCGTTCTCGAACGGGTAGTGCACCTGGGCGAAGCTCATCGAGCCCGAGTCGAACCACACGTCGAGCACGTCCTCGACGCGGCGCATCGTCGACCTGCCCGAGGGGTCGTGGGGGTTGGGCCGGGTCAGCCGGTCGATGCCTGGTCGGTGCAGGTCCGTGACGGCCACGCCGAAGTCGCGCTCGAGCTCCTCGAAGGAGCCGTAGACGTCGATGCGCGGGTATTCGGGGTTGTCCGACTTCCACACCGGGATCGGGCTGCCCCAGAAGCGGTTCCGGGAGATCGACCAGTCGCGCGCGTTGGCGAGCCACTTGCCGAACTGGCCGTCCTTGACGTGCTCGGGCGTCCAGTCGATCTGCTGGTTGAGCTCGAGCATCCGGTCCTTGATCTTCGTGACCTCGACGAACCAGCTCGACACGGCCATGTAGATGAGCGGCTGCCGGCAGCGCCAGCAGTGCGGGTAGGTGTGGTCGTAGGTCTCGCGGCGCAGCAGGACCGTGCCTTCGGTCGTTGCGCCCATCTCGCCCTCGCCGCGGGTGCGCGCCTTGAGGTGGTCGATGATGTGGGGGTTGGCGTCGAAGACGTGCATCCCCTCGTACTCGGTGACCGGGTAGGTGAAGGTGCCGTCGGCCGCGACCGGCACGACGACGTCGATGCCGAACGCGTCGGTCAGCACCTTGTCCTCCTCGCCGAAGGCGGAGGCAATGTGGACGAGGCCGGTACCGTCCTCGGTGGTGACGTAGTCGGCCGGAAGGACGACGTGCCCCTTCGGGTGGCCGAGGAAGTAGGAGAACGGGGGCGTGTAGCGCCGGCCCACGATCTCGCTGCCCTTGAGCCGCCCGACGATCCGGTCCTGCAGCGTCGACGGGTCGGATCCACCCAGCTCCTTCGCATAGGCGGCGAGCCGGGCCTCCGCGATGATGTAACGCTCCGTGACACCCGTGAAGTCCGACTCGACGACGACGTAGTCGATGTCGGGGTGGACCGCCATCGCGATGTTCGAGGGCACGGTCCAGGGCGTCGTCGTCCAGATCAGGGCGAGCTCGCCGGTCTCGAGGCGGTAGCCGATCGTGACGGCCGGGTCCTGACGCATCTTGTAGACGTCGTCGTCCATGCGCAGCTCGTGGTTCGACAGCGGCGTCTGGTCGTTCCAGCAGTAGGGCAGCACGCGGAAGCCCTCGTAGACCAGGCCCTTGTCGTAGAGCGTCTTGAACGCCCAGATGACCGACTCCATGAAGCTCGGGTTCAGCGTCTTGTAGTCGTTGTCGAAGTCGACCCACCGCGCCTGCCGCGTCACATAGCTGCGCCAGTCGTCGGTGTACTTGAGGACGGAGGCGCGGCACGCGTCGTTGAACCGGTCGATGCCGAGCTCGACGATCTCCTGCTTCGTCTTCAGGCCGAGCTGGCGCATCGCCTCGAGCTCGGCGGGCAGGCCGTGGGTGTCCCAGCCGAACCGGCGCTCGACCCGCTTGCCCCGCATGGTCTGGTAGCGCGGCACGATGTCCTTGACGTAGCCGGTCAGCAGGTGCCCGTAGTGGGGCAGGCCGTTCGCGAAGGGGGGACCGTCGTAGAAGACGAACTCGTTGGAGCCGCTCTCCCCCGCCGGCCGGTTCTCGACCGAGGCAACGAAGGTGCCGTCCTCGTCCCAGTACTTGAGGATCCGCTCCTCGATGTCCGGGAACCGCGGAGAGGGGGGCACATCGCCCTGGTGCTGGGGGTCCGTGGTGACCTTCGGGTAGGTCATGTCGGTGGTCTCCTGGGTCGCTCGCTCTGTCACTCGACGAGGACGACGCCACCGGGACCACCCGGCGGTACCGCGGTACCACCTCGCTTGCCGCGTGAGCCCACCCGGCGAGCCAGGTGAGCGGCATACGACCGCTCGTTGCAGGCTGTGACGGGCCCACCCGTCCGGGTCTAGTGAGGCTCCACCGGAGTGGGGCCCGTTCTTCCGGAGGCTCGCCGCTGATGACGGCTCAGACGCCTGTGTGCCCATTCTAGCGGGTGAGCCCCTCCGCCCTCGGGAGGCGGGTCGGGCATCATGAAGCCCGGCAGATCTTCGACGAGAGGGGCAGACGCATGACCGAGGTCGACACGACGAGCTCGTGGCTGAGCCGGGAGGACCTCGACGCAGCGCGCAGCCGGCTGCCGATCCTCTACGTCCACGCCATCCCCGTCCGCACCGACGACCGTGGCGTCGTGACGCACATCGGGCTGCTGCTGCGCGCCGACTCCGACGGCGGGATCGGCCACGAGGTCGTCGGGGGTCGGGTGCTCTACCACGAGCGGATCCGCGACGCCCTCGCCCGGCACATCGAGACCGACCTCGGCCCGGTCGCCCTGCCCCGGATCCCGCTCTCCCCACAACCGTTCACGGTCGCCGAGTTCTTCCCGACCCCGGGGGTGACGCCGTACCACGACCCCCGGCAGCACGCCGTGTCGCTGGCCTACGTCGTCGCCGTGATGGGCGACTGCCGGCCCCAGCAGGACGCGCTCGAGCTGGCCTGGGTCTCGCCCGAGGACGCTGCGGCCATGGCACAGCGCGGTGAGATGACGGGCGGCCACGGCGTGCTCGTCCGGCAGGCGCTCGCCCACATCGGTCACCCGGTCTGACCCCAAGGCCCGGTGGGTCGAGGTATTTACCGGACAGTGCTGTCCGGCGATTACCTCGACCGAAGGCAAGGCACGGGCCCGCCGCGGTCAGCGCTGCTCGACGAGCTCGCCGCGTCGCTGCCCGAGGACGGTCAGAGGCAGCAGCGTGCGGCCGGTCGGGCCGGTCTCGATCTCGGTGCCCATCTGGGGGCAGACACCGCAGTCGAAGCACGGCGTCCACCGGCAGTCGTCGACCTCGCGCTCGTCGAGCGCGTCCTGCCAGTCCTCCCAGAGCCAGTCCTTGTCCAGGCCCGAGTCGAGGTGGTCCCACGGGAGCACCACGTTATGCTCGCCCTCTCGGGTCGTGTACCACGCGACGTCGACCGGGCCACCGGCGAAAGCCTCCTCGGCGCAGCGCATCCACCGCTCATAGGAGAAGTGCTCGCTCCACCCGTCGAAGCGGCCACCGTCGCGCCAGACCGCCTCGATGACGCGCCCGACCCTGCGGTCCCCGCGCGAGAGCAGGCCCTCGACGGCCCCGGGCTGACCGTCGTGGTAGCGGAACCCGATCGACGAGCCGTAGTTGCGGTCGGCGCGGATCGCCTCGCGCAGCCTGAGCAGGCGCGCGTCGGTCTCCTCCGGCCCGAGCTGCGCGGCCCACTGGAAGGGCGTGTGCGGCTTGGGGATGAAGCCGCCGATGGACACGGTGCACCGGATGTCACGCCGCCCGGACACCCGACGGCCGGTCTCGATGACCCGACGCGCGACCTCGGCGATCTGCAGGACGTCCTCGTCGGTCTCGGTGGGCAGGCCGCACATGAAGTAGAGCTTGACCTGGCGCCACCCGGCCCCGTAGGCCGCCGCGACGGTGTTGATCAGGTCCTCCTCGGTCACCATCTTGTTGATGACGCGGCGGATCCGCTCCGAGCCGCCCTCCGGCGCGAACGTCAGGCCGGAGCGCCGGCCATTCCGGGTCAGCTCGTTGGCAAGGTCGATGTTGAAGGCGTCGACCCCGGTGGACGGCAGCGACACCCCCGTCTGCGTGCCCTCGTAGCGGTCGGCGAGGCCCTTGGTGATGTCGGCGATCTCGGAGTGGTCCGCCGACGAGAGCGAGAGGAGGCCGACCTCCTCGAACCCCGTCGCGGCGAGGCCCTGCTCGACCATCTCGCCGATGCCGGTGATCGACCGCTCGCGGACCGGGCGGGTGATCATCCCCGCCTGGCAGAAGCGGCACCCGCGGGTGCACCCGCGGAAGATCTCGACGGACATCCGCTCGTGCACCGACTCCGCGAGCGGGACCAGCGGCTGCTTCGGGTAGGGCCACGCGTCCAGGTCCATGACGGTGTGCTTCGAGACGCGCCACGGCACGCCGGGAGCATCCGGCGACGGCGCGACGCGCTGGATCCGCCCATCAGGCAGGTAGCTGACGTCGTAGAACGACGGCACGTAGACCCCGCCGGTGCGGGCGAGCCGCAGGAGCAGCTCACGGCGGCCGCCGGGCCGGCCCTGCGCCTTCCACTCCCCGACGATGTCGGTGATGGTCAGCACGGCCTGCTCGCCGTCTCCGATGACGGCCGCGTCGATGAAGTCGGCGATCGGCTCGGGGTTGAACGAGGCGTGGCCCCCCGCGATGACGATGGGATCCTCGAGAGCCCGCTCGGCGGCATACAGGGGAATCCCGGCGAGGTCGAGCGCGGTGAGCAGATTGGTGTAGCCGAGCTCCGTCGAGAACGACACCCCGAAGAGGTCGAAGTCGCGAACCGGGCGGTGCCCGTCCACGGTGAACTGCGGCAGCCCCGTCTCGCGCAGCTGCGCCTCCATGTCGGGCCAGACGGCGTAGGTGCGCTCGGCGAGCGCGTCCGGCCGCTCGTTGATCACCTCGTAGAGGATCATGACGCCCTGGTTGGGCAGCCCCACCTCGTACGCGTCGGGGTACATGAGCGCCCACCGCGTGGTGAGCTCCTCGCCGGCGGGCCCGAACCCGCCGACGTGCCAGTCCTTCACCGTGGAGTTGAGCTCGCCGCCGACGTACTGGATGGGCTTGCTGACCCGCTCGAGCAGCGGCTCGAGGGCATGGAAGATCGACTCACCGGACATCCGCCCAGTTTAGATGGCGTATGGCGCTCGCCCGCTCCCGCGGGTGAGCGCGCGCCCGGTCCGGGACGTCCGGTGGGGGTCAGGCCTCCTCGTACATCGCGTCGAGCTCCGGCCGGTACTTCTCCGTCACGGACTTACGACGCAGCTTCATGCTCGGGGTGAGGTCGCCCTCCTCGATGGTGAGGTCGCGCTCGAGGATCGTGAACTTCTTGATCGTCTCCCAGCGGTTGAGGCCGGCGTTGAGCTCGTCGATCGCGCCCTGCACGAGCGCGTGCGCCTCCGGGGACGACACGATCTCGGCGTAGCTCCTGCCGGCCATCCCGTTCGCCGCGGCCCACGCGGTGATCGCGTCCGGGTCAAGGGTGACCAGGGCCGTCGCGTAGTTGTGGCCTGCGCCGTGGACGACGAACTGGCTGAGGTAGGGGAACATCCCCTTGAACTTGGCCTCGATGGCGGCCGGCGCGACGTACTTGCCCCCGGAGGTCTTGAAGACGTCCTTCTTGCGGTCCGTCACGTAGACGAACCCCCGCTCGTCGATCCGCCCGATGTCGCCGCTGTGGAACCAGCCGTCCTCGGTGAGCACCTCGGCCGTCGCGTCGGGGTTGTTGTGGTAGCCGCGCATCACCCCCGGACCCTTGATCAGGATCTCGCCGTCCTCCTCGGCGATGCGCACCTCCGTCTCGGGCATGGGCCAGCCCACGGACCCGAAGACGTAGGTGCCCGGCTCGGACCGGTTGACCGTGGTGCCGGACGACGACTCCGTCAGGCCGTAGCCCTCGAGGACGAGCAGGCCCACGGCGCCGAACCACTTGGCGACGTCGGCGCCCAGGGGGGCCGAGCCGCTGATCATGAACCGGACCCGCCCCCCGAAGCGCTCCTGGACCTTGCCGAGGACCAGCTTCGTCGCCACGGCGTGCTGGAGCGACAGGAGCGCGGACGGGGAGTCGCCGCGCTCGCGCACGTCGCGCATCCGGCCGCCGACTCCGAGGGCCCAGTCGATCAGGGACTTCTTGAGGCCCGTCTCGGACGCGAACATCATGGCGATCTTGCCGTGGGCCTTCTCGAAGATCCGGGGAGGGCCGGCCATGAAGGTCGGCCGGACGATCGCCATGTTGTCGACGATCTTGTCGATCCGGCCGTCGACCGCGGTCGGGAAGCCGATCTGCAGGGCGGTGGCGACGAGCATCTTGCCGAAGACGTGCGACAGCGGCAGCCACAGGAACTGCAGGTCGTCCGGGCCGATCATGCCCCCGGCCTCGATGACGGCCCCCTCGTAGACGACGCTGTCCTGGACGAGGCGGACACCCTTGGGACGGCCGGTGGTGCCCGACGTGTAGATGAGGGTCGCGAGGTGCTCGGACTTGATCTCGTCGATCCGGTCGCTGACGAGGGTGGGCCGAGCCTCGAGCGCGGCGCGTCCCCGGGCCTCGAGGTCTGCGAGGGTGATCACCCAGCCGTCGTCGGACGCCGCGCCCGTGAAGACGACGACGTGGCGCACCTCCGGGATCTCGGCGCGGCGTTCCATGAGCTTGGCGACCTGGGCGTCGTCCTCGGCGAAGACGATGCCGCTGCCGGAGTCCGTGAGGATGTAGGCGACGTCCTCGCCGATCGTCGTCGGGTAGACCGTCGTCGTGGCACCGCCGGCGCACACGATGGCGAGGTCGGCGATGACCCATTCGTACCGGGTCTGCGAGGCGAGGGCGACCCGGTCCTCGAGCCCGATGCCGAGGTCGATGAGCCCGGCGGCGAGGGCCGCGACGAGGTCGTAGGCCTGCGCCCACGTGACCGTGGTCAGCTCGCTGCTCTCGGGGTCGCGGAAGTACTGGAATGCCGGGTTGTGAGGGGTGGCCTCGACCCGCCTCCGGAGGAGGGCTCCGACGCTCGGGGCTCGGCCCTCGAGGACCGACCAGTCGACCTTCTCGTCGGGCGCGGCGAGACGGGGCATGACGACACTCCTTCGGGTCTGGGGTGGCCCCGGCGCGGGCCCCTTAGCAGCGGATGATGCCACGGAGGTGGGCCCGGGTCACCCCTTCCTCCGGTGATGAGATCGCACCGTGACGGACGGGTCGCTCCGGCGGCGTGGCGCCGGACGTGTCAGGCAGCGGATCAGGAGGGCACGATGGCCGACAGGATCTGCCGGCATCGCTCGACGTCCTCGCTCATCTGCTCGGTGAGCGCGTCGATCGAGTCGAACTTGAGGGTCGGCCGCAGCCGCTCGACGAACTCGTAGGAGACGGCCTCGCCGTAGAGGTCGAGGTCGGTCCGGTCGAGCACGTAGCCCTCGACGCGCCGCTGGTTGCCGTCGAAGGTCGGGTTGGTGCCGATCGAGATCGCGGCCGGCAGCATCCGGTCGGGGTGACCGGCGTCGAGGTCGCGGCGCACCAGC
The DNA here is from genome assembly GCF_051961875.1 of Intrasporangium sp. Lineage (GTDB taxonomy): Bacteria > Actinomycetota > Actinomycetes > Actinomycetales > Dermatophilaceae > Intrasporangium_A. The sequence goes on along the minus strand of NZ_JBQCCV010000194.1, from coordinate 33,098 downwards.
CAGCCGGCGTAGACGCCGTCCGCGGGGACCATGCCCTCCTGGTCGGCGCTGAGGTTCGCCGTCGGGAAGCCCAGCTCCCGCCCTCGGTGGTCCCCGTGCACGACGGTGCCGGAGACCCGGTGGGGCCGTCCGAGGATCTGGGTGGCGTGGGACACGTTGCCTGCCTCGAGCTCGGAGCGCAGCTGGGTCGAGCTCCACCGGGCGCCCTCCCCGATGTCCTCGAGGGCGATGACGTCGAAGCCGTACTTCTCGCCGAGCTCCCGCAGGGTCTCGACGTCCCCGGAGTTCTGCACGCCGAACCGCGTGTCCTTGCCGACGACGACGGCGCACGCCCGGAGCGCCTCGACGAAGGTGGTCCGGACGAACTGGTCCGGCGTCTCCTGGGCGAACTCGCGGGTGAACTCGATGACGAGGACCGCCTCGAGACCGACGGCCTCGAGCTCCTCGAGCCGCTGCTCGAGGGAGGCGATCATCGTCGGCGCGCGGTCCGGGTAGAGGACCGCGATCGGGTGCGGCTCGAAGGTCACCGCAACGGGAACCGCACCGCGCTGGCTGGCCTCGGTCACGACCTGCGTGAGCACCGCACGGTGCCCGCGGTGGACTCCGTCGAAGTTGCCGAGGGTGACGACGGTCGCCCCGAGGCCGTCGGGGATGTCGTCGGTTCCGTACCACCGTTGCACGGCGACCACTGTAGTGGTCGGTCCACCGGCCTCCCGACCATCCGTCAGGTGACGGGGAACACGACCTTCGGCCGGGCGGTGGCCCGGGTCTCGTCGAGGATCGCGACGAGTCGGCCGTCGGGAGCGATCGCCGCGACGGCGTCGTGGCCCCCAGGCCCGGACGAGATGCGTTGCCCGTGGCTGATCCGCGTCGCGTCCTCCGTCGTGACCTCGTGCACGGGCAGCTGGGCGCGCGCGGCGTCGGACATCGAGATCAGCGGTATGCCGCTGACGCTGTCACCTTCGCACCGCTCGGTCAGCTCGTGGAGCCCCACCGCCTGCTCGACGGTGAAGGCACCGACCCGGGTGCGGCGCAGGGCGGTCAGGTGGGCCCCGACACCCAGGCTGGCGCCGAGATCGCGGGCCAGCGCGCGCACGTAGGTGCCGGAGGAGACCTCGACCTCGACGTCCACGTCGACCACCTCGATCGGCTGCCCGGAGTCGGTCTCGGTGTGCGCGGGGGTGGTCCGCAGCACGTCGAACCGGCTCACCGTCACCGTCCGCGACGGCAGGTCGACCTCGTCGCCGGCGCGCACACGGGCATAGCTGCGCACCCCGCCCACCTTGATGGCGCTGACGGCGCTCGGCACCTGCTCGATGGTGCCCGTGAGCAGGGACACGGCGTGTGGGAGGGCCGCCTCGACCCTGGGCCAGTCGGACACCCCGAGCGAGTCGATGGCCTCACCCTCGGCGTCGTCCGTCACCGTGGTCTGGCCGAGCCGGATGGTCGCGGTGTACGCCTTGTCGCAGCCGACGAGGAAGGTCAGCAGCCGGGTCGCCCGGCCCACCCCGAGGATGAGCACGCCCGTCGCCTTGGGGTCGAGGGTGCCGGCGTGGCCGACGCGCCGGGTGCCGGCCAGACGTCGGCTCCTCGCGACGACGTCGTGGCTCGTCCAGCCGGCCGGCTTGTCGACGACGAGGAGGCCGTCAGGCATCGGTCGAGCCGGACTCCTCGTCGGCGTCGTCCGTGGCGGACGCCGGCTTCTTGTAGGGGTCGGGCTCCCCCGCATGACGTGCCCCGGCCGCCGCGCGGGCGAGCTCGTCGTCACGGGCGCGAGTGCGCGCGACCAGGTCCTCGAGGTGGGCCGCGCCCTCGGGCAGGGCGTCGGCGATGAACTCGAGCGACGGCGTGAGGCGGATCCCGATCTGCTTGCCCACCGCGGAGCGGATACGTCCCCGGTAGGCCTCGAGCACGTCGGCCGTGGCCCGGCGGGCCTCGTCGTCACCGAAGACGGTGTAGAAGACGGATGCGTGCTGCAGGTCGCCGGTGACACGGGTGTCGGTGATGGTGATGAAACCGAGCCGCTCGTCCTTGACCCGGTGCTCGAGGTACTCCGCGACGATGACCTTGATCCGGTCGGCGATCTTTCGGGCGCGGGCAGGGTCAGCCATGACGACCTCCTGGGCTCGGGGGGAAGGGGGCGACGGGCCGGGTGCGGCCCGACTCATCACCCTAGTCGGCGCGCTCCCCCAGGGCTCACGGCGACCCCTCCCTCCCGGTCGAGAGCTCGATCCCGATCGAGAGTGTGCTTCGCCCGATCGAGAGTGTGCTTCGCCCGATCGAGAGTGGAGACGCGCGAAGGGCCGGTGCCCGGGGCGTTCCAGCCCCGGTCACCGGCCTTTGTGCACCGCACGATCAGTCGCGCGGCTTCTCGCGCATCTCGAAGGTCTCGATGACGTCGTCGATCTGGATGTCGTTGAACGACCCCAGGTTGATGCCGCACTCGAAGCCCTCCCGGACCTCGGTGACGTCATCCTTGAACCGGCACAGCCCGGCGATCTCGGCCTCGCCCACGACGGTGCCGTCGCGCACGAGGCGGGCCTTGGCCCCACGCTTGATCTCGCCCGACCGGACGAGCGAACCCGCGACGTTGCCGAACTTGCTGGAGCGGAAGACCTCGCGGACCTCGGCGGTCCCGAGCTGCACCTCTTCGTACTCCGGCTTGAGCATGCCCTTCAGCGCCGCCTCGACGTCGTCGATGGCCTGGTAGATGACCGAGTAGAAGCGCATGTCGACGCCCTCCCGGTCGGCCAGCTCGGCGACCCGCTCGGCGGGCCGGACGTTGAAGCCGATGATGATCGCGTCGTCCACCGTCGCGAGGTTGACGTCGTTCTGCGTGATCGCACCGACACCGCGGTGGATGATCCGCAGGTCGACCTCGTCGCCCACGTCGATCTTGAGCAGCGCGTCCTCGAGCGCCTCGACGGAACCCGAGACGTCACCCTTGAGGATGAGGTTGAGGGTGTCGACCTTGCCCGCGGCGAGGGCCTCGTTGAGGTCCTCGAGCGAGATGCGCTTGCGGCGCTTGGCGAGCGAGGCGGCACGCGCGGCGGCCTCACGACGCTCGGCGATCTGACGGGCGGTCCGGTCGTCCGGAGCCACGAGGAACGTGTCACCGGCGCCCGGCACGGACGTGAGACCGAGCACGAGGACGGGACGCGAGGGCGCGGCCTCGTCGACGTTGGTGCCGTGCTCGTCGAGCATCGCCCGGACACGACCGTGGCCGTTGCCCGCGACGATCGCGTCCCCGACCTTGAGCGTGCCGGACTGGACGAGCACCGTCGCAACGGGGCCACGGCCCTTGTCCAGGTGCGCCTCGATGGCGACACCGCGTGCGTCCTTGTTGGGGTTCGCCCGCAGGTCGAGCGCCGCGTCGGCCGTCAGCAGGACCGCCTCGAGCAGACCGTCGATGTTGGTCCCCTGCTTCGCCGAGACGTCGACGAACATCGTGTCGCCGCCGTACTCCTCGGCGATGAGGTTGTACTCGGTCAGCTGCTGGCGGATCTTGGCCGGGTTGGCCTCCGGCTTGTCGACCTTGTTGACGGCCACGACGATCGGCACACCGGCCGCCTGTGCGTGGTTGAGCGCCTCCACGGTCTGCGGCATGACACCGTCGTCCGCGGCGACGACCAGGATCGCGATGTCCGTCACCGACGCACCACGGGCACGCATGGCGGTGAAGGCCTCGTGACCCGGGGTGTCGATGAAGGTGATCGCACGCTTCGCGCCCTCGTGGCTCGTGACGACCTGGTAGGCACCGATGTGCTGGGTGATGCCACCCGCCTCGTCCTCCGCCACGTGCTCCGAACGGATCGCGTCGAGAAGCTTCGTCTTGCCGTGGTCGACGTGTCCCATCACGGTGACGACCGGTGGCCGCGCCTCGAGGTCCTCGTCCTCCTCGGCCTCGAGCTCGGCGTCGAGGTCGATGTTGAAGGAACCGAGCAGCTCGCGCTCCTCGTCCTCCGGCGAGACGACCTGGACGTCATAGCCCAGCTCGGCACCGAGCAGCTTGAAGGTGTCCTCGTCGAGTGACTGCGTCGCCGTCGCCATCTCACCGAGGTGGAACAGCACGGTCACGAGCGACGCCGGGTTGGCGTTGATCTTGTCGGCGAAGTCGGTGAGGGACGCACCACGACGCACCCGCACCACCGTCGAGCCGTCACCGCGCGGGACGGTGACGCCGCCGACGGTCGGCGCCTGCATCTGCTCGAACTCCTGGCGCTTCGCCCGCTTGGACTTGCGCCCACGGACGGGCCGACCGCCACCGCGACCGAAGGCACCGGCCGTCGAGCCACGACCGCCGCCGCCACCGCGGGGACCGCCGAAGCCGCCGCCGCGGGGACCGCCGCCGCCACCACCGGGGCCGCCGCCGAAGCCGCCACGACCGCCGCCAGCGCCGGCGCCACCACGACCGGGCGCGCCCGGCCGGGAGCCGGGACGACCGATGGTGCTGCGCTCCGGCATCATGCCCGGGCTCGGGCGCGGACCACCGGGACGGGGCCCGGCGCCGGGTGCACCGGGACGCGGCCCGGCGCCGGGCGCACCCGGACGAGGCGCCCCCGGACGGGGACCGCCGGGACGCTGCTGCGGCCGCGGCATGCCCTGGCTGGGGCTGAACGGGTTGTTGCCCGGACGCGGACCGGCGTCGCCGGCACGAGAGCGCTGCTGCTGCATGCCCTGGCTCGAGCTGAACGGGTTGTTGCCCGGACGCGGACCACCGGGCCGCGGCGCCGGACGAGGCGACGAGCCAGCCGGGGTGGCACCGCGACCGCCGTCACGCGACGCCGGCTTCGGACCGGCGGGCTTGGGGCCGGGTCGGGCGGGAGCGCCCTGTCCGGCCTGCGCGGCCGGGGCCGCAGGGGCGGGAGCCGGTGCTGGCGCTGGTGCCTTGGCGGCGGGGGCCTGCGGAGCAGGAGCGGGTGCCTGCGCAGCGGGCGTGGGCGCCGGTGCGGCAGGAGACGGCGCCGGCTGGCTCGGCGCGGAGGGCGCCGCCGGTGCCGGGGTCGGCGTGGGACCGGCCGGGGCGCTCTTGGGAGCGGGTGCCTCGGCCTTTGCAGGCGCGGGCGGCGCGGTCTTGACGGCCGGCCGGTTGGCCGGTGCCTTCCCGCCGGAGGCCAGCTCCTGGGGGAAGGTCTCCTTGATCTTGCGGACGACGGGGGGCTCGATGGTCGACGACGCCGACCGGACGAACTCTCCCTGGCTCTTGAGGTGTGCGAGCAAAACCTTGCTCTCGACTCCGAGCTCCTTCGCGAGCTCGTAGACTCGGACCTTGGCCACATTTCTCCTGTCTCGGTCCGACCGACAGGAGTGGCCGAACCGTCGTTACAACTGGGGCTTGCTCATCGCTGAGTACTCATCGGGTGCACATCGCGTTTCAACCCGCCTCATGTGCGTTTGACCGTTCTTCTGACGTGATGGTCGCCGGTGTGACGACCGCTTACTACGGGTGCTGGATCCCGAGCTGGTGGGCGACTGGGTGGAGATCGACCGGGGCCTGCAGGCGCAGGGCACGTCCGAACGCCTTCCGGCGCACCGCCAGCTCGAAGCACTCGGGTGTCGGGTGCAACCACGCACCCCGCCCGGGCATCCGGTGCCCCGGGTCGGGACGGAGGATGATCGCTCCACGGGTGGGGCTCTCGTCCTCTGCCTGATCCGCGACGACTCGCAGCAGTGCCGACCAGCTATCCGTGCGTCGACATCCCACACAGGTGCGAGACGGGTCAGCTCGGAGTCCAGTCCGGTCGGCCACGAACAAGTCTACCGCGTGCGGCGGCATGCTCGCTGCCTGGCCCGCGCCGCGGCGTTGCCCCGGCCGCGTCACTCCCGCTCGGTGTCCGGCCGGATGTCGATGCGCCAGCCCGTCAGCTTTGCCGCGAGGCGGGCGTTCTGGCCCTCCTTGCCGATGGCGAGACTGAGCTGGTAGTCGGGCACGGTGACCCGCGCCGTCCGGGCGACGGGATCGACCACCTCGACCGCCTGCACGCGGGCGGGGCTGAGCGCCGCCGCGACGAACTGGGCGGGGTCGTCCGCGTAGTCGACGATGTCGATCTTCTCGCCCCGCAGCTCGGTCATGACAGCACGCACCCGGGCACCCATCGGCCCGATGCAGGCGCCCTTGGCGTTGACGCCGGGCACGGTCGAGCGGACCGCGATCTTCGTCCGGTGACCCGCCTCACGAGCGAGGGCGGAGATCTCCACGGTGCCGTCCGCGATCTCGGGGACCTCGAACCGGAACAGCTGCCGGACCAGGTTGGGGTGAGTGCGCGAGAGGCCGACCTGGGGCCCCTTCTGGCCCCGCTTCACGCTGACGACGTAGCAGCGCAGCCGCTCGCCGTGCACGTACCGCTCCCCCGGCACCTGCTCGGCGAGCGGGAGCAGCCCCTCGACGGCTCCGAAGTCGACGTGCACGTTGCGCGGGTCCTGGCTCTGCTGGATGACGCCCGAGATGACGTCGCCCTCGCGGCCCTTGAAGTCGCCGAGGACGGCCTCGTCCTCGAGGTCGCGCAGTCGCTGGACGATGACCTGACGAGCCGTCGAGGCCGCGATCCGACCGAAGCCCTCCGGGGTGTCGTCGAACTCGGGGCCGGGTTCGCCGCGCTCGGGCCGCTCACCCTCCTCGGCGGGCAGCAGCTCGCCCTCCTCCCGAGCCCAGACGATGACGTGGCCGGTCTTGCGGTCCAGCTCGACCCGGGCCAGCCGGTAGCTTCCGTCGGTGCGGTGGTATGCCACGAGGAGCGCCTGCTCGATGGCGGGGATGAGCACCTCGAGGCTGATGTCGCGCTCACGCTCGAGGGCGCGTAGTGCAGCGAGGTCGATGTCCATCAGCTCTCCTCCTCCGCATCCGACGCCTCGTCCGATGCCTCTTGGTCGTCGTCGGCGATCCGCTTGAACTCGACCTGCACGGTGCCCTTCCGGACGTCACCGAGGTCGAGGGAGACGGTTCGCTCCGGGGTCTTCTTGGTGGCGGGCACCTCGAGGGCGAGCGTGTCGGCTCCCACCTCGACCAGCCGACCCGTGAGGTCGGCGCCGGCGTGCTGGACCGTGACCAGGCGGCCGACGTTGCGCCGGAAGTGGTCGCGCGTCGTGAGCGGGCGCCCCACCCCGGGTGAGGACACCTCGAGCACGTATGGCGCGTCGCCGAGCACCGAGGTCCCGTCCAGGGCCTCGCCGACGAGATGCGTCGCCTCGGCGACCCGGTCGAGGGAGAGTGGCTGGACGACGCTCGTCGTGTCAGCGTCGTCGAGGCCGGCGAGGTCGGTGTCGACGAGGACCCGGACGACCCGGCGCTTGCCGGCGGGAGAGACGGTGACGTCCTCGATCACGAGGCCGAGGGGTGCGATGACCGGCTCGAGCGACTCCCTCACCTGATCGGCCGCACTCATGTGACCGTGCCTCCTGCTCTTCTCGAATCGGTGCCCGTGGACACCCGTGAGCACCAACTCTAGGGGACGCCGCGCCGTCCCTGCGCCCCGCGCCGGACATGCCATGATCTCGCCATGGGCGCCGGCGGCAGGAGGGAGACAGTCCCGTCCAGTTCTGCGGTCCGATCAGTGCCCACCGTCTCCCGACGCGCCGTCCTCGCCGGCCTGGTCGCGTCTGGGGGCCTGCTCGCCGGATGCGGGCTGCGGCTGGACCTCCCGCAGCCTCCGCCACCCGTCCCGACGAGGGAGTCGGTACCGGACGAACACCTCCTCGTGGGCTTCGTCCATGACGTCCGGGGCCTCCTCGCGCTCGGAGAGCTGCTGTCCAAGGCGGATCGGGCCGGAGCCCCGGTCGGCGATGCACTGCGACTGCTCCGTGAGCAGGACACCGTGCTGACGGGCCGGCTCACCAACGAGGGCGTCCCGACCTCTGTGATCGACGCGGCGCAGGGTCCGGCCACGAGCGGGGCCACGAGTGCTGCCCCCGGGCCGGCGTCGGGACCGGCCGCCTTCGGCAGGGTGCTCGTAGCCGTACCGTCCGGACGCTGGGAGTCGATCGCCTCGGCAAGTGCGAACAACCGGACCGTCCTGCTCTCCGCCACCTCGGCCCGCCTCGCCGTGGCAGCCGGGCTCGGCACCACGGTCCCGCTCTCGCGGACCGGCCCGCAGACCCTCCACACGGCTCTCGTCGAGCACACCGCACCACTGGTCTACGGCTTCGAGGTGGTGGCGGCCCAGTCCGTCGACGCGGCCCGCAAGGCGGCACTCGGCACTCTTGACGCCGTCCGGCGCCTGCTGGCCGACCTCGGCCCTGAGCTGCCGGGAGGCGCGCTGCCCGGTGGGTGGCAGCTGCCCTACCCGGTCACCACGCCCGAGGCGGCCGCCAGACTCGCCAAGGACCTCCTCGCTCACGCGATCGACGCGACGACCACCCTGCTGCAGACCTCCGTGACGGCAGCTGGTCTGGCAGAGGTCGCCACCTGGAGCGCCCGCGTCCAGGCGCTCGGCCCAGCACACGGCATACCTCTTATGGCCTTCCCCGGTACGAGCGGAGCCGCGCGGCCGTGATCGACCTCATCCCAGCCCACTTCGCGCACCGGATCAGCACCTATCCCGCCGACGGCCACCTCTCGGGAGAGGACTGGATCGCCGAGCTGCCGCGCCTGCTGGCCGACCTGCTCGACGAATGGGAGCTCGAGCCGATCGGGCCCACCATGACGGGCGTCTGCTCGATCGCCCTGCCGGTCCGCCTCCTCGGCTCGCACCGCGAGCTGGCCGGCGTAAGCGGCGAGGCGGTCCTCAAGGTCAGCTGGCCCCATCCGGAGGCGGCGACGGAGTCGCTCGCACTCCAGGTGTGGAACGGACATGGCGCGGCCCGTCTCTACCGGGCCGATCCCGCACGTTTCGCGATCCTGCTCGAACGCCTCCACCCAAGGGACCTGAGCCGCGTCGACATCGACACTGCCTGTGAGGTCATCGGCGGTCTGCTGGCGACACTCCGCCGCCCGCCGCACCCGCGCATCCCACGACTCGACGACTATGCGGAGCGGCAGGCCGTCGAGCTGCGGGAGGCGCGCCCGGTCATCCCGCGACGCTACCTCGACCAGGCGGCCGCGCTCGCCCGGGAGCTGGTGGTCCGTCCACCCGGCGAGGACCGGCTGCTGCACAGCGACCTGCACTACTTCAACGTCCTCGGTGCCTATCGCTCGCCGTGGCTCGCGATCGACCCCAAGCCGATGGCGGGTGACGTGGCGTTCGAGATCGCACCGTCCCTCTGGAACCGCGCCGAGGAGCTCGGCACCGGATCCGAGATCCGGTGGTCCCTGCGACGCCGGCTCGAGATCATCTGTGAGCGCGCCGGCATCGACGAGGGTCGCGCCCGGGCGTGGACGATCGTCCGGGAGGCCGACAACGCCCTGGAGGCCGCGGACGACCCCGACGGCCATGACCGCGTGAGCCTGGCGGTGGTCATCATCAAGGCCATGAACGACTGAGCCATGAGGCGCCGACGGAGCCAAGGCGTGAGGACACGAGCGACGAAGGAGCGAGGCCGCCGCTGCGGTCAGTCCTGCGGCACGCCACCGATTCTCTGAGTCACTGTGTGGACGGCGGCGAGGAGATCCTTGCCGATCTGTTGCCAGCCGTCCGGTGTTGTCGCTCCGGTCGGCCCGGCCGCACCGAGCGTCAGCGTCACGGAACCCATGTGGTCGAAGACCGGTGCCGCCAGGGCCGTGACCCCTTCTTCGAGGGTGTCCTCCACGAGGGCGAACCCGGTCTCGTGGATGCGCCGGAGCTCGCGGTCGAGTGTCTGGGGACTGGTGAAGGTGCGGGAGGCCATTTTCGGCAGCCCGCCGGCCTTGACCCGGTCGAGCAGGGAGGGAGAGTGCGCGAGAAAGACCAGTCCCGAGGCTGAGGCGTGGAAGGGTATCGGGGTGCCAAGGGGCGCGAACTCCCCACCCCCGTGCCGAGGCAGTCGGGCGGCTTCGATGACGCTGTTGGATGCAGCGACATTGACCGTGACCACGACGGGGTGCCGACCGGCGAGGCGCTCGCCCTCGCCGATGGCCGCGTTGATGGCATCGGCCGATTCGAGGGCGCGGTGTCCGAGGGTGATGAGACGGGGACCCAGGTTGTAGCGCTTCGTCTGGGGGTCCTGGACGACCATGTCATGTTCGACCAAGGTGGCCAGCACCCGGTAGATCGTCGCCTTGTTGGCCTCGACTGCCTGGGCGATCTCGGCGAGGGTTGCGGGCTGGTTCTGCGCCAGCGCGTCAAGGGTGCGCATCGCCCTGGAGACCGCCTCGATCGTGTAGCCGTTCACGCGGGGACCTCCTCGGTCGAGGCGATGCAGCCGTTGCGGAACACGGCCTGGATGCGCCCGAGTGTGGAGAGATCCTCACGGGGGTCCGCGTCGAGGGCCAGCAGGTCCGCGGCGTATCCGGGGGCGAGTCGGCCGACGTGCTCGCCGAGCCGACAGGCGGCTGCAGCTGTCGTGGTGGCTGCTGCCCAGAGCTGTACCGGAGAGAGTCCTGCGTCCTCGAGAACCTGGAGCCCGGCGAGATGGTCACCGGGCATGACGCCCGGGATGCCAGTGTCCGTCCCGAGGGCGATGGGTACGCCGGCTTCGTTCAGACGGCTGATGACCTCGACCGCCTCATCCCGGGTGGCCCAGGGCAGCGGCTGGTTCCACACGGAGCTCACGGTGGGAATGGCGATGGTGCCGTTCTCGACGAGCAGGTCCAGTGCTGCGCGGTCGACATCCACGCCGCCCGGGGTGGCCATCGAGCAGTGTTCGATGGTGTCGACTCCGGCCATGGCTGCCACGATGATCCCCCTTGTCCCGTGGGCATGGGCCGCGACCGCCATGCCCTGGTCGTGCGCGGCGGTGACGACGCGTTCGAGCGTGTCGAGATCGTAGACGGAACGGTAGGGCGTGTCGCCTTCTGCGTGCATGAAGCCGCCGGTGAGCATCACCTTGATGACCGCGGCCCCTTCGCGATGGCGCCGGCCGATCGCCCCCAGCAGCTCGTCCAGGCCATCGCACTCGGTGGCCATGTAGGAGCAGTGGCCCCCGGTCGCGGTGAGCGGTTCGTTGGCCGCGACGACTCTGGGATAACGAGGGTCACTCCCCCAGCCCGCGGCGAGCTCGGTCACGGTCGTCCCGATGCAACCCAGGTCGCGCACCGTGGTCACTCCGGCCCTGACCATCGCGGCAGCGTTGCTCCTGATGAGGTCACCGAGCGCGGCACGGTCGCCGGAGCACATGGTCCTCTCCGGATGTGCGCTGCCGTCGAACCCGAGGTGGACGTGTGCGTCGATGACGCCCGCAGTGACGACCGCGTCGCCCAAGTCGTGGACGCGAGCGCCAGCGGCCACGAGTGCCGCGGGGTAGACGCGAACGATTCTCCCGCCGCGCACCTCGACGACATGGTCGCTCAGGGCCCTCGAGAACGGGTCGGCGACCACCGTGGCGGCTCTGAATCCGATTGTCTCGCAGGTCATTTCACTATGCATCAGCTCGACAGACCCCTTCGTCTCGGCTTGGCCCGCTGGGGGCAGCGCAACGTCTGCCGGGGCTCGTTGACCCCTTGACAGTTGCTCGGCACTCCTGCAGTGTTCTGCATCACCCAGTGATATCGCATCTCACTGAGTGAAACAACCCTCAGGACCAGCGCGTCTTCCGAGCCAAAGGAGCCATCGTGAAGCGATCCCTTTCTGCCCTCGCTCTTGCCGCAGCCGCCTCGCTTGCCCTCGCGGCCTGCGGCTCGGCAGCCGACGGCTCGACCCAGAAGCCAGGCGCCTCCGCGGCACCGGGCGCACAGGTGCCCGCGGCGGTCGCACAGGCGGGCAAGTTCACCGTCTGCGTGAACATCGCGTACCCGCCCTACGAGTTCTTCAAGACCGGCACTCAGGAGCCGGACGGCAGCGACATCGAGATCGCTGCCGCGGTCGCCAAGCACTGGGGCGTCCCGGTCGAGTACTCGAACATCGGCTTCGAGGGACTCATCGCCGCGGTCAATGCACGCAAGTGCCACGCCTCGATCAGCGGCATGTCGCCGCTGCCGAAGCGCCTCGAAGGTGCGAGCTTCGTCGTCTACCAGCAGAACGGCAGCCTCATCATGGTCCCGAAGGGCAACCCAGGAGGGGTGACCGACCTGGAGACGCTGTCGGGCAAGCGGGTCGGCGTCATGCTCGGGAGCAGCCAGAGCAAGGTGCTCGAGGAGGCCAGTGCGGACCTCGAGAAGGCCGGCAAGGCAAAGATCACGATCGCCACCTACCCGAAGGACACGGACGCGCCGGCCGCGATGGTCGCGGGCAAGCTGGACGCCTACTTCGCCGCCGGTCCCTCGATCATGGGCCGGGTCAAGCAGGCCCCGGACTCGTTCGAGGTGGTCGGCGACCTGCAGCGCCCCGAGCTCCTCGCCGCGGTGACCCGCAAGGACGACAAGGAGATGCTGGCGGCACTCAGCACGACGTTCAAGCAGCTCTACAGCAACGGGCGGATGGCCGAGATCCTCGAGAAGTGGGACATGAGCAAGGAAGCACTGCCTGACTCGCTGCAGGGCGAGATCCGCGAGTGACCTCGATGGTTGCCACCCTCCTCCACACCGCCACCGGCCCCGACCAGATCGACTGGGGCCTGCTCGTCAGCCGGATCTTCAACCCCGGTGAGGCGTTCTGGCCGGCGCTCGTGCGCACGGTCATGATCGCCGTCCTCGCGCAGCTCCTCGGCATCGCGCTCGGGCTGGTGTCCGCCTTCATGCAGCGCTCGCGGCACCGGGTGCCCCGAGCACTGGCGGGGACGTACGTCTACCTGGTCCGCGGGACCCCGGTGATCGTGCTGGTCTTCTTCATCTACTACGGCGGCAGCATGCTGGTCGGGGTCGACCTGTTCCCGGACCAGGTGAGCTTCGGCCTGTTCACGGTGAGCGGCGCCGTGCTGGCCGGCATCGTCGGGCTCGGCTTCGCCGAGGGGGCCTACATGAGCGAGATCATCCGCTCGGGCATCAGCTCGATCGACACCGGGCAGTTCGAGTCGGCAGCGGCCATCGGCATGGACCGGGCGATGACGATGCGCCGAATCATCCTGCCGCAGGCTGCCCGGGTGATCGTGCCGCCGTTGGGCAACCAGTTCAACGGAATGATCAAGATGACCTCCCTGCTGGCGTTCATCGGCGTCTACGAGATCTTCCTCGACACCCAGGTCCACTACTCGAACACGTTCAAACCGGTCGAGAACTTCGCCGCCGTGGCTGTCTGGTACATCGTGCTGACGACGATCTGGAACGTGGTCCAGCGGCTCATCGAGCGCCGTCTCGGACGGAGCGACCACGGTCCCCGTGTGACGACCGAGCCCGTCAAGCAAGCCGAGGAGGCTCTGCTGTGAAGACTCCCGATGATCGACCCGTCGTGTCGGCGCAGGATGTCCACAAGTCCTTCGGGGACCTCGAGGTGCTCCGCGGTGTCTGCCTCGACGTGCACCCCGGTGAGGTCGTGTGCATCATCGGGCCGTCCGGGTCCGGAAAGACGACCTTCCTGCGGTGTCTCAACGCACTGGAGACCCACGAGGGTGGGCGCGTCCTCGTCAGCGGGGAGCTCGTCGGCCAGGTCGAGGACCGCAACGGCCGGCTGGTCCCGGCCAAGGGTCGAGATCTGGCCCGACAGCGCCGGAGCATCGGATTCGTCTTCCAGCGGTTCAACCTGTGGCCTCACAAGACGGTGATGGAGAACATCGTCGAGGGCCCGACCCGGCTGCTGGGCGTCCCCGAGCAGGAGGCACATGAGCGGGCCAGCAAGCTGCTCAAGCAGGTCGGCATGCTCGACAAGTCCGCTGCCTACCCGAACACGCTCTCGGGCGGACAGCAGCAGCGGGTCGCGATCGCGCGGGCGCTGGCGATGCAGCCGGCCGTGATGCTGTTCGACGAGCCGACCAGCGCGCTCGACCCGGAGACCGTCGGCGAGGTGCTCGCCGTCATGAAGGAGCTTGCAGCGCAGGGTACGACGATGGTCGTGGTCACGCATGAGATGCAGTTCGCCCGCGAGGTCGCCGATCGCGTCGTGATGATGGACCACGGGGTCGTGCTCGAGCAGGGACCACCTGCGCAGATCTTCGGCGCCCCGCAGCACGAGCGGACCAAGCGCTTCCTCAGCCGCATGGGTGGGCACGAGAGCTGTGCCTGCGCCCCGGCCTGACGTGCATGACGCATTGATACGAGCAACAGGAGAAGGACGATGACTGAGCACGACTACGGCTTCACCACGCGCGCCATCCAGGCCGGAGAGACCACGGACCAGGCGACCCGCGCGCTGAACACGCCGATCTACATGACCTCCACGTTCGCGTTCGAGTCCGCCGCTGACAAGGAGGCCGCGGTCGACAACGCACTCGAGTGGATGCCGGACACCTTCTTCTACACCCGGACGGGCAATCCCACGACGGACGCGCTGGAGAAGAAGCTCGCCTCCCTCGAGAGCGCCGAGACGGCCGCCGTCGGGCCGGCCGGCATGGCCGCCTGCGCGACCGCGCTGCTCAGCGTGCTGGACGCCGGTGACCACTGTGTCGCCAGCGAGGACGTCTTCATCATCACCCGGTTCCTGCTCGACGACTTCCTGAGCAAGAAGGGCATCGAGGTGACCCGGGTCGACGTACGCGACCCCGAGATGGTCCGCGCCTCGATCCGCCCCAACACGAAGGCCTTGTTCATCGAGTCGCTGTCCAACCCGCACATGCACGTCGCGGACATCCCGGCCCTGGCAGACATCGCGCACGCCGCGGGACTCTGCTTCATCGTCGACAACACCTTCCTGTCCCCGGCCGTGCTGAGGCCCCTGGAGCTTGGCGCAGACATGGTGGTGCACTCGGCGACGAAGTACATCGGCGGTCACGGCGACGCGCTCGGCGGCGTCGTGTCCGGCTCCCGCGAGGTGATCAACGGGGTGCGCTACCAGATGGACACCCTGGGGGCGGCCATCAGCCCCTTCAACTCATGGCTCATGCTTCGGGGGCTGCGGACGCTGTCGCTCCGCATGAAGGCCCACTCGGCGAATGCAATGGCGGTGGCGAAGTTCCTCGAGGGTCGCGACGAGGTCGAGTCCGTCTGGTACCCGGGCCTGCCCAGCCACCCGGGTCACGCCGTGGCTACGTCGATGGGGATGACCGAATTCGGCGGCATGATGTCGATCCGGCTGCACGGCGGCGTCGAGGCGATGGAGCGGTTCGCGGCCGCGCTGCGCCTGTCCGCGATCGCGGTCAGTCTCGGAGACGTGCGGACGCTCGTGTACCCGATGCCCAAGCGCGACAACCTCATTCGCCTGTCCATCGGGTGCGAGGACATCGAGGACCTGGTCGCCGACTACGACCAGGGCCTCGTCGCGGCCAGTGCGCCTCTGCAGATGGCACTGTCATGACGGCCGAAGCGACGATGCCGGCTGTCGGGTCAGCCACCCTGCAGGCGGTCGAGGACCGGGTCCTGTGGCTCGCAACCGCGATGATCGACCATGCCAACCGGGTTCGGCCCAACAGCTCCGGACTCAAGGTGGGCGGACACCAGGCGTCCAGCGCGTCGATGGTGACCATCATGACGGACCTGTGGTTTCGCCATCTCCGTCCGGAGGACCGTGTCTCCGTCAAGCCCCACGCCTCGCCGGTCCTCCACGCGATCAACCACCTGATCGGCGAGCTCGATGCCTCATACCTGACCACCCTGCGCCAGCTGGGTGGCCTGCAGTCCTACCCCTCCCGTGCCAAGGACCCCGACCCGGTCGACTACTCGACCGGGTCGGTGGGGATCGGCGCGACGGCACCGATCTGGGGGGCGCTCTCTCGACGCTACGTGGACGGCTTCCGGGGTACCGCCGGGCGAGGCCGGCAGTACTCACTGGTCGGTGACGCAGAACTGGACGAGGGCGCTGTCTGGGAAGCCGTGCTCGACCAGCACGTGGAGAACCTCGGCGAGGTCGTCTGGATCGTCGACCTCAACCGCCAGTCGCTGGACCGGGTGGTGCCACGGATCGCCACTGGGAAGCTGAACGGCATGTTCGCGGCCGCCGGCTGGCAGGTCCTGACGGTCAAGTGGGGTCCGCTGCTGGAGGGCCTCTTCGCCCGGCCCGGCGGGGCGGCTCTCCGAGCGCGGCTGGACGACATGTCGAACGCCGAGTACCAGCGTCTGCTGCGTCGAGACGTGGTCGGCCTGCGGGAGCACCTCCCGGCGGGCGACCCGGGCATCAGCGCGCTGCTGGCAGAACTGGCAGACGACCAGCTGACGGCGGCGGTCCGGGACCTGGGCGGGCACTCGTTCGAGGCGCTCGACGAAGCGTTCGCGCAGATCGACGACTCCCGACCGACGGTCATCTTCGCCTACACGGTGAAGGGCTACCGCCTGCCCACCCAAGGACACCCCCAGAACCACTCGGCGCTGCTCAACGGCCAGCAGATGGTGGAGCTCGCCGCTGCCCTTGGTACCGATCTCGATGACCCTTGGGCTCCTCTGGAGCCCCACTCCCCCGCGGCCGACCTGTGCCGACTCGTGGGGCGCCGGCTTCGCCGTGATCCCGTCGTCCCGATCGAACCGCCCCGGGTGCCCATGGACTTCGGGCGAACCCCGTCGGGTGTCGCCACCACCCAGGCTGCTCTGGGACGCGCCCTGCTCGACCTGACCCGGGAGGCGCCCGCTGCCGCGAGCCGGGTCGTCACGGTCAGCCCGGACGTGTCGTCCTCGACGAACCTTGGCGGCTGGGTGAACAAGGTCGGCGTATGGTCCACCGAGGGCGAACGCACGAACTGGTTCGCCGACGACGCCGAGACCATCCTGCACTGGCAGGAGCAGGCCGAGGGCCAGCACATCGAGCTCGGCATCGCCGAGGTCAACCTCGTCAGCCTCCTCGGCGAGCTCGGCGCGACATGGTCGCGCTGGGGCGAACCCCTGTTCCCCATCGGGGTCATCTACGACCCGTTCGTGCATCGCGCGCTGGAGCCATGGACGTATGGCGTGTACGCCGGCGGCCAGTCAATCCTCGTCGGCACCCCCTCCGGAGTGACGCTGGCCCCGGAGGGCGGCGCGCACCAGTCGATCACCACGCCCTCCGTCGGGCTCGAACAGCCTGGCGTGCTCACCTACGAGCCTGCCTTCGCCCTCGACGCCGAATGGACCGTGCTGGAGTGCCTGTCACGTCTCGGCAGACCCGATGGCACCGCGGCATACCTTCGACTCTCGACGCGGCCGGTCGACCAGAAGCTCGCCTCCGTCCCCACGGACCCGGCCGCCCGGGAGCGCCGTCGCCGCCAGGTCGTCGCCGGCGCCTACCCACCTCGGCGCACCACCGCGCCACGGCTCACCATCGCCGTCATGGGTGCCCTCGTCACCGAGGCGCTGGCCGCCGCGGACCGGCTCACGAACGAAGGGATCGCCACCGATGTCGTCTGCGTCACGAGCCCTGACCTGCTCTACCGGGCGGTTCAGGGACGCCACGGCCGCGAACGGGCTTCCTCATGGGTGCTCGAGCAGTCATTCCCGGCGGACCGGGCGACCCCGATGGTGACGGTTCTCGACGGTCATCCACATACCCTGGCGTTCCTGGGCACGATCAACCACGTGCCCGTCACGTCACTGGGCGTCACGCAGTTCGGCCAGTCCGGCACCTTGGAGGAGGTCTACCGTCTCCACGGCATCGACACCGACAGCATCGTCATCGCGGCGCTGGACCTGATCGGTTAGCGGTCCCCGCGATCGACGACGGACGACTACCCTCGACGTCGGTGTGGTCGCCGCCGCGTAGCGTGGCTGCATGGCCAACCGCCTTCAGGACGCGACCTCTCCCTACCTCAGACAGCACGAGGACAACCCGGTGCACTGGCAGGAATGGGGCGATGCCGCCTTCGCGGAGGCCCGGGACCGGAACGTCCCGGTGCTGCTGAGTGTCGGCTACGCGGCGTGCCACTGGTGCCACGTCATGGCGCACGAGTCCTTCGAGGACGAGGGCGTCGCGGCGGTGCTCAACGAGGGCTTCGTCTCGATCAAGGTGGACCGCGAGGAGCGGCCCGACATCGACGCCGTGTACATGGCAGCGACGACCGCGACGACCGGTAGCGGCGGCTGGCCGATGACGTGCTTCCTCACCCCCGAGGGCGAGCCCTTCTTCTGCGGGACCTACTTCCCGCGGGAGCAGTTCCTGCGGTTGCTCGCCGCCATCGAGGACGCGTGGCGCACCCGACAGGCCGAGGTCCGGGCCAGTGGGACGCACATCGCGACCGCCCTCGCCCAGGCGACGACTGCGCCCGGCACGGCCGGCATCGACGAGCAGGTGCTCGCGACGGCGACCGCCCGGCTCGCGACCACCTTCGACGACGCGAACGGCGGGTTCGGCTCGGCCCCGAAGTTCCCGCCGTCCATGGTCCTAGAGTTCCTCCTGCGCCACCACGCCCGGACCCGCACACCGATGGCGCTCGACATGGCCACCCGGACCCTCGAGGCGATGGCACGGGGGGGCATCTACGACCAGCTCGCCGGAGGGTTCGCCCGCTACGCCGTCGACGCGTCCTGGGCGATCCCGCACTTCGAGAAGATGCTCTATGACAACGCCCTCCTGCTGCGGGTCTACCTGCACTGGTGGAAGGCGACGGGGTCGGCCCTAGCGCTGAGGGTGGTCGAGGAGACGGCGGAGTTCCTGCTGCGCGACCTCCGCACCGACGAGGGTGGCTTCGCCGCCTCGCTCGACGCCGACACGGAGGGGCACGAGGGCCACACCTACGTCTGGACCCCGGCGCAGCTCGTCGAGGTCCTCGGCGAGGAGGACGGGCGAGCGGTCGCGGACGTCCTCGGCGTGACACCCGCCGGGACCTTCGAAGGCGGCACGTCGACGTTGCAGCTGACTCAGGATCCCGTGGATGCACACTGGTTCGGGGACATCCGGGCCAGGCTGAAGCAGGCCAGGGCCGGCCGCCCACAACCGGCGCGCGACGACAAGGTCGTCACCTCCTGGAACGGCCTCGCGATCGCGGCGCTCGCCGAGGCCGGCGCCGTGCTCGGACGCCCCGACTGCGTAGCGGCGGCCCGGGACTGCGCGTCCCTCATCGTGTCCGAGCACCTCGTGGAGGGACGCCTGCGACGCGCATCGCTGGGAGGGAAGGTGGGCGCGGCCGCCGGGGTCGCGGACGACTACGGCAACCTCGCCGAGGGACTCCTCGCCCTGCACCAGGCCAGCGGCGAAGTCCAGTGGCTCCACGTGTCCGGCGAGCTGCTCGACCAGGCACAGACGCGCTTCGCGGATCCCGACGGCGGTTTCCATGACACCGCCTCGGACGCGGAGCAGCTCTACCTGCGGCCCCGGTCGGGCTCCGACAACGCGGAGCCGTCAGGACAGTCGGCCCTCGCAGGGGCCCTCGTCACCTTCGGCGCGCTCACCGGCAGCAGCGCGCATCTCGAGGCCGGCCGACGGGCCGTGAACGCATCCGGTGAGATCGCCGTGCGCGACCCCCGGTTCGCAGGGTGGACCCTCGCCGTCGCGGAGGCCCTGGCCGCCGGCCCGCTCGAGGTGGCCATCGTCGGCACGGACGACGTGGCCGCCGAGCTGCTGTCCGTGGCCCGGGCCTCGACCAGCCCCGGTCTCGTGCTCGCGTCCGGCAGCCCCGACGCCCCCGATGTCCCGCTGCTGCAAGGACGGCCACTGGTGCGGGACGCCTCGGCGGCGTACGTCTGCCGCGGGTTCGTCTGCGACGTCCCCGTGACAGATGCGCCGGGCCTGCGGGCCCGACTGGGTGGGGCTGCCGTCAGAGACTGAAGGCCCGGTAGGCGGGAGCGGACCGGGCGAAGGCCTCCTGCGCCGACTCACCCCCGACGAAGAGGGCCGTCGCCCAGATGTCCGCCCACAGCAGGGTCGGCCCGACGACCGTGACGGAACCCGGTCGACCGACCATCTCCCCCGACAGGGGGTCGTAGAGGTGGGCCCCTCGAGCAGCCGTGCCCGACGTCGCGACCGCTCCGCAGGTCAGCTCGACGGTCCTCGCGAGCATCGTGCGGTCTCGCGGGTCCTCGATGCCGACGGTCCAGCTGATCGCCCGCTCGCCTTCGCTGGGCAGCTCCGGGTGCGCGCCGACGAGGAGGTCGCCGCCGGCGTTGATGCAGAACGAGGTATCGGGCAGCTGCGCCAGGGTCGCTGCGGCGCGGTCGACGGCCCACCCCTTGACCAGGCCGGTCGGGTCGAACGCCAGGTCTCCCTCCCCGAGGGGCAACAGGGTCGTGAACGCGCCGGCAGTCAGTCGCTGGGCATCCTCCCCCAGACGCCACGCCTCCGCGACAAGCGGGACGCAACCGTCGAGGGTGACCTCATCGCGGCGCAGCCGCATCACGTCTGAGTCGGGACGGTACGTCGAGAAGATGTGGTCCATCTCCCGCAGCGAGGCGTATGCCGCTGAGACGGCCTCCGCGGCGTCCGGCCCGCGGACGTCGTCACCCTTGAGGTGGATGCTCATCGGCATCCCCATGATGTTCTCCACCCATCCCCGACGCTCGGGCAGGCGGTGACGGCTCGGTGAATCGACGCTCATGGCCTCGCTCCTCACAGGTGCGCCCTGTCGATCGCGGACTGCAGCGACTGCGTGTAGCCCTCCCACGTGTAGGTCGCCCCGGAGACGACGTCGATGTGCGCGGACTGCGCCTTGACCGCCTCGTCGTTGTACACCGGCACGGCCTGCGAGTTGATCATCTGGTCGTGCCGGTCCTCCATCGGCACCTGCGTCACGTTCGCCGCGGTGATCTTGCCCTTGCTGACCGTGATCTGCACCTGGACGTTGCCGTAGCGTGTCATGACGGCCTCACCGGTGACGCTCCGAGTGGCCGACGAGCCGCTCGCTGACGCGCCGCTCGAGCTTCCGGAGCCGGACGAGCCGCCCGACCTGGACGAGCTGGACGAGCCGGACGCGCTGGACGCGCCGGACGCGCCGGACGAGTCGCTGGAGCCCGAGCAGGTGGAGCCGCTCGACGAAGCGGTCGGCAGCGCTCCTGGCCGGGTCTCTGCGGTCACCGCCGTCGCGTTCCGGGAGGTCGGATAGGTGAGGAGCAGGACGACCACCGTCAGCGTGCTCATCACCCAGTAGACAATGCGTCTCATCGAGTCTTCCTTCGGTCACGAGGTCTACAGGGAGCCGGCCGGCGCCGGCGGTCGGGCATGGCCGCCCGATCAGGAATCAGTAGGCGAACTGCTCCGTGTGGAGGGCCTCGTCGGGGACGCCGCACTGGCGCGCCGCGGCGACGACGGCGTCCATCCAGGCGGTTGGCCCGCAGACGTAGACGTCCCGCTCGGCGATGTCCGGGACGAGGTGGCGCAGCGCGGTCCCGTCCGCCCACCTCGAGTACTGCTCGGGCAGCCAGCTCTCGCGCTCCTGGATCCGCGGTCCGGCCAGCATGTAGAACCGGCCCCCGCGGGAGCGGGCCAGGTCCTCGAGCTCGCGCCCGAGGACGTCCTCGCCGGAGCGGACCCGCTGGATCACGACCGTCCGGTCCGGCCCGGCGGGCAGCGACTCGAGCAGCGCTCGGAGCGGCGTGATCCCGATACCCGCGCCGATCAGGACGGCCCGGTCGCTCGTCGCGACCCCCTCATGGAGCCGTCCGTACGGCCCCTCGATCGCGACCGGGACACCCGGGCGCAGCCCCGCCAACCGCCCGGTCGAGTCGCCGACCACGCGAGCCGTGATCCGCAGGCTGCGTCCGTCCGGTGCGGCCGAGAGCGAGTAGGGGTTCGCCCGAGTCCAGCCCGGCCCGTCGAGGAACCGCCACTGGAAGAACTGCCCGGCACGCACGGGGAGCCTCTGCAGGTCGCGCCCGGTCACGTGGACCGAGACGAGCCCGGGGGCCTCCGGGACGACACGATGCACGACCAACCGGTGGCGCCGGGAGCGGAGGAACGGCAGGAGCAGGCGGAAGACGACGACGGCAGCGAGCACGGCGGCATACAGGCCCCACCAGAAGATGGTCGACACGGCGCTGGCCCGGAAGTCGGTGCCCGTCCAGAGCTGGTGCGGGAGGGCCAGCCCCGCCCCGAGGTACGCGTAGAGGTGGAGCAGGTGCCACGACTCGTAGCGCAGCCGATGTCGCGCGCGGCGTATGGAGGTCACGACGACCATCCCGAGGGCCAGCGTCCCGGCGAGCGCGAGCAGCATCCCGCCCGAATGGAGGACCTGGTCGACGAACGTCCCGACCACCCCGAGGGTGGTCCCATTGGCGTAGCCGAGGGTGACCAGCACGATATGGGCGAGCATCAGCCAGATCGAGGTGAAGCCGACGAGGCGGTGCACCCGTGCGAGCTCGTCCTGCCCCCACGCCTGCTCGACGAGCGGGACGCGGGCCATGAGGGCCACCTGGATGAGGAGGAGCACCGAGGCGAGCAGGCCGGTCAGGCGCCCCACGCTCGTGAGGCCGTCCCCCCAGCTCGTGAGGTCCCCGAGTCCGCCGCCGTGGACCCACAGGGCGACGACGAACAGCACGAGCGCCCACGCGGTCGCCCCGGTGAGGTCCCGCCACCACAGCGGGGTGGCACCCCGGCGGACCCGACCAGGGGCGGGGTCGGAGGTCGTCGTGAGGGACACGGTCGGGCTGGTCATGTCGACGAGCATCGTGGCGCGACCTGTCCGCCTGCTGTGAGCGTCGCTGGGGCCGCGTATGAGCGAGAACACAGCGTATTTTCAGGCTGGCTGGGTACCTATGGCCGAGGACCACGGCGGGAGGTACGTCGCGGCCATCATCTGAACGGGGCGGCACATGATGAACAGGACTGACTCCAGGTCGCTGCGGCACCTGGCCAACGAGCTGGCGCGGGTCGAGGAGGGCATCCGCCGGACGCGCGGGATGATGGGCCCGGTCGAGGCCGAGCACGACGAGGGACTGCGGGCCCTCATCGCGAGGCGTGACGAGCTCGTCCGGCTCGTGGGTGTGCGCCGCGCGTCGGCCCATGGGCCGAAGCAGCGGGTCGCCGTCTAGACCCCGTCACGGCTGGTGGGCTCCGGCCCACCAGCCGAGCATGCTTCCGGTGATCTTGACGATGAAGGCCGTCACGATCACGACGAAGACGGCTCGGACGAAGCCACTGCCCTTCGCGACCGCGGTGCGCGCGCCGGTGTAGCCGCCGAGCAGGTTGGCCCCGGCGATGACGAGGCCGACCTTGACCATGACCAGTCCCATCGGCGCGAAGAGGGTCAGGGCGCCGAGGTTGGTCGCGAAGTTGGCGATCTTCGCCTTGGCGCTCGCCTCGAGGAAGGCGTAGCCGAGCAGCCCGACGAGCGCGAAGACGAGGAACGAGCCCGTTCCCGGGCCGAGCGCCCCGTCGTACACGCCGATCACGAAGCCGGTCGCCATCGCGAGGACGGTGTGCTTCGGGCCGTGGAAACGGCGGATCGACTCGCGCCCGAGGTCGGGCTTCAGCAGGGTGTAGGCGCCGACGACGACGAGCAGCACGAGGATGATCGGGTTGAACATCGACTTGGGGATGTGCAGCCCGATGAGCGCTCCCCCGATCGACCCGACATAGGCGACGGCCGCCATCGGCAGGGCGGTCTTCAGGTCGGGCCGCACCCGGCGGTAGTACGTCAGGGAGCTCGTCGCCGTACCGAAGATCGAGCCGAACTTGTTCGTCGCGAGCAGCTGGGCGGGGCTCGCACCCGGGAGGCCGATGAGCAACGCGGGCAGCTGGATGAGCCCGCCGCCGCCCACCACGGCGTCGATCCAGCCGGCCGCGAAGGCCGCCACCGCGAGGAAGAGGAAGGTCGTGAGGGTCGGGTCCGTCATCGGACCGTGTCGCCCCACGAAGCGACGATCGTGGCGATGTCCGCGAGCTCATGGGCGACGGCGTCAGGCGTCGCCTCGTGGGACACCTGCTGAGAGACGGGGATCCGGGAGTGCGGGATCCAGATCGCTCGCATGCCGACCTGCTGCGGGCCGTGGACGTCCTCGTAGGACCGGTCACCCACGTAGACGCACTCCTCGGGCGCGACCCCGATCGCCTCGGCGGCGTGCCGGAAGATCTCGGCCTGTGGTTTCACCCAGGGCGTCTCGCTCGAGTACACGTCGCCATCGATGAGGTGCAGGACGCCGTCCCGCTCGAAGATCGACCGGTGGTAGTCCCGGTCCCAGATGGTGTTCGACAGCACGCCGACCCGCAGTCCCGCTCCCCGAAGGCCTTCCCAGAGGGGCGCCACCGCCGGGTCGGTGAACGTGTGCGGCTCCCAGAACGAGCGGTATGCCGCCGTGCCGGCCTCCGTCAGCTCGTGACCTCGGGCGAGCCCGCAGGACTCCAGGATCTCGTGGAGGCGGGCGCTCGCCCCGTGCGAGCGGCCGCGCTGCCACGCGAGGTCCTCAGCGGCATACAACCGGGCGGCGAGGTTGTCGCGCGCACAGGCGAGCGTCCCGACGCCATCGGCGAAGGCGGCCCACTGCGCCAGCAGGTCGACCTCGTGCCAGGGGGTGATCGTGCCGCCCCAGTCGAAGATCACGGCCCGCACGGGGGCGCCGGGACTGCTCGTCACGCGCGACCGACCTCGGCGAGGATCTCGGCAACGGCTCCGGTGACCGGCACCTCGCGGCGCTCACCGCTGCGGCGGTCCTTGACCTCGACGACGCCGTTTCCGAGGCCCTTGCCGACGACGACGATGGTCGGGACGCCGACGAGCTCGGAGTCCTTGAACTTCACGCCCGGGCTCACGCCCTTGCGGTCGTCGACGATGCAGGTGAGGCCACGGCCCTCGAGGTCGGCGGCCAGCTGCTCCGCGGCGGCGAAGACCTCCTCGTCCTTACCGGCGGCGACGATGTGGACGTCCGCGGGCGCGAGCTCACGCGGCCAGACGATGCCGGCCTCGTCGTGGTTCCCCTCGACGACGCAGGCGACCGCGCGGGAGACGCCGACGCCGTAGGAGCCCATGGTGACGGTGACGAGCTTGCCGTTCTGGTCGAGCACCTTGAGGTCGAGGGCCTCGGCGTACTTCGTGCCGAGCTGGAACACGTGTCCCATCTCGATGCCGCGGGCGCTCTCGAGGACGCCGTCGCACGCGGGGCAGGGGTCGCCCGCGCGCACCTCCGCGGCCTCGATCGTGCCGTCGGCGGTGAAGTCGCGGCCGGCCACGAGGTCGATGACGTGGCGGCCGGGCTCGTTGGCGCCGGTGACCCACGAGGTGCCCTCGCTGATCCGCGGGTCGAGCAGGTAGCGGATCCCGGTGGTGCCCTCGAGCCCGAGGGCACCGGGGCCGATGTAGCCCTTGACGAGGCCGGGGTTCGCGGCGAAGTCGGCGGCCTCGAAGGCCTCGACCTCGGCCGGCGAGACCTGCGCTTCGAGCCGCTTCTCGTCGACCTCGCGGTCGCCGGGGACACCGACGGCGAGCGGCTCCCGCGTGCCGTCGGGGTGGACGAGCATGACGACGACGTTCTTCAGGGTGTCCGCGGCGCTCCACGGACGGTCGTCCCGGGGGAACCGGTCGTTGAGATGGTCGACAAGCGTCTCGATCGTGGGGGTGTCCGGCGTGTCCTCGACGTGGGCGGCGGGGGCGTCCTCGTACGGCACCGGGCGCGGAGCCGGCACGCGCACCGCCTCGACGTTCGCGGCATACCCGCAGCTCGTGCAGCGGACGTAGGTGTCCTCACCGACCTCGGCGGTGGCGAGGAACTCCTCGCTGCGCGAGCCTCCCATCGCGCCCGACATGGCCTGGACGATGACGTAGTCGAAGCCCAGCCGGTTGAAGATCCGGACATAGGCGTCGCGATGTGCCTGGTAGCTCTTCTCGAGCCCGGCCTCGTCGATGTCGAAGCTGTAGGAGTCCTTCATGACGAACTCGCGGCCGCGCAGCACCCCGGCGCGCGGGCGCGCCTCGTCGCGGTACTTCGTCTGGATCTGGTAGAGGCTGACGGGCAGGTCCTTGTAGGAGCTGTAGAGGTCCTTGACGGTGAGGGTGAACAGCTCCTCGTGCGTCGGCCCGAGCAGGTAGTCCGAGCCCTTGCGGTCCTTGAGCCGAAAGAGGTTGTCGCCGTACTCCGTCCAGCGGTTCGTCGCCTCGTAGGGCTCGCGCGGCAGCAGCGCCGGGAAGATGAGCTCCTGCGCCCCCATCGCGTCCATCTCCTCGCGGACGACCCGCTCGACGTTGCGCAGGACCCGGAGGCCGAGCGGCAGCCAGGCGTAGATGCCGGGGCTGACCCGACGCACGTAGCCGGCGCGGACGAGGAGCTTGTGGCTCGGGACCTCGGCGTCCGCCGGGTCCTCGCGCAGGGTGCGCAGGAACAGGGACGACATGTGCAGGGCCACCGGGTCTCCTTCGAGGTACGTGAGGCGAACCACCGAAGGATATCTTCCGTATGCCGCTCACCTCCCGCCCGTTTCGTCCGCCCTGCCACTGCCGCCCGCATCGCGAGTGCGATCCCGACGATCGAGAGGGCGATCGCGACGATCGAGAGTGCTGTACTTCGGCTCGAGAGCGCGGCTTCCGGACGTTCCCTGCGGCCGCCGGACGGCGGCTGCGGCCCCGGGACGATCACGCTGGGCCTCGCCGAGAGAGTCGGCTCCGGCACGGTCATCGGCATCGATGCCGTGGAGGCGCCCCTGGCCGCCGCGCGTCAGTTCGCAAGCGAGCGCGGCGACGACCGGACGCGCTCGCGATCACCCACGGCGAGATCATCGCCCGGGTCTAACGCGACAGCGTCGCCGCCGCGTCCAGCCGGGCGAGCTTGTCGGGGTTTGCCACGGAGTAGATCCGCGTGATCCGCCCGTCCTCGACCGTGACGGAGAGGGCGGCGGCCAGCGCACCGTCGACCTCGACGAGTGCGCCGAGCCCGCCGTTGACCCAGGCGGGGCTCGCCACCGGACGCATCCCGAACTTCTCGAAACCACCGAGCACGTAGGCCACGAGCCTGGCGGCACCGACGACGGGCCGCCTCGCCGCGCCCCGGACCTTTCCGCCACCGTCGGCGACCGCGACCACGTCGGGCGCGAGGACGTCCATGAGTCCCTGGAGGTCGCCGGTGTTGAATGCTCGCAGGAACCGCTCGAGCACCTGCTGCTGTTCCGTGCGGTCGACCTCCACGCGCGGCCGACGCGCGGCGACGTGCTGCTTCGCTCGATGGGCGATCTGCCGGACGGTGGCCGACGGCTTGTCGACCGCCGACGCGATGTCGGTGTAGGGCATGTCGAAGACCTCGCGCAGCACGAAGACGGCTCGCTCGGTCGGTCCGAGGGTCTCGAGCACCGTCAGCGTGGCCAGCGACAGGCTCTCGGCAAGCTCGACGTCCTCCGCGACATCCGGGCTCGTGAGCAAGGGCTCTGGGAGCCACTCCCCCGGGTACTCCTCGCGCCGGCGGGAGACGGTCCGCAGGTGGTTCAACGCCTGCCGCGTCACGATGCGCACGAGGTAGGCGCGAGCGTCACGGACCTCGTCGTGGTCGACAGCGGCCCACCGCAGCCAGGCCTCCTGCACGACGTCCTCGGCGTCGGCGGCCGAGCCGAGCATCTCGTAGGCGACCGTGAAGAGGAGGCCGCGGTGGGTGACGAACGCGTCGACGTCCATGACGCTCACTCTAGGAGGCGTGGGGCACCGCGGAGCGCGCCGCCAGCGGCGGCAGGCCGCAGGCGTCCGAGAAGTGCTCCGAGCTGATCCCGAGAGCGATGTTCGAGCGTGCGGTGGCGTTCATCAGGCCGACCCGTGCGCTGAGCTCGAGCAGACCCGCAGGGCCGAGGTCGGCCAGGAGCGCGTCCGAGAGCTCGTCGGTGACGGCAACCGGTGTCTGGCACATCGCCTCGGCATACTCCATGACCCGTCGCTCGACCGGCGAGAAGGCGTCCGACTCGCGCCAGCGCGGCACCTCGCGGGCCTTCGCCTCGTCGAGCCGATGGTTGTGAGCCATGAAGTAGTGCAGGTCGAGGCAGAAGCTGCACCCGATCGACGCAGCCGCCGCCATCGTCGCGAACGAGGCGAGGTTGGAGTCCAGGGCGTCCCACTTCTCGGACTTGCGCCCGATCGACATGAGGTCGAGCATCACGCGGCGGTGGTGCCACATGACGCCGACGGAGTCCGGTACCTTCCCGAGCATCCTGCGAGCGCCCACCTTCACCAGCCCTCCGTACAGGCCCGTGACCTCGGCGGCAGGGATCCTCGTCTTCTCAGCCATCTCTCCTCCAGGTTTCTCGGTGTGGATCGTCGACATGAAGACACCGGCCGGGTGCCATCTGTGACACGTGGCCGGGGACAGAACGGACAAGTGGGGTGACGCTGACCATCGGCGGCTGGGAGATTGGGCCGTATGCCGCTCACTTCCACCACGTTCACGTGCACCGCCGATCCGGCCGAGGCGCGCGAGTGGGTGGCCCCACTCGTGTCGCGGGAGCCGATGTGGCTCAGCGTGACCGCCAGCAACATCGAGGCCCTCGTCGGCGACCCGAGCCGCTGCGAGAACCCCCGCTGGTGGGTCGGGCGGGACGAGCACGGCGGCGCGGTTGCCGCGTTCATGCACACTCCCCCACACCCGCTCCACGTCGGTCTCGCAACCGCTGAGCAGGCCTGCAACCTCGCGGGTCTGCTGCTGTCAGAGCCGGGTTCGCTCCCCGGGGTGGGTGGGATACGGATCGCGGCGGAGGCGTTCGCCGCCGAATGGGCACCCTCGAGGGACCTCGCCGTCCAGACGCAGATGGAGCTCGGCGTCTACGACCTGCCAGTTCGGCCGCGGCTGCGCTTCGCAGTTCCGGGTCGCTACCGCCGCGCTACGGTCGACGACCTCGGCGTCACGGACGGGTGGGCGCGCGACTTCCACGCGGCGGTGGAGGCGACTGGCGCGGCGCCCTCCACTGGTCGATACATCGATGCCGGTCGTGTGGGTCTGTGGGAGGACGAGTCCGGGCAGCCTGTCTCGATGGCGTACGCCTCGGTGGCCAGCGGTGGGGTGACGCGCGTCTCCGGCGTGTGGACGCCGCCCGAGCGGCGCGGCCACGGCTACGCGTCGGGTGTCGTCGCGGCCCTCAGCGCCGAACGGATGGACGACGGGGAGCAGTGCATGCTCTACACCGACCTCGCCAACCCGACGAGCAACGGCATCTACCAGGCGCTCGGCTACCGCCGCATCGGTGACAGCATCACGCTCGCGTTCCAGTGAGCCTCCATGCGGGGACTCAGAGCAGGATGGTGCGGAACTCCCCGACCTGCTCGAACCCGCATCGGGCGTAGGTCGCTCGGGCCGGCGCGTTGTAGTCGTTGACGTAGAGGGAGACCTCGTCGGCGAGGCGGTCGAGGACCTGCTCGACGACGGCGGCCATGGCAGGGACCGCGAGCCCCTGCCCGCGCAGGCCCGGGTGGACCCAGACGCCCTGGATCTGCGCGCAGCCGAGGGCCAGCGACCCGACGTCCGCCTTGAAGACCACCTCGCCGTTCTCCACGCGCACGAAGGTGTGCCCCTGCCGGATGAGGGCCGCGATGCCGGAGCGGTAGCCGCGGTCGGAGCCGAAGTAGGGTGGATAGCCGATCTCCTCGGTGAACATGTGGGCGGCCGCGGGCAGGACGATGTCGACCTCGTCGGGCCGTGCGGGCCGGACCCGCTCGTCGATGTCCACCTCGAGGCGGGACGGCGGGGTGGAGGTGGTGAGCAGCGGTTGGCGGGCCCGGACGGCCCGGACCGGACCCCAGACGGGGGCTAGCTGCTCCCAGAGGGCAGCGACCTCGTCGCTCGGCCCGAAGATCGAGGCGCAGAGGCGCCGCATCTTGCCGATACGGGCCGCCAGCGCCGACACGCCGTCGTCGTCGAGCCCGACGGGCACGATGTTGGCCGAGACCCAGGCGAGACCGTCGAGGTCGCCGTCGCGGTAGTGACCCAGGAGCGCCCCCGGGTGCCGGCGGAGCGCGCCCTCGGCGATGCGGGCCGCGACGAAGACGCCCGCGGCGCGGTCTCGCGCGCAGACCTCCATCGCCGCGTCCTGGTCGGCGAGCCCGAGCGGTCGCACGGGCACACGTTGGCGGAGCACATCCACAGCCTGCCGCCCCAACCTCACGCTGTCACCTCGGCGCGCTCCACCATTCACCCTTCGGACACACCATCATCCCCCACGGCGCTCGCCGTTCGCGCGTTCAGACGGCGTGACGGCGGCGCCGCAGAGGGAAACGATCGAGGTCGGCTGCCGCCGCGACCTCCGCCCCGCCGGCGCACGCGACCGCCTGGCGGCGCAAGGCGTCGAGGTCGAGGTAGCGCGACGAGAAGTGGGTGAGCACGAGGCTTCGGGCACCGGCGGACGCCGCCAGCGCACCCGCCTGCCCGGCCGTGAGATGGAGGTATGCCGCTGCCAGCTCGCTCTCCTCGTCGGCGAAGGTGCACTCGGCGACGAGGAGGTCGACGTCCTGCGCCAGCACCTCGGCGCCATGGCACGGCGCCGTGTCCATGACAAAGGCGAACTTCTGCCCGGGTCGCACGACGCTGACCTCGTCGATCCGGACCCCGGCGAGCCGCCCCTCCTGCTGCAGCCGTCCGACGTCGGGTCCGGAGATGCCCACTGCGCGGAGTCGCTCGGGGAGCATCGTGCGACCGTCGGGCTCGACGAGCCGGTAGCCATAGCACTCGACACGATGGCGAAGCGGCGCCACGGACAGCCCAGGCGCGACCTGCCCCGCAGCGCCGTGCGGGTGCAGACGGAGGTCGAGTGCTCCCGTGGCGAGCGAGACGAGCGCCCGCACCAACGGCTCGCCCGAGGCCGGGTAGTGCAGGTCGACGCGGTGCTCCGCGCCGTCGAGCGCCATCCGGGAGAGCACACCGGGCAGGCCGTAGGAGTGGTCGCCGTGGACATGGGTGAGGCAGATCCGGGTGACCTGGCTGGCCGACACACCCGCGAGGATCATCTGCCGCTGGGTTCCCTCGCCCGGGTCGAAGAGGAGCCCCTCGCCGTCCCACAGCAGGAGGTAGCCGTTGTGGTTGCGCGTCCGGGTCGGGACCTGCGACGAGGTGCCGAGGACGACGAGTTCACGCATCGGCGCGAACCGTCAGTCGCGGCCGGTCGAGGTCGGTGTTGTCGAAGACCCACGTCGCACGCTCCCGAGGCCGTGCCTCGGCGACGTACAGCCGCTGCCCATCGACGTAGCGGCGGTTCGTGGACGCCTCCGGGTCCGGGTCGTGGGCTCCGGGGAACCGGGCGTTCCCCCGGGGGACGGAGACCTCGAAGGGGACGTCGACGAAGATCGCCCCGTCCCACACGTCGGCGAGCCCCGGCCGCTGGAGAAAGATCCCGTCCACGACGAGCACGGAGTCCTCTCCGACCGGCACGGCCGGCACCTCGATGCGCAAGTCCTGCTCCACGTCATTGACGGCGGGCGTGACCGGCTCACCGCGCCGGAAGGGGTCGAGGACGGCGGCACGGAACGCGTCGTAGTCGTAGGAGTCGCGGTAGAAGGACTCCGGCCCCGTCCCGTTGCGGTAGCGCTCGGACCGTGGCCGATGGAAGCCGTCGATCGAGACCCGCACGACGTCTCGCTCCCGCACGAGGAGCCCGGCGAGCTCGTCCGCGAGCACCGTCTTGCCGGCCCCGTCGACCCCGTCCACCGCGATCGCAATGCGCTCCGACGGGAGGAGCTCACGGACGCGGTCGGCGAGAGCGCGCACGGCGGCATACCGCTCGGGTGAGCGGAACCCGGCCATGCCTGAAGGTCAGCCGACCGTGACGGTCGGCGCGCCTGCCGTCTCGTCGTCGACCGGCTCGCCCATCTCCTCGGCGATCCGCATGGCCTCCTCGATGAGCGTCTCGACGATCTGGCTCTCGGGGACGGTCTTGATGACCTCGCCCTTGACGAAGATCTGGCCCTTGCCGTTGCCGGAGGCCACGCCGAGGTCGGCCTCGCGCGCCTCGCCGGGGCCGTTGACGACGCAGCCCATGACGGCGACGCGGAGCGGGACGGTCAGGCCCTCGAGCCCCGCGGTCACCTGGTCGGCGAGCGTGTAGACGTCGACCTGCGCGCGGCCGCACGAGGGGCACGAGACGATCTCGAGCTTGCGCGGGCGCAGGCCGAGGGACATGAGGATCTGGTTGCCGACCTTGACCTCCTCGACCGGCGGGGCCGAGAGAGAGACGCGGATCGTGTCGCCGATGCCCCTCGAGAGCAGCGCGCCGAATGCGGTCGCCGACTTGATGGTGCCCTGGAAGGCGGGTCCGGCCTCGGTCACGCCCAGGTGGAGCGGCCAGTCGCCGCGCTCAGCCAGCAGCTCGTAGGCCCGGACCATGGTCACCGGGTCGTTGTGCTTGACCGAGATCTTGAAGTCGTGGAAGTCATGCTCCTCGAAGAGGCTCGCCTCCCAGACGGCCGACTCCACCAGGGCCTCGGGCGTGGCCTTGCCGTACTTCTCGAGCAGGCGCTTGTCGAGCGAGCCCGCGTTGACGCCGATGCGGATCGACGCGCCGTGGTCCTTGGCCGCCCGAGCGATCTCCTTGACCTGGTCGTCGAATCTCTTGATGTTGCCGGGGTTCACGCGAACCGCCGCACAACCCGCCTCGATCGCCGCGAACACGTACTTCGGCTGGAAGTGGATGTCCGCGATCACCGGGATCTGCGAGTGCTGGGCGATCTGCGGCAGCGCGTCCGCGTCGTCCTGCGAGGGGCAGGCGACCCGCACGATGTCGCACCCAGCCGCCGTCAGCTCGGCGATCTGCTGGAGCGTGGTGTTCACGTCCGCGGTCAGGGTCGTGCACATCGACTGCACCGAGATCGGCGACTCGCTGCCGACCCCGACCTTGCCCACCTTGATCTGACGCGTGGGCCGCCGAGGAGCAAGAACGGGCGGCGGCGGGGCAGGCATACCCAAGGAAACCGAGGTCATGCACCCATCGTATGGGGCTAGGAGATGGAGACCGGCGCCACGATGTCCGCGTAGATCAGCACGACACTGATCAGGAGCAGCAGCGCGGCCATCGCATAGGTCAGCGGCAGCAGCTTGCCGGCGTCGATGACACCCGGATCCGGTCGACCTCGCAGGCGAGCCCACCGACTCCGGACGGCCTCGACCAAGGCGGTTGCTACGCCGGCACCGTCGAAGGGCGGCAGCGGAACCAGGTTCACCAGTCCGAGGAACAGGTTCAGCCCACCGAGCAGCAGGATCAGGGCCACCAGCTTGTCGGTGACGCTGAAGGCCTGCTGGGACGCAACCTCGCCGGCCACGCGCCCGGCGCCGACAACACTCATGAGGCTGTTGGGGT
>NZ_JBQCCV010000193.1:0-2984 GCF_051961875.1 Intrasporangium sp. | reverse complement strand
CGCGGACGACGCCCCGGTAGAAGTCGAGGTAGTCGAGAAGCAAACCGCGCAGGTCGTCGGTCGATGCCGGCTCCGGAAACTCGCCCACAGGCCGCAACAGTAGCCGCGTCAGTTGGCCGGCCCGGACCCGAGGATCACAGTGCCCTGGTGGGCGTCCCCGGCCGCGTCGACCCAGGCGATGGACACGTGGTCACCGGGCTTGTGCGCGGTGAGGACGGCATTGACCTCGGACTGGGTGGAGACGGCGGTCCCACCGATCTCGGTCAGCGTGTCCCCCACAGTGAGCCCGAGCCGCGCCGCGGCAGTACCGGGAATGACGCCCTGGATCGTCGTGGCGGACTCGGCGCCGGTGACCCCGTCGGGCAACAGGTCGACACCGAGGAACGCCGGAAGCCCTTGTTGGATGGTCGCGTTGGAGACGCCACCGACGATCTCGTTCGCGATGTCGAGGGCATGGTCCACGGGGATCGCATAGCCCGCCTCGGTGGCCCCGGTACGGGGGTTCGTCGCCGCAGCCGTGTCCATGCCGATCACCCGTCCGGACGAGTTGAGCAGCGGGCCGCCGGAGTCGCCAGGCTCGACGTCGGTGCTCGTCTCGATGAGGCCGCTGACCTGCTCGGCATTCGAGTTGCCGACGTCGCTGGCGGTGATGGCCTGACCGAGGGCGGTGACGGTCCCCGAGGCCGCTGAAGTCCCGGGAGCATTGCCGGCGTTGC
This sequence comes from Intrasporangium sp., assembly GCF_051961875.1. GTDB lineage: Bacteria > Actinomycetota > Actinomycetes > Actinomycetales > Dermatophilaceae > Intrasporangium_A. The sequence continues at coordinate 2,268 of NZ_JBQCCV010000193.1, read as the reverse complement.
CGACTCCGGTGACGGACTGCCCGACCGCGACCGCGTTCGAGTCGCCGAGCGGCGCCGTCTGCAGTCCGCTGGCATTCCTGAGCTGCAGCACCGCCACGTCGTTGGTCGGGCTGTCGCCGACGACACTCGCGGTGTAGCGATGCCCGGTGGTGAGGTCCACCGCGGTGATGGACGTGGCGCCGTCGATGACGTGGTTGTTGGTCAGGATGCGGCCGTTGCTCGTCAGCACGATGCCGGTACCCGCCGCCTCGTTCTGGCCGTAGTCCACCGTCGTGAGGATGTTGACGACGCCGACGACCTGGGCGGCGGTGGCCTGGGTCGCGGGCCGCACGGGGGTGGTGGCTGACCCCGATCCGCCGGATCCGCCGCTAGACGCGGATCCGCCGTCGGACCCGTCTCCCCCACCGGAGCCGTGCCCGTAGCCGTTGCCGAAGTACCCATAGCCCCAGCGGCCGCTACCGGACCCGAAGCCGCCGCTGGTGTTCGAGCCCTGGTAGGGGCTGGAGGGCGTGGCGGAGGCGGAGCTGCCCGCCGAGGAGCTGGCGGCACGGGCCTCGAAGGTGGCGCCGCCGGCGGCAGCCAGGGCAGCCACCGCCCCGACGGCCGCGATACGGGTGAGGCGACGAGTGTGGTGATGCGTCATGGCGAGTCCTGAGTTCAGCGACACGTGGTTGTGTCACCTCCAGAGCACGCCACCTCGCCGTGCGAGAACTACTGCTCGGTTGTGTGTTTGCTGTGCGATTTCAGGGCGAGGCGACCAGGGCCCACGTCCGCTCGGCGGGGTGGGCGGCATACCGAGGGGCGGTGTTCCCCGGCATCCCCGCATGGCAGGATGGCGGGCGACGTCAGCAGTCCCTTGAGCGGCACCGCCCGGTGCCGCGCGCCCGGTCCCCCCGCCCTGCCCTCGCGCGGAGCGCAGCCGACCGGGTGCCAGCGCTCCACCGAGACGGTGGAACACGGAAGGGACCGAACCATGAACGTCCAGATCCTCACCGGCGATCCGGCCGCCTACGTGCACCTGCTCGAGCACGTGACCAGCACCGCTCTGCCGAGCAGCGACGCCAACCTCGAGGGCATGCGCATCGATGTCGAGTACTACCTCGGCGAAGACTCCATGCTGAGCGGCTTCGTCCTGCACCCCTCCGACGTCGCACGCCGCGGCACACCGCCGCAGCTGATCAGCGCCTCGGCGTCGTGGGGCGTCAGGGCAAAGGACTTCGGGCCCCGGGAGCGTGCCTCGTTCCTCGAATGGCACTGGCAGCGAAGGCTCCGCTACCGCTACGCCCACGCGCACGTGGTGACGGCGACGCCCGACGGTCACCTGCACCTGCACGCGGTGACCCAGATCGACCCCGATGACTTCTACGTGACCCTGCACGTCGACGTCGCCCCCGGGAGCGGCGACTGCTAGGGGGGCTCGGATGATGGCGTGCAGGAACGGGGGCGCGGGCTCCCGTTCCTGTACGCCGCGGGGAGGAGCCCCTAGGTGGCGCGGACAGTCCCAGCATGGGGGCCTAGCGTCGAGTGATGAGCACGGCGCGAGCTCGGCTCGCCGCTCTCGTATGCGGCGCGACGTTCTGCGCCTCGCTGCTGGCGGCCTGCTCGCGGGCCGACACTCCCGCCCCCTCCGCCGCGTCGCGTCCACCACCGGCCGCGTCGCCTGCGCCGACGACGGGACCGGACGCGTTGACCGGCTGGACGACCTACCATGCCGACCCGGGCCGGACCGGTGACGTCCGCAACGGCCCGGACCCGACTCCGGCCAGGCCTGCCTGGTCGACCGACCTCGGCGGTGCCGTGCGAGGGCAGCCGCTCGTCTTCCATGGCCTGGTCATCGCGGCCACCGAGGACGACCGTGTCGTGGCGCTCGACCCCAAGGACGGTCGCGTGGTCTGGTCCATCGTCATCGGCGAACCGCTCACCGACGTGCAGCAGGTGGCCGGCTGCGGCGACATCGACCCCTTGGGCATCACCGGCACCCCTGTCATCGACACCCGGTCGGGCACCGTCTACGTCGTTGGTGAGATTCACGGCGGCGGTGGCGCGGTGCTGCACGAGCTGGTCGGTCTCGCGGTGTCCGACGGCCACGTGCGTTTGCGTCGCGATGCCGACCCACCGCTGCCGGCCGGGGAGGATCCGGTCAACCTGCTGCAGCGGCCGGGGCTCGCGTTGTCATCCGGCCGCGTCTACGTCGCCTTCGGGGGCAACTACGCGGACTGCGGCCACTACCACGGCTGGGTTGTCGGTATCGACGTCGACGCGACTACG
>NZ_JBQCCV010000192.1:0-4698 GCF_051961875.1 Intrasporangium sp. | reverse complement strand
GAGCGGCACGGCCATCGACGTGAACGCGCCCCGCCATCCCCTCGGTGCGAGCGACTGCTACCCAGCGGGGCAAGATCCGCGCGATCGTGGACTACTGCGACGGTGTCGTGCGGTGGGGCGGCGACTACTCCGGGCGCAAGGGCGCCTCTTCAGGTCGTGGGCTCGACGAGCGCGAAGGGCACCGTGAGGATCCCGCCCCGGGACCGGACATGGAAGCGGGTGCGGCCCCGTTTCACGATCGTGCCCAGGCTGCCCTCGAAGTCGCCCGGAGCCGTGACCCGGACCCGCTGGCCGACCCGCAGACGGCGTCCCATGGGCGCGTTCTGGTCACCGGTCAGCGACTGCAGCTCCGCGACGTAGTTGGGATGCATCGGCACCTCCTCGCCGCGATAGGTCCACGCGAGCAGGTAGCGCACATCGAAGGTGGACGAGCACCTGGCGCAGGTCATGACCCGCTCGGGGCGCCGGTGCCGTGTCGTGTGATGGCCGGCGCGGCAGGTGCCCCACCAGTTGCCGCTCACCGCGGGCCCGCCCTCGACGCAGCGCGAGCCGGTCGAGCCGATGGCGATCGCCGTCGCCCGCCAGACCTCGTCGTGCCCATGGCGGGGGCCGACCAGAGCGTGGGCGATCTCGTGGAGGATCGAGTCACGCACCTCGTCCTGCTCGTGCAGGGCGGTCAGGTGGCTGCTCAGCGTGATGCGCCGGTCGCGGAAGTGGCAGGCTGCGGCCCGCGCCTTGGCCCGGTCGAGCCCCACCGTCCACCCGTCGAGCCTGTGCGCACGCACCAGCTCCCGCGCCAGCGACAGCGCCTCACTCAGGTCCATCTCGTGTCTCTCCTGTCTGCCCCCGCCCCGAGCGTAAGGGCGGCCCCCGACAGCATCATCCCGGCTCGACGCCGACGCCCGGTAGGTTGTACTCGCCCGTCGGCGCGAATGGTGACAGTCTCGAACGGTGGCGTGAGCGCACGCCGCACCGGACGCGTCCCCCTGCCCCAAGGAGGCCCTCGAGATGTTCTCCCGCATCGCCATCGTCAACCGTGGTGAGGCGGCCATGCGGCTCATCCACGCGGTTCGCGACCTCAACGCCGCTGAGCCGAACGGGCCGCAGATCGAGACGATCGCGTTGCACACCGAGGGCGAGCGCCGGGCGATGTTCGTCCGCGAGGCCGACCGGGCCTACGACCTCGGCCCGGCCGCGAACCGGCCCTACCTCGACTACGCGGTCCTCGAGAGGGCTCTGCTCGAGACCGGCGCCGACGCGGCCTGGGTGGGCTGGGGCTTCGTCGCCGAGGACCCGGGCTTCGCCGAGCTCTGCGCGCGCATCGGCGTCACCTTCATCGGGCCGAGCCCCGAGGCGATGCGCAAGCTCGGGGACAAGATCGGCAGCAAGCTCATCGCCGAGGAGGTCGGCGTTCCTGTCGCCCCGTGGAGCCGCGGCGGCGTCGACACCCTCGAGGAGGCGACCGAGGCCGCCGCACGGATCGGCTACCCGCTCATGCTCAAGGCCACCGCAGGCGGTGGCGGGCGGGGCATCCGCCGGGTCGACTCCGACGCCGACCTGCGCGAGGCCTACGAGCGCACCCGTGACGAGGCCGCGCGGGCCTTCGGCTCCGGGGTCGTCTTCCTGGAGAAGCTCGTCACCGGCGCGCGCCACATCGAGGTGCAGGTCATCGCCGACGGCCAGGGCACGGCGTGGGCCGTCGGCGTGCGTGACTGCTCGATCCAGCGGCGCAACCAGAAAGTCATCGAGGAGTCCGCCTCACCTGTCCTCGGACCCGAGCAGGTCGCGGAGGTCAAGGCGAGCGCCGAGCGTCTCGCCATCGCGGTCGGCTATTCCGGAGCGGGCACCGTCGAGTTCCTCTACCACCCGACCGAGAAGTTCTTCGCCTTCCTCGAGGTCAACACCCGCCTCCAGGTCGAGCACCCGATCACCGAGGTGACGACCGACACCGACCTCGTCGGGCTGCAGATCCACGTCGCGAGCGACGGCCGGCTCGACGGCGAGCGCCCCGTCGAGTCCGGCCACGCCATCGAGGCCCGGCTCAACGCCGAGGACCCGGACCGCGACTTCGCCCCCTCCCCGGGCCGGATCGAGCTGCTCACCTTTCCCTCGGGTCCGGGCATCCGGGTCGACACCGGCGTCGCCGAGGGCGACTCCATCCCGGCCGACTTCGACTCGATGATCGCCAAGATCATCGCCTACGGACGCACCCGCGACGAGGCGATGGCCCGCCTCCGGCGGGCGATGCAGGAGACGACTGTCGTCATCGAGGGCGGGGCCACGAACAAGTCGTTCATCCTCGACCTGCTGGATCAGCCGGAGGTCATCGACGGCTCGGCGGACACCGGCTGGATCGACCGTGTCCGCCAGCAGGGCCGGCTCGTCTCGCACCGCCACTCGGGCATCGCCCTCGTGGCCGCGGGCATCGAGGCCTACGAGGACGCCGAGGCCATCGAGCGGGCCCGGCTGCTCGAGACCGCCCGCGGCGGCCGCCCGCAGGTCCAGCACAAGGTCGGCCGCGGGGTCGACCTCAAGCTGCGCGGCGCGTCATACAAGGTGACGGTCCTGCGAGCGGGACAGACGCGCTACCGCGTCACGATCGGCGCGGGCGCCGAGTCACAGGCGGTCGAGGCCGAGATCGACCGGATCGACCGCCACCACAGCCGCCTCAGCGTCTCCGGGCACGGCTACCGCCTCGTCACGGCGACGCACGGACCGGTCCACCTCGTCGAGGTGGGCGGCGTCACCCACCGCGTCACCCGGGACGAGGGGGGCGTCATGCGGTCGCCTGCTCCGGCCCTCGTGGTGGCGACACCGGTCGAGGTGGGGACCGAGGTGGCGGCCGGCGCACCCGTGCTCGTGCTCGAGTCGATGAAGATGGAGACCGTCCTGGTGGCGCCCTTCGCCGGCCGGGTCCGCGAGCTGCCCGTCACCGTCGGCGCCCAGGTCGAGACCGGCGCCCCACTCATCCGGCTCGAGCCGGTCGGCGACGGCGACGAGGCGCAGGCCGAGGCGGGCCCCTCCGTCGACCTCGACCTCCCCGGGGCCCCGAACGGCCAGTCCGCGGCCACGCGAGCGCTGCGGGCCGTCGCCGACCTGTCCGGCGCCATCCTCGGCTTCGACACCGAGTCGGCCGGAAGCGGCCGGGCGCTCACGGCCTACCTCGAGGCCCGCGATGAGCTCGCCACCGAGGGCCAGACGACGATCGCTGCCGAGATCGCCCTGCTCGAGCTGCTCACCGACTTCGCGGAGCTGAGCCGCAACCGGCCCGCGGCGGAGGAGCGGCACACCGAGCTTCTCGTCCACAGCCCCAGGGAGTACTTCCACAGCTACCTGCAGAGCCTGGACCCGGACCGGGCCGGGCTCCCGGAGGACTTCCGCGCCAAGCTCGCCCGCGTCCTCGCGCACTACGGCGTCGCGGACTTCGAGCGGACCCCGGAGCTCGAGGAGGCCGTGTTCCGGATCTTCCTCGCCCAGCAGCGGTCCGCGCCGGAGGTGGCGGTCGCGACGTCTCTCCTGCAGCGGTGGCTGAGCGAGCCGGTGCCGGCAGCGCCATACGACACGGTCGCCCGCGAGATGCTCGACCGGCTCGTCCTCGCGACCCAGCTGCGCTTTCCCGTCGTCGGCGACCTCGCCCGGTCGGCGCGGTTCCGCTGGTTCGACCAGCCCCTCGTCGATGCAGACCGGGCCAGCGTCCTGACCGGGGTCCGCGACAAGCTGTCCGGGCTCGCCACGACGCCGGACGCTCCCGGCCACGCCGAGGGGGTCGACGAGCTGGCCGCCATCCCGGAGCAGCTCGTCCGGTTCCTCGCCGAGCGGCTGCACGGTGGCCTGCCCGAGCACGAGCCGATGCTCGAGGTCCTCATCAAGCGGCACTACCGCGGCCACGACCTGCGCGATCAGCACACCTTCTCCACCGGCGGCCGCCCCTTCGCGGTCGCGGACTACACGCTCGATGAACGGGCCACCCACCTCACGACGACGATCGGTCTGGTCAGGGAGCTGACGCCAGGCAGTCCCCTCGACGCGGCGGTGAGCGCGGACGTCGAGGGCCGCCTGCCCAGCCACGAGGCGGTCGTCGACCTCTACCTCAGCTGGCCCGAGGAGCCCCAGTCGCCCGAGGACGCCAGCGCCCAGCTCGCCGAGAAGCTCGGCCGTATGCCGTTCACCGAGCACGTACGGCGCGTGGCGGTCGCCGTGAGCGCCGGTGACGGGCGCCCGGTGGACTACTTCACGTTCCGGCCGACCGCCGACGGGCTCACGGAGGACCGGCTGGTGCGCGGAGTGCACCCGATGGTCGGGCGGCGCCTCAGCCTCTGGCGGCTCCGCGCCTTCGACGTGACCCGCCTCGAAGCGCCCGAGGACGTCCTGCTCTACGAGTGCGTTGCCAAGGACAACCCGGACGACCGGCGCCTCGTCGCGCTCGCCCAGGTCCGCCAGCTCGTGGTCGTGAGGGACGAGAACGGCGCGGTGACCGGCCTGCCGCACGTCGAGCGCGCCATCGCCAACTGCCTCGAGGCGATCCGTCGGACCAGGGCCGCTCGCGGCGCGAGCGCTCGCCTCGACATGAACTATGTCTGGGTGTCGATCTGGCCGACCATCGAGGCCGACCTGCAGCAGCTGACGTCGCTGCAGAGCAAGATCGCCCCGCTGACTGCCGGTGCCGGCATCGAGGAGGTCCTCGTCCGGGCCGACGTC
>NZ_JBQCCV010000191.1:0-20127 GCF_051961875.1 Intrasporangium sp. | reverse complement strand
GCCGGCATACGGGTCGAGCTTGGCGAACCGGCCGTTGCAGTCGGTCGCCACCGCGACCCCTCGCCCGGTCGACTCGTCGACGCGCACGACGCCGGCGTCGTCGGGCTGCGCGAGCGCGGTGTTGCCCATGACGTAGCGGTCGTACTGGTCGGTGACCCACGACTTGTCCCAGAGGTTGGGCGACCCGAGCAGGGTGAGCAGCTGGGCCCGGATCTCGTCGCCCGACTCCGGACGGCGCAGCGAGCCAGGTCCGTCCGCCTGAAGCGCGTCGAGGTAGTCGGGACGCGCGAGCGGCCGGTGGTAGGTGGGCCCCTCGTGCGCGACGGACCGCGGCGGCACGTCGACGATGACCTCGCCGTGCCAGGTGATGACGAGGTGGTCGCCGTCGGTGACCTCGCCGATGACGGTCGCCTCGACGTCCCACCGGTCGGTGATGGCGAGGAACTCGTCGACCTTGTCCGGCTCGACGACCGCCATCATCCGTTCCTGCGACTCGGACATGAGGATCTCGTGCGGGGCAAGGCTCGCATCGCGGAGCGGCACCAGGTCGAGCTCGACTCGCATGCCGCCGTCTCCGTTGGACGCCAGCTCGCTTGTGGCGCAGGAGAGCCCAGCACCCCCGAGGTCCTGGATGCCGTCGACGACCCCTGCCTTGTAGAGGTCGAGACAGCACTCGATGAGCACCTTCTCCGCGAAGGGGTCCCCGACCTGGACGGCCGGCCGCTTCGTTGGGCCGCCCTCCTCGAAGGTCTCGGAGGCGAGCACGGAGACGCCGCCGATGCCGTCGCCGCCGGTCTTCGCGCCGAAGAGGATGACCTTGTTGCCGGTGCCGCTCGCCTTGGCGAGGTGGATGTCCTCGGTGCGCATCGCGCCGACGCAGAGCGCGTTGACGAGCGGGTTGCCCTGGTAGCAGTCGTCGAAGACGACCTCACCGCCGATGTTGGGCAGGCCGAGGCAGTTGCCGTAGCCGCCGATGCCGGCGACGACGCCCGGCAGGACGCGGGCGGTGTCGGGGTGGCTGAGGTTGCCGAACCGCAGCGGGTCCATCACGGCGATCGGCCGGGCGCCCATCGACATGATGTCGCGGACGATGCCCCCGACGCCCGTCGCGGCGCCCTGGTAGGGCTCGACGTAGGACGGGTGGTTGTGCGACTCGACCTTGAAGGTCACCGCCCAGCCGTCGCCGATGTCGACGACGCCGGCGTTCTCACCGATGCCGACGAGGAGCTTCTCGCGCATCTCGTCGGTCGTGTTCTCGCCCCAGAGCTTGAAGTGGACCTTGCTCGACTTGTACGAGCAGTGCTCCGACCACATGACGGAGTACATCGCCAGCTCCGCGATCGTCGGGCGCCGCCCGATGATCTCGCGGATGTTGGCGTACTCGTCCTCCTTGAGGCCGAGCTCGGCCCACGGCTGCTCGAGGTCAGGGGTCTCGGCCGCGTGCTCGACGGTGTCGACAGACGGCTGCTGTATGCCGCTGTGCGCGCTCTGCGCGACGGGCTGGGTCATGCGGTGGCTGCGCTTTCGAGGGTGTGCTTGAGGACCGAGGTGAAGAAGCCGCGCCCGTCGACACCTGGGCCGTAGCCGGCCTCGATGGCGTGCTCCGGGTGGGGCATGAGCCCGACGATGTTGCCGCGCTCGTTGGTGATGCCCGCGATGTTGCGGTAGGAGCCGTTGGGGTTGCGGCCGTGCTCGTCGACCCCGTACCGGAAGACGACGAGACCTTCCTTCTCGAGCCGGTCGAGGGTCTTGTCGTCGGCGACGAAGGCGCCCTCGCCGTTCTTGAGGACGATCCGGATCGTCTGGCCCTGCTCGTAGTCGCTGGTCCACGCGGTCGAGGTGTTCTCGACCGTGAGGTCGACGTCGATGCAGTTGAACTTGCGGTGGTCGTTGCGGATCAGCGCGCCCGGCAGCAGGTGGCTCTCGGTCAGGACCTGGAAGCCGTTGCAGATGCCGAGGACCGGCAGACCGCCCTTGGCGGCCGGAACCAGCTTGTCCATGATCGGGGCGAACCGGGCGATGGCCCCGCACCGGAGGTAGTCGCCGTAGGAGAAGCCTCCCGGCAGGATGACGGCGTCGACGCCCTTGAGGTCGTCGTCGCCGTGCCAGAGGGAGACGGCCTCGCCGCCGCACGCGCGCACCGCCCGAGCGGCGTCCCTGTCGTCGAGGGAGCCGGGGAAGGTGACGACGCCGATCCTCACGCGTCGGCCTCGCCGGTCTCGTGGGCAGCCGTCCGGACCGCTGCGTCCTGCTTGGTGTGGGCAGCCTTGCGAGCCGCCTTGCCGCCCTCCTCCGGGCCGGCCGCGGCCTGCTCGTCGGCACCGTCGAGGGCGCGGACAGAGACGACGTCCTCGATGACCGGGTTGCTGAGCAGCTTCTCCGCCGCCTCCCGGGCCTGGGCCAGGTGCTCGTCGGTCACCTTGCCGTCCACGGTCAGGACGAAGCGCTTGCCCTGCCGGACGTCGCTGAACGAGGCGAACCCCAGTCGTGGGAGGGCACCGGCGACGGCCTGTCCCTGCGGGTCGAGGATCTCGGGTTTGAGCATGACGTCGACGACGATGCTTCCCATTGGTGGTTCTCCTGGGGACGGTCCGACGGGACGCATGAAGTCTACCGGCGGTCAAGTGGTGACCGGTTCAGGATCCACGGATGGACACCCCCTGCCCGAGGGGCGGCGGAGCGGCATACCGTCCGGCGGCGTCAGCGGGACTGCAACGCGTCGAGCGCCACGGCCATCGCGGCCCCGACCCGCCAGTCGAGCCGCCAGCCGTTCGACTGCGCCGGCAGGTCGATGAAGTAGGTGTCCTTGAGGCCGACCTTCTTCGTCGAGCTCATGACGATCGAGCCATCGCCGGTCCGGAAGTCGAAGTGGAAGAGCCACGGCACCGGGAGATCGCCGACGACCGGGACGAAGTCCCAGACCCGGCGGAGGACGGCGACCTTCGCGTTGCGTTCCCGGCCCACACAGGTGAACCCGTCGGGCGTCCCGAGCCGCCAGGTCGACCGCGCCAGCGAGGACCGGAACTCCTTCTTGAACCACCCGATCGGCTGGCCGCCGGCATCGAGGACGTCGTAGCCGGCGCCGAGATCGACCACCCTGTCTGCCTTGAACCCGAACAGCGGCTGCGTCTTGCCCGCATCCGTGAAGAAGGTGACCTGTTCCTTGAACGCCATCCGCTTCTGCTCGGCGAAGCACAGCAGCCCGAGGTCGGTCCCCTGCTCGTCGGTCTCGAGGATCTCGTAGCGGTTGACCATGAGGGTCAGCTTCTGGCGGACCTTGAGGCGCTCGAATCCGCTCGGCGGCGCGGGTGACTGCGACATGCGGTCATGCTCGCATGCTGTGGTCCGGCGGTGGACGGTTCCTGCCGCGAGACACTGCCGACTTTCGCGCCGCGGCCCGATTCTTGGCGGCCAACACCCCGGCTCAGCCCTGAGTGACCCGGGCCTCTCGTCAGAAGGACTCGCCGGTCAGCAGCTCGTAGGCCTCGATGTACTTCGCCCGGGTCTGTTCGACCACGCGCTCGGGCAGCGGCGGCGGCGCCTCGCCACTCGACTTCGACCAGCCCGACTGGGGCGAGGTGAGCCAGTCGCGGACGAACTGCTTGTCGTAGGACGGCTGCGTCCGGCCCGGCTGCCAGGCCGCGGCCGGCCAGAAGCGTGACGAGTCCGGCGTCAGCACCTCGTCGCCGAGCACCAGCCCACCGGACCCGTCCGCGGACCGCCCGAACTCGACCTTCGTGTCGGCGATGAGGATGCCGCGGGCAGCGGCGATCTCGTTGCCCCTCGCCAGGATCGCTCGGGTCAGCCGCGACACCTCGGCGGCCACCTCGGCTCCCAGCAAGTCGTCGACCTCCGCCGGCGACATCGGCAGGTCGTGCTCCCCCACCGGTGCCTTCGTGGTCGGCGTGAAGACGGGCTCCGGCAGCTTCGAGCCGTCCTCGAGCCCGGGCGGCAGCGGCACGCCGCACACCGAGCCCTTCGCGCGATACTCCTCGAGCCCGCCACCCGTGAGATAGGCCCGGGCGATCGCCTCGACCTTCAGCATCTCGAGCTTGCGGACGATCACGGCGCGCCCCGCCACCACCGCCGGCACATCGGTCGACACCACATGGTTCGGCACGAGGTCGGCGAGCTGGTCGAACCACCACAGCGACAGCCGGGTCAGCACGGCGCCCTTGTCGGGGATCGGGGTGTCGAGCACCCAGTCGTACGCCGAGACCCGGTCCGAGGCGACCAGCATGATCCGGTCCTCGACGACCTCGCCGTCCGCCCCGACCGGCGCGTAGAGCTCGCGCACCTTCCCCGAGTAGACGTGCCGGAACCCTTCCAGCTCAACGGAACTCGTCATCTCACACTCCGACCGTGATCTCGCCGCGCTCCGCCTTCAGCGCGATGTCCGTCCGATGGTGGGCCCCCTCGAGCTCGATGAGCTCCACCGCCTCGTATGCCGCTGACCTTGCCTTTGCGAGGTCGGTTCCCACCGCGACGACGTCCAGGACACGACCCCCGGCCGACACGAGGACGCCCTCGTCGTCGAACTTCGTCCCTGCGTGCAGCACCGCGACGCCTGGCACCTCGGCGGCGGCGTCGAGCCCGGTGATCGGGTCGCCGGTGCGGGGTGCCGCCGGGTAGCCGGCCGAGGCGATGACGACGACGACCGCCGCGTCGCTCGACCAGCGCAGGTCGGGGAAGTCCGCGAGCGCGCCGGTCGCGGTGGCATGCAGCAACTGGGCGAAGGGCGTCTCGAGACGAGCCAGGACGGCCTGGCCGTCCGGGTCCCCGAGCCGGGCGTTGAACTCGACGACACGCGGACCGCGCGAGGTGAGTGCGAGTCCGACGTAGAGGACCCCGACGAACGGCGTCCCCCGCCGGCGCATCTCGTCGATGGTCGGCTGGGCGACACGCTCGACGACGTCGGCCACGAGCGTCCTCGGCGCCCAGTCGAGCGGCGAGTAGGCACCCATGCCGCCGGTGTTGAGGCCGGCGTCACCGTCGCCGACCCGCTTGAAGTCCTGGCCCGGCTGGAGCGGCACGACGGTCGTCCCGTCGGACAGGCAGAAGACCGAGACCTCCGGGCCGTCGAGGTACTCCTCGACGACGAGGCAGCCGTCCTCCTTGGCGAGGCAGGCGCGCGCGTGCTCGAGCGCCTCGTCCATCGAATCGGTCACGACGACACCCTTGCCGGCCGCGAGCCCGTCGTCCTTGACGACGTGGGGACCGCCGATCGCGTCCAGGGCCGACTCGGCCTGCTCGATCGTCGTGCACACGAGCGCCCGCGCGGTGGGCACGTCGGCCGCCGCCATGACCTCCTTGGCGAACGACTTGCTGCCCTCGAGCCGCGCCGCCGCAGCGGACGGTCCGACGACCGGGAAGCCGGCCGAGCGGCATACGTCCGCGACGCCCGTGACGAGCGGGGCCTCGGGCCCGATGACGACGAGGTCGACGGCGTGCTGCCGCGCGAGCTCGGCGACAGCCTGGCCGTCGAGGATGTCGACGGCCACGCACAGGGCCGTCGCGTCGATGCCCGGGTTGCCGGGCGCCGCGATGACCGCCTCGACCTCGGGGTCGGCCGCGATGGCCTTGACCAGTGCGTGCTCACGGGCGCCGGAACCGAGGACGAGGACCTTCACGGCGAAAAGCCTAGGGGGTCAGGCCCCGAGCCGCCGGAGCAGTCCAGCGCGGACCTCAGGCCACTCGTCGACGAGGATCGAGTAGACCGCGGTGTCCCGCCATGACCCGTCGGCCCGCAGCTTGTCGCGTCGCACGACCCCCTCGAAGCTCGCCCCGAGCTTCTCGATCGCGGCCCGCGACCGGTCGTTGATGACGTCGGTCTGGATCTTGACCCGCCCGAACCCGCACGTCTCGAAGGCGTGGGCGAGCAGGAGGAACTTCGCCTCCGGGTTGACCGTGGTGCCCCACCAGCGCGAGCCGTACATCGTCCAGCCGAGGTGGACGTGCTGGCTGGCCGTGTCGACATCGCCCAGCGAGCTGCTCCCCACGATCGTCCCTGCGGCGCCCAGCTCCGAGTCCGCGACGAGCCGCACCGTGTAGGCGGTCCGGCCGGTCGCCCGTGCCGCGACCGACGCCGCCACCATCGCCTCCGTCTCCGCCAGCGAGCCGTGCGGCGTCCCCATGGCGTAGCCGTGCCGATAGCACTCCGGGTCCGAGTAGACCGCGAAGAGCCCCTCCGCGTCCTCCGGCGCCATGACGTCGAGCCGGACGGTCCGGCCGACAAGGGGCACACCGGTTGGGGGGACGCATGCAGGGGAAACCATGCCAGGACAGTAGACTGAATGGTTCCCGCGTCCGGACGGGGTGGCCGTCGAAGCGTGCTGGACACGCCCGCTGCCGGCAGCCACGTGAAGCATGAGAAGCACTGGGGAGTCCGTGAGTTCGTCGAACACCACAACCCGTGGCGCCGCCGTGCCCGACGTCGTCGCCGAGCAGATCGCCATCGAGCAGGCCCACGTGGACCGCGTGCTCGCTGAGCTCGAGAAGGCCGCGGGCCGGGCCGAGGCCGTCCACGCCGAGGGACTGTCGCGCGGCCAGTTCGGCCGCACGGTCGAGACCGGTGACGCCGAGGGCGCGAGCCTCTTCCAGCGCGACGCCCTCGTCTACCACGCGGCCCGCCGCCGCAGCGCCCTGGACACCCAGTACGAGGGACTCGTCTTCGGCCGCCTCGACCTCGACCACGCCATGGGTGAGCGCAACGGGCACGAGACCCACGAGACCCCGGCACACGGGAACGGGCACTCGACCACAGCGCCCGCTCAGCGGCATACGACCTCGGCGGCCGACGAGCGCGAGGTCCGCTACATCGGCCGGATCGGGGTGCGCGACGACGACTACGAGCCGCTCGTCATCGACTGGCGCGCCCCGGCGGCCGAGCCGTTCTACCGGGCGACCCCGACCCACCCGATGAGCGTGATCCGGCGCCGCGTCCTGCGCAGCCGCGGTGCGACCGTCATCGGCATCGAGGACGACCTCATGGTCCCCGAGGCGCCCGACGACCTCGTCGTCGTCGGCGACGGCGCCCTCATGGCCGCGCTGACCCGCAGCCGCGGCGCGCAGATGCGCGACATCGTCGCGACGATCCAGGCCCATCAGGACGAGGCGATCCGGGCCAGCGCCCGCGGCATCACCGAGATCAGCGGCGGACCGGGCACCGGCAAGACCGTCGTCGCGCTGCACCGGGCCGCCTACCTGCTCTACTCCGACCGGCGACGCTTCGAGTCCGGCGGCATCCTCGTCGTCGGCCCGTCGGCGGCCTACACCGCGTACATCGAGCGCGTGCTCCCCTCCCTGGGCGAGGAGAGCGTCATCCTGCGGCCCGTCGGCGACGTCGTCGACGCGATCGACACCGAGCGCCTCGACCCGCCGGCCGTCGCGCGGATCAAGGGCTCGACGCGGATGCGCCCGCTGCTCGCCGCCGCGGCCCGCGGCCGCGTCCCCGACGCCCCGACGGAGTTCCGGGCGATCGTGGCCGGGCAGGCCGTGCGGCTCGATGCCCGCGCCCTTGACCACGTCCGGTCCCTGGTGCTCCGGCAGCACCAGCGCAACGCCGGCACGGCCGCCGCCCAGGCCGCCCTCGGCGAGGCCGCCTGGGCCTCCCTGGGGATCCGTGGTGACCGCGACGCCAAGGCGGAGTTCATCGACCGGTGGGAGGACCACCTCGACGTCGAGGCCTTCATGAAGGCGTGGTGGCCCCAGGTCGACCCGCGCGAGGTCCTCCTGTGGCTCAGCGACGCCGACCTCGCCCACCGCCACGCCCGGCGCTCCCTCGAGCCCGGCGAGGCCGACCTGCTCGCCGAGTCGTGGCGGACCGCCCTCGAGACCGGCACCTGGTCCGTGGCCGACGTCGCCCTCATCGACGACCTCGCCGCCCGCCTCGGCCCGGTGCAGGAGGAGCCGCAGGAGGAGCGCGGCTTCTACGAGATCGAGGAGCTCGAGGACCTCAGCCAGTACGGCGTCACCGAGGTGCAGCCGGTCTCCCGGTCCCGTGGTGCCACCCAGTCCACGGTCGTCCCGGAGGACCCGCGCGGGCAGCTGCTCGCCGGCCGGATCGGACGGCCCGAGGAGTACGCCCACGTGCTCGTCGACGAGGCGCAGGACCTCTCCCCGATGCAGTGGCGGATGATCGGCCGCCGGGGCCGGCACGCCTCGTGGACGGTCGTCGGCGACGCTGCCCAGGCGTCCTGGCCGGAGCCCGCCGAGGCGGTCCGGGCCCGCGACGAGGCGTTCGGCAGCCAGCAGCGGCGGCACTTCCACATGGACACCAACTACCGCAACGCGCGGGAGATCTTCGAGTACGCCGCCGACGTGGTGCAGCGGGAGGTCCCGGACGCCGACATCCCCAAGGCCGTGCGCGAGACCGGCGTCGACCCGCTCGTCCAACCGCTCGGGGATGACGCGCTCGCCACGGCGCGGGCGGCTGTCGAGGCCCTCCTCGACGAGGTCGAGGGCGCCATCGCCGTCATCACCCCCAAGCGGTATGCCGCTCAGCTCGCACCGCTCGATGGCGCGGCCGGTGATGGGCCGGCTCGTGTCCACGTCGTCGACCCGATGTCGACCAAGGGTCTCGAGTACGACGCCACGGTCATCGTCGACCCGGACGAGATCACTCGGGAGTCCCCCGGCGGCGTCCGTGTCCTCTACGTCGCGCTGACCAGGGCAGCGCACCGGATGACGGTGCTGACAGCCTCCTGACCCCTCCTGGGGCTGACCTTTCTCCTCGAGTGAGCGCTTCGTCCCACCCGCCACACCGCGAGTGAGCGCGTCGCGCCACCGCTTCATGTCGAGTGAGCGTTTGGTCCCACCCGTCACACATCCAAAACCCCGTTGCTCGGATTAAGCGTCAGGCGTGCCGTTCAACAACGCTCTGAGACGCCACCCCAGGAGATGCACCGCCTATATCCAAGGGGCGCTTGTGAATGTGGAAGGCGAGGGGCGGGATGCGGGGGGAAAGCATCGCGCCCCTCGCCTTGGGAGCGCGCGATCGGGGGATCGCTCTGCGCTGACGGCCAAGGGGCCTCGGGGGGAGAGACCGGCGGGGAGGGTGGGTGGTTCGCACTCCTTGACGTCCCGCTCATCTTCTCGTCCTCATCGCCGCCGAGTCGACCGGTCTGACGACTTCTTGAACAACATTTTACCTTTGGCAATTTCGGGCCGCCGCGCGCGACATAGCGTTTGGACGCTCTTGTCGGTTCTAAGCGTGCTTTGATGGCGTTTTCCTCGTGACCCGATTCGGCCGGATTCCAACTCTTCCGTCAAACGGGGGGTGCCCCCTCGGCGGCGTCAGAACGCCCCAAGGGCCCCCGCACGAGGGTCAGGCGGGGGTGAGCAGGCCCTTGACGGTGTCCTTGCCGAGTGCCAGCAGCAGCGTCGGGAGCCGCGGTCCGGTGTCCTTGCCGACCAGCAGCTCGTAGACCAGGGCGAAGAACGCGCGCTGCGCCCTCGACAGCTCGGGGTCCTTGACCTTCGCGGCCGGGTCGATGCCGCGCTGCACCTTCGGCACGGCATACACGAGATGGGTCAGGCCGTCGAGCGACCAGTGGTCGTCCAGCCCCTCCACGAGCATGCGCAGAGACTCGAGCTGCTGCTCGTCCAGCCCGCCCAACCGCTCGAGGTCGGGGGCCGACCGGACGACGGTCCGGTCCTCCTCGGGGACGTACCCGAGCATCCACCGCCGTGCGCAGCCCAGCCGCGGCTGCAGCTCGTCGATCGACCCGACCGGGTCGTCGGGGTCGAGGTCCGACAGGATGCGCACGGTCTGCGCCTCGTCGCCCTGGGTGATGTCGACGACCGACGCGATCGTCCGGAACGGCATCGGGTGCGGCGTCGTCGGCAGCACCCCGGCCGCGGTCGAGGTGGCACGCATGTAGGCGGCCAGGTCCCCGGCCTGGGCGGATCCACCGGCGACCTTGCGCGCCAGCGCATCCCACTCGTCATAGAGCCGCTGCAGCTCCTGGCCGAAGGCGATGTCGAAGCTCTGGTTCGGCTTGCGACGGGTGTAGAGCCACCGGAGCACCTGCGGCTCCATCACCTCGAGCGCGTCGTTCGGGATCGGCACACCGCCGCGTGACGAGCTCATCTTCGCCATCCCGGCGATCCCGACGAAGGCGTACATCGGTCCGATCGGCCGCTGCCACCCGAAGATCGGCGCGAGGTCCTTGCCGACGACGAACGACGAGCCGGGCGACTGGTGGTCGACGCCGGACGGCTCGAACAGGACCTGCTCGTAGCCCCACCGCATCGGCCAGTCGACCTTCCACACGAGCTTGCCGTTGTGGAAGGTCTTGAGGTCGACGGTCTCCTCGTTGCCGCACTTCGCACAGACGTACGTCAGGGCGTTCGTCTCGTCGTCGTAGGCCGTCACGGTCGTGAAGTCGGTCCCGCACGACGTGCAGTACGGCTTGAACGGGTAGTACCCGCGGCTGCCCTCGCTGCCGTCGTCCTCGGCCGCCGCACCGGAGCCCCGCTCGGCCTCGGTCTGCGCCGCCTCCTGCTCGGGCGTCAGCTCGGCGGCCTTGCCGCCCTTGCCCTTCGCCTTCCCGCTGGCCTTCTGCTTCGCGTCGGCGGCCGCCTCGAGCGTGCGGTACCGGGCGAGCACCTCGTCGATCTTGTGCCGCTCCCGCATCGCGAGCAGCACCTGGTCGACGTAGGTGCCGGCCCGGTACTGCCCCGTCTGGCTGATGCCGCGCACCTTGATGCCGAGCTGCTCCATCGCCTCGATGAGCGGCGCCTTGTAGTGGTCGGCCCAGTTCGCGTGCGGGGAGCCGGCGGGCGCCGGGACGGAGGTGAGCGGCATACCGATGTACTGCTCCCACGTCTCGTCCACCCCCGGCTGTCCCTTCGGAACGCGGCGGAAGCGGTCGTAGTCGTCCCACGAGAGGATGTGCTCGCAGGGCACCCCGCGCCGCTTGATCTCGTCGGCGACGAGGTGCGGCGTGATGAGCTCACGGAAGTTGCCGAGGTGGATCGGACCGGACGGGCTGATGCCGGACGCGCAGACGATCGTCTCGATCCCGCGGTCCTTCGCGTCGGCGATGACCTCATCGGCCAGCCGCGTCACCCAGTCCTGCTCGACGACCTTCTCTGCCATTGGTTTCCTTCTCGTACAAACGATTTCGTATGCCGCTCAGCTCGCGCCGCGCGTCCGCGCGGTCACGCCGTGGCGGGCTTGAGGGGGAAGCGCTCGATGATCTCGTCGCGGCCCGGGCCGACGCCGATGGCCGAGACGCGGGCGCCGACGAGCTCCTCGACGCGCAGGACCTAGGCCTGGGCGTTGGCGGGCAGCTCGTCGAAGCTGCGGCAGTGGGTGATGTCCTCCCACCAGCCGTCGAGGTACTCGTAGATCGGCCGCGCGTGGTGGAAGTCCGTCTGGCCAACCGGCATCTCGTCGTGCCGGACGCCGTCGACGTCATAGGCGACGCAGATCGGGACCCGCTCGAGGCCGGTGAGGATGTCGAGCTTGGTCATCACGAAGTCGGTGACGCCGTTGATCCGGTTCGCGTAACGGCCGATGACCGCGTCGAGCCAGCCGCAGCGGCGCGGGCGGCCGGTCGTGACGCCGTACTCGCCGCCGGTCTTGCGGAGGAACTCGCCCATGTCGTCGTGCAGCTCGGTCGGGAACGGGCCCTCGCCGACGCGGGTGGTGTAGGCCTTGAGGACCGCGATGACGGAGTCGATCCGGGTCGGTGGGACGCCGGAGCCGGTGCAGGCGCCGCCCGCCGTCGCGTTGCTCGACGTGACGTACGGGTAGGTGCCGTGGTCGACGTCGAGGAGGGTGGCCTGGCCGGCCTCGAAGAGGATCGTCTCGCCGCGGTCGAGCGCCTGCGACAGGACGAGTGACGTGTCGGCGACCATGGGCGCGAGCCGCTCGGCGTGCTCGAGCAGCTCGGTCACGACCTCGTCAGGGTCGACGGCCCGGCGGTTGTAGATCTTGGCGAGGACCTGGTTCTTGAAGTCGAGGGCAGCCTCGACCTTGTGGCGCAGGATCTTCTCGTCGTAGAGGTCCTGGATACGGATGCCGGTCCGGCTCATCTTGTCGGCGTAGGTCGGCCCGATGCCGCGCCCGGTCGTGCCGATGCGGCGGCTGCCGAGGAAGCGCTCGGTCACCTTGTCGAGGGTCCGGTTGTAGGACGGGATGACGTGCGCGTTGGCCGAGACGAGCAGCCGGCTCGTGTCGATGCCGCGGCCGTCGAGCCCATCGAGCTCCTCGAAGAGGACGCCAAGGTCGACGACGACGCCGTTGCCGATGACCGGGGTGCAGTTCGGGCTGAGGATGCCGGAGGGCAGCAGGTGCAGCGCGTACTTCTCGCGCTTGCCGTCCTGCTCGATGACGACCGTGTGCCCGGCGTTGTTGCCGCCGTTGAACTTGACGACGTAGTCGACGCTGCTGCCGAGCAGGTCCGTCGCCTTGCCCTTGCCCTCATCGCCCCACTGCGCTCCGACGAGCACGATTGCCGGCATCACTCCGCCTTCCGTCGACGCCCACCCGCCACGGGTGAACCACCCGCAAGGCTATCGGTTCGCCTCCGGCGTCCGACCCCGAGCACGACCGCCACCCTCGAGAGCACTCTCCCGACCATCGAGAGCACGCCCTCGACGACCGAGAGCACGGCGGCGCCCGCCTTCCGGAAGCCGAGCGTCCGGAACCCCGTCTACGGTCGCCGCATGGACACAGACGCCGTCACCCAGCAGCACGTCCCGCCGTGGGAGCCCCCTCTGGCCGGGGACGAGGTCGAGCACCTCCTCGGCGCTCTCGACCGCCTCCGCACGACGTTCCGGTGGAAGGCGGACGGGCTCGACACGACCGCGCTCAAGACCCGGATCGGAGCCTCGACCCTCACCATCGGCGGCCTGCTCAAGCACCTCGCTGTCGTCGAGGATTTCCACACGACAAAGAAGCTGCGGGACGAACCGCTCGGCGAGCCCTGGACATCGATGGCCTGGGACGGCACTGGTGACTGGGACTTCCAGTCCGCGGCCGGCGACAGCCCGGAGGAGCTGTACGCCCTCTATGACGGTGCCGTGCAACGCTCCCGCCGACGCCTTGGCGTCGCGATCGCCGATGGCGGCCTCGACCAAACCGTCGCGGCGTCAGCTCCTGACGGAACCCATGCCAACCTGCGCCGGCTGGTCTTCGACCTCGTCGAGGAGTACGGCCGGCACACCGGCCATGCGGACCTGCTGCGGGAGTCGATCGACGGTCGCGCCGGCGAGGACCCGCCTGCGGACTGGCGGCCGGTGGGCGGGTCCTACGAGTTCCACTGATCCACTCGGCTCAGGGCTGGGGAGGGTCAGCGGATTGAGCAAGCTCAGCGGGCTGAGCCGGCTCGGATGGCGGCGATCGTCTCGGCCAGGCCCTCATCGAGGGGACGACTGTGCCAGCCGAGCTCCCGCTCGGCCTTCTGCCGGGTGCCTAGGTAGGACGCGAGCGCCGACCGCAGGCTCTCCGGGTGGTACAGCGCTGGCACCGGCACGACCCTGGTGACCTGGGTCATCACCTTCTCGCCGACACGGATCGCCCCGGCGGGCACGAGGACGGGTCCCCTCGTGCCCGCGATACTGGCGGCGCGCTGAAGCAGGTCGGCGAGGGTGGCCCGGTCGCCGACGAGCATGTAGGCCTCGCCGACGACGCCGCGCTCCATGGCGAGGATGTGGCCGCGGGCGATGTCGGAGACATGCGCCCACGTCAGCTCACCTGCGCCGCGGGGCGCAACGGCACGCCGCCCCGCCACGACCTGCTCGAGGAGCTCGCCCACCTGTGAGGTGTCCCCCGGTCCGTAGATCCCTCCGGGCATGACGATGACGACGGGCACACCCTGGGCGGCGAACTCCGTTGCCAGGGCGTGCGCCTCGGCCTTGGTCCGGTCGTATGTCGACAGGTGCCGACCGCTGTAGTGGTACGTCTCGTCCACGACCCGACCAGCGGTGTCCGAGTTCACGGCGAGAGTGCTCGTGTGGACGACCTTGGCGATGCCGGCCCGCCGCGCCGACTCGAGCACGTTCCTGGTCCCCTCGACGTTCACCCTCCGGCCGGGTGACGAGTCGCGCTCGCCGACCTTGTACCAGCCGGCGACGTGGAAGAGCCCGTCGGCGCCCTCCAGCAGGCGGTCGAGGGCGTCGGCGTCATCGAGGTCCCCGGGCACGAGCTCGACACCGCGGGCGGTCAGCTCGGCTGCCTTGCCCGGTGACCGGACGAGGGCGACGACGTGATGGTCGTCGGCGACGAGCTGGCGCGCGAGCTCGCCCCCGACGAAACCGGTGGCTCCAGTCACTGCGTAGCGCATGTCCCATTGTCGCCGCGGCACCGAGACGGACGCCGCCGAAAGCGAGGGCTGTCTCGGGAGGCCGGCACAGCGGCATACCGGCTGCGTCTTGGAACGAGGACACGTTGGGTAGGGGCAGGGGAAACGACCTGAGGAGGCGAACCCGTGCCCAGAGGAATCCTGACCCGAGCGACCGCGTGGCCGTCCGAGCTCGTCCTCGTCCGACACGGCCAGAGCATCGGCAACCTTGCCGACCAGAAGGCCAGGGAGGCGAAGGCGTTGCGACTCGACCTCGAGCTGCGCGACGCCGACGTGCCGCTCTCGGACGCCGGCCGCGAGCAGGCCGAGGCCGTCGGACGGTACCTCGCGAAGCTCCCCGACGCCGAGGCGCCTGACGTCGTGGTCTCGTCGCCGTACCGGCGTGCGGCTGAGACCGCGGAGCGGGCCAACGGGGCCTGGGGAGGCGACGTCGACCTGCTCTTCGACGAGCGGCTGCGCGAGCGGGACCTGGGCGTCTTCGACGGGCTGACGGGGTACGGCATCCGGGAGGAGTACGCCCAGGAGGCGGCGCGGCGTGACCTGATCGGGAAGTTCTACTACGTGCCGCCGTCCGGGGAGAGCTGGTGCGACGTGAGCCTGCGTGTCCGCTCGATCCTCCGCGACCTCGAGGGCTGGGAGGGCCAGCGGTTGTGGCTTTTCACCCACCAGGCCGTGATCATGAGCTTCCGCTACGTCCTCGAGAACCTCACGGAGCCTGAGCTGCTCGACATCGACCGGGAGGAGCCGCTCCCCAACTGCTCGATGACGCGGTACGTGGAGAAGGACGGCCGGCTGCGGCTCGACCACTTCGCCGACACGAGCGCCGTGGACGCGGCAGCGACCCCCGCGACCGACGAGCCGAGCAAGACCGAGCGGGCGGGCGATGTCCACTGAGCGCCCGCTCGGCCCGGGCGGGACGACGCCCATCACCCGGGAGCTGCTGCTGGGTTGGCCGCTGCCGGCGCCGGGCGAGAACAAGGAGGCGCGTGGGCGGACCCTCGTCGTCGGCGGCACCGCCCACACTCCGGGCGCCGTGCTCCTAGCGGGCGAGGCGGTGCTCCGGGCCGGGGCCGGCAAGCTGCAGATCGCCACGGCGGCTCCTGTCGCGGCGGCCCTCGCCGTCGCGGTGCCCGAGGCGCGCGTCGTCCCGCTGCCTGCGGACGACGACGGGAACATCGCCGGGTCCGCGGCCGACACCGTCCTCGAGCTCGCGGAGCAGGCCGATGCGCTCCTCGTGGGCTCCGGGTTCTCGAGCCCAGACCCCACGGTGGCACTGCTGGAGCGGATCATTCCGCGGGTGGACCGGCCGATCGTCGTGGACGCCGTCGGCTCCGCCTACGTCACCGCCCACCACGAGGGGCTGCGCCACCTCGACGGCCGCGCCATCCTCAGCCTCAACCCGAGCGAGGTCGCTCTCACCCTCCGCATCGACGACGACGAGCTCGCCGCCGACCCGGTCGCCTGCACGAGGAAGCTGGCGGCAGTGACCGGCGCGGTCGTCATCCTCGGCGGCGAGGGCAAGCTCGTGGCGGCCCCTGACGGCGCGGCCTGGGAGACGCGGGCGGGCGGTCCGGGACTCGGCGTCTCGGGCTCGGGAGACGTCCAGGCGGGGATCGTAGCCGGCCTCTTCGCCCGCGGTGCCGAGCCCGCCCAAGCGGCCTGCTGGGCGGCGCACCTGCACGGTCTCGCCGGAGAGCGGCTAGCCGAGGCACAGGGAGCGGTCGGCTTCCTCGCCCGGGAGATCAGCCCCTGCGTCCCGGCCCTCCTCGAGGGGCACGCCGCCCCCTGAAGGCAAGCTGGGTCACGCGACTCGGCTGAGCATCGAGAGGCCGCGGCGAGCGGCGAGGCAACGTACCGAGCGGGAGTGAGCTGACCGGCATACCGGCTGTTCGGCCGCGCGGCGCGGTTGGCACGGGTGCGGCAGACTCGGGTCCGTGCGCCTCGCAGTCGTCGCCAACCCGGTCCGTGACCCGGCCCGGGCGGCGGTGGCGGCGCTCGAGGCAGGCTGCCGGTCGCGCGGATGGCCGGAGCCGGTCGTGGCCTGGACGACCGTCGCCGCGCCCGGCGGGACGCAGGCCCGCGCCGCGGCCGAGGACGGGGCGGACCTCGTGGTCGTCGTCGGGGGCGACGGAACGGTCCGGGAGGTCGCCGGCGCGCTCGCGGGGACCGGAGTCCCGCTCGGCATCGTCCCGCGCGGGACCGCGAACCTGTTCGCGCGCAACCTGCGCCTGCCGTACGCGTCGCTCCGCCGCTCGGTGGCGGTCGCCCTCGACGGTGTGCCCCGCGATGTCGACCTGGGCCGCGCCCGGTGGGGCCGGCCAGACGGCGCCGTGCGCGAGGGCCCCTTCGTCGTGATGGCGGGAGTGGGACAGGATGCCCGCACCATCGAGCTGGTCCGCCCGGCTCTGAAGAAGCACATCCGATGGGTCGCGTACTTCGTCCCGGCCCTCGCGACCCTGGGCGCCCCGCTGCTGCCGATGCGGTTCCGTCGCGACGACGGGCCGATGGAGGAGGGCCGGCTGTGGTGCCTGCTTGCCGGCAGCGTGGGCCGGATCCCGCTCGGCGTGGAGGTCCTGCGGGGTGCACGCGCCAACGACGGCCTGCTGCATGTGCTGGCCGTCGGCCCCGGACACCTCGTCGGCTGGGTGCCGATCGCCCTCAAGGGACTGCTCCGGTGGCACTGGGACGTGCCCGGACTGCAGCAGAGCACAGCCCGGTCGGTCCGGGTCGAGTCGGACCTGCCGCTGACCATCCACGTCGACGGCGACGAGCACGCCGGGGTGGTGTGGCTCGAGGCCCGGATCGAGCCTAGTGCGGTGCGGATCAAGCTCCCCAGCCACGTCCGGGGCTGATGCCAGCGAGAGTGTGCGGCCCCAAACTGGAGTGGCTGATCTGCGCAAGAGTGGCTGATCTGCTCTGCGCAGGAGTGGGTGCTCTGCGCAGGAGTGGGTGAAATGGGCAGGGGTGGGTGAAATGCGCAGAGGTCGCTGGTATTTCACGTGCGTCTGCTCGGAACGCCACTTCTGCCCGAATCACCCCGCCCGCCGCCTCGACCGTCGCAGAGCCGCTTCGACTACTTCCCGCACTCGCGCCGGGTTGCGGAGGTCGGCCATGGTGAGGCGGACCACCTCGTAGCCCAGTTCCCGGATCCGGTCCTCGCGCTGCTTCTCCTCCCAGAGCCGGCTGCCAGACTCGTACTTCGTTCGCCCGTCGAACTCGACGATGACCCTGGTGCCCTCGATGAGGAAGTCGACGCGATACCCCTGCCTCCCTGGCGTCCAGCGCTCGGTCCCGGGGATCTGGACCTGGGGAACGGCCCGGTAGCCCAGATGCCGCAGCACGTGCGCGGTCAGGGTCTCTCCGGGCGACTCATGTCTGGCATCACAGTGGTCGAGGGCCGAGCGGACACGCTCGACGCCTGGTCGCCGACAGAGCAGCGCGACTGCAGCGGTGAGGTCCTGCACGCTGACCAGACCCTTGGCCAGCGCGGGGTCCGCCGGCACGAGGAACGCCCTCGGGTCGTCGAGGCCAGCGAGCGCGATGGCCACTGCAGGGTGAACCGTGCCCGCGGAGGTGTGCGGCAACCCGCCCGGCCCATCCACCGACCGCAGGCTCGGATGGATGATGAGGTCCCTTTTCCGATGACCGCGTCTGGTGCCCGACGTCGCCATGAGGTGGACGGTGTCGTACTTGGCCGCATAGGTCGGCAGCCCGAGCCGGATCACGGCCGAGACGTGGCTCACCACCGCGTGCCCTCTGTACTGCTGCACGAGGGCCGCACAGCGCAGCCGGTGGAGCTCAGCCGGGTCCTCCGTCGTCGACGTCGTGAACCAGCCGTGATGGAGCCGTCGGCACGCTCCGGACCGAATCAGGCGGCGCAGCTCGTCGCGGCCGATACCGGCCGCGAGCGCACGATGGTAGGGAAACACCTGCTCCCGGGCGATGAGGTCGAGGTCCATGCAGGCATGCTCGCCTCTCGGCACCGACCAGGACAGGGCTGCGCCGCGGCCTGTGGACAACTGAGGCCGTGATCTGCGCAGGTGCACGGACTTTGCGCAGGAGCACGTGAAATTTCAGCCACGCCTCTGCATTTCGTCCACTCCTGCGCGGATCGGCCACGGCTGCGCACATCGCCCGCTCGGCCAGACCTGGCCGACCGGCCCGGACGAGTCAGAGACCGAGCTCGCGCGCCGCCTCCGTCGAGCTGGCCCGGAGGAACTCGGTGCACCGGGCCTCCTCGTCGGTCTCCCCGATGGCCCGCGCCGCCCTCGCCAGCGCGGCGAGAGCCCGGAGCCAGCCCCGGTTCGGCTCGTGCGACCACGGCACCGGGCCCTGGCCGCGCCAGCCGGCGCGGCGCAGCGCGTCGAGGCCACGGTGGTAGCCGGTCCGGGCATAGGCATAGGCCTCGACGTCGCGGTCACCGTCGGCGAGGGCGTCCTCGGCGAGCACGGCCCAGGCGAGCGACGAGGTCGGGTGCCACGACGCCACGTGCACCGGGTCCGCGCCGGCCTCGAGCCGCTCCGCCGCCGGGTCCGCCGGCAGGAGGGTCTCGGGGATGCCGAGCAGGTCGCTACTCACGAGATCTCCCAGCCGAGCGCCATACCGAATTGGCTTGTCACTTGTGCGTTCCCGCCGAGCGGAGGTGCTCGCAGGCCTCGGCCACACGGGCCGCCATACCGGCCTCGGCCTCCTTGCCCCAGGCGCGCGGGTCGTACTGCTTCTTGTTGCCCACCTCGCCGTCGACCTTGAGCACGCCGTCGTAGTTGCTCAGCATCCAGCCGGCGACCGGACGGGTGTACGCGTACTGCGTGTCGGTGTCGACGTTCATCTTGACGACGCCGTAGTCGACCGCCGCCGAGATCTCCTCGGCGAGCGAGCCGGACCCGCCGTGGAAGACGAGGTCGAAGGGCCGGGCGTCGTCACCGAGGCCGAGCTCCTTCGCCGCGGCCTGCTGGGCCTGCAGGAGGATCTCGGGGCGGAGCTTGACGTTGCCCGGCTTGTAGACGCCGTGGACGTTGCCGAAGGTGAGAGCCGTCAGGTAGCGCCCGTGCTCGCCGGAGCCGAGCGCCTTGATCGTCGCGATGGCGTCCTCAGGCGTCGAGTAGAGCTTGTCGTCCATCGCGCCCTCGACGCCGTCCTCCTCGCCGCCGACGACGCCCACCTCGATCTCGAGGATGACGTTGGCGGCCTTCGCCTTGGCGAGCAGCTCGTGCGCGATCTCGAGGTTCTCGTCGAGCGGGACGGCCGACCCGTCCCACATGTGCGACTGGAAGTAGGGCAGCCCGCCGCCCTTGACCCGCTCGGTCGACGCCTCGAGGAGCGGCCGGACGAAGCCGTCGAGCTTGTCCTTGGGGCAGTGGTCGGTGTGGAGCGCGATGTTGACCGGGTAGTTCTTGGCGACCTCGTGCGCGTACGCGGCGAAGGCGAGCGAACCGGTCACCATGTTCTTGACCGTCGGGCCGGACAGGTACTCGGCACCACCGGTGGAGATCTGGATGATGCCGTCCGACCCCGCGTCGGCGAAGCCCCTGAGCGCGGCATTGAGCGTCTGCGAGCTGCTCACGTTGATGGCGGGATACGCGAAGGAACCGGCCTTCGCGCGGTCGAGCATGTCGGCATACACCTCAGGGGTGGCGATGGGCATTGCGTCCTCCTGCACGTGACGTGGGTGGGGGGCATTGAGTGGCTCGGTTCGATCCTGCCATGCCCCCTTTTGCATGGACACACCCTTCGCCCTTCCGAGCAGCGGTATGCCGCTGAACCCGCTCCCGGACGCCGTACGTCGTGCGCGTGGCTGGGACGGAAGTGACGAAGC
>NZ_JBQCCV010000190.1:0-2021 GCF_051961875.1 Intrasporangium sp. | reverse complement strand
ATCTGTTGGTCGGCCATCCAGTCCATAGTCTCTGGAGGTGGGCAGTTTCCCCTCAGGCCCAACTGGATGTACCGGTCCCCACGCAGCGCGCCCGACTCGATGAGGCGCCGCATCGGCTGCCCGTGGCCCCACAGCGACCCGAACTCGATGTCACCCGTGTCGGCGTGCGCGTCGAAGTGGATCATCGACACCCGGCCGTGGCCGAGGACGTTCGCGACGCCCTTCGCGTCGGGGAAGGCGATCGAGTGGTCACCGCCAAGCACGACCGGGATCGCTCCCGACCTCG
This sequence comes from Intrasporangium sp., assembly GCF_051961875.1. Lineage (GTDB taxonomy): Bacteria > Actinomycetota > Actinomycetes > Actinomycetales > Dermatophilaceae > Intrasporangium_A. The sequence goes on along the minus strand of NZ_JBQCCV010000190.1, from coordinate 1,735 downwards.
CGACCCTCTCGACCGCGGCCTCGAGCACGCCCAGCGCCGCGACGATGTCGCCGGGCGGCATCTCGACGTCACCCGCGTCGAAGACCCGCAGGTCGACGAGACCGTCGGTCCGCAGCGCGAGCGAGGGCCGCGACCCGTCGTGCGGCAGGTAGTCGGTCATCCGGATCGCCTGCGGCCCGAAACGGGTCCCGGGCCGGTGGGAGGTGCCCCCGTCGAAAGGGGCACCGACGATCACGACGTCGGCAGCGGCATACGTCGCCTCGTCGTCGAGGTCACAGCGCGGCACCCCGAGGAAGGTGATGTCGGGACCGAACTGCGCGCCATACCTCGTCATCGGCGGGCCACCACAGCGTCAGCGCGCGTCACCGGTCCTCCAGCCCCCACGGGGCCCCGTAGCCCTTCGGCTTCTCCGCCGCGAGCAGGTCGAGGAACGGCACGGCGTCGAAGGCCTCCGGCCCGAGGACGCCGGCACCCGACCAGACGCCTTGGGCCAGAAGCTCAAGCGCGACAACGGGATTCAGGGCGGTCTGCCACACGACGCACTGCGCGCCGTACTCCGCCATCGAGACCTCGTTGTCCGCGACGTGGTAGAGGTAGGTGCGCCGCGGCTGCCCGTCGCGGCCGGTCCCGGTCACCCAGAGACCGGCGCACGTCTTGCCCGTCATCCGCGGCCCGATCGTCGCCGGGTCGGGCAGGCAGGCGGCGACGACGTCGCGCGGGGACACCTCGACGCCGCCGACGCGGACCTTCTCGGTCCGGTCGAGGCCGAGCGTGTTGAGCGTCTTGAGCACCCCGATGAACTCGTCGCCGAGCCCGTACTTGAAGGTGACCCGCTGCGCGTCCAGCCAGCGCGGCATGAGGAGGACCTCCTCGTGCTCGACGTTGACGCACTCGACCGGCCCGATCCCCTCGGGGAACTCGAAGACCTCCGGCTCGCTGAACGGCTCGGTCGTGAACCAGCCACGGCCCTTCTCCCACACCACCGGCGGGTTGAGGCACTCCTCGATCGTCGTCCAGATCGAGAAGCTCGGCGCGAAGATCTCGTTGCCGTCGTCGTCGTGGACGGCGAGGTTCGCGCCGTCGCGGGTGCCGAGCCCCTCGATCTCGGAGAACAGGTGGTCGGCCGCGTAGCGCGCGAAGATGTCGGACAGGCCCGGCTCGACGCCGATGCCGACGAGGGCGAGCCGTCCCTCGGCCTCCCACGCCGCGGCGTCGGCGAACTGCTCGTCACCGAGCTTGACCCCGACCAGCGAATACGGCTGCGAGTCATGCCGTTTCGACAGGCTCATCGCCATGTCGAGGTAGTCGGCGCCAGCCGCCCGGGCGCCCTGGAAGACCGGCATGACGAAGCGTGGGTCCACTGCGTTCAGGACGTGGGTCGCCCCGTGCTCGCGCGCGAGCGCGCTCACGGCGTCCGGGTCGGACGCGTCGACCTGGGCCGCGCAGAACCGCTCCGACCGGATGGAGGTATGCCGCTGAGCCACCTCCCGCACGGCCTGCTCCGCGCGCCCGAGGTCGTAGTCCGCGACGACCCAGCGATCGAAGAACTCCCGCTCGGCGGCGATCTTCGCTGCGGCGGCGCCGACGCCGCCCGCTCCGATCATGAGGACCCTCATGCTGCGACCTTCCGGTTGCGCCGCGACGTGACGAGCTGCGCGGCGATGACGACGAACAGGGCGACGAGGAACATCACCGTGCCGATGACGTTGATCTGCACCGGCGTGCCGCGCTGCGC
>NZ_JBQCCV010000189.1:0-14798 GCF_051961875.1 Intrasporangium sp. | reverse complement strand
GTTTCAGGTTGAAGGGCGTCATGGCCGGGAAACAATTGGTGCCATGTTCGGGTCGATGCGTCCACTGGACCGGGATGTCCAGGAGGCGTATCTCGCCCGCTTGGGGGTCGTGGCGGAGCCGCCCTCGGCGGAGAGCCTGCGCCTGCTGGTCCAGCGTCATGCCGAGCGCGTCCCATACGAGACGCTGTGGATTCATGCTGGGGAGGCGTGGAACATCGACCCCTACGAGTCGGCCGCGCGCATTGCCCTCCAGGGTCGCGGGGGCTACTGCTACCACATGAACGGGGCGCTCGGCCTGCTGCTGCGGTCCGTCGGTTACCGGGTCCGGGGCCACATCGGGGGAGTGCACGGCCCGGCCGGCCCGAGCAGCGACGCGATGGGCAACCACCTGGTCCTCACCGTAGAGCTGCCGGCCAGTGACACCAACGAGTGCGGAGTCTGGTACGTCGACGCCGGGCTGGGCGATGCGCTGCACAGCCCCCTGCTGCTGGTCGCCGGCCGGCATGATCAGCCACCCTTCGGGCTCTCCCTCGAGCAGGCTCCCGACGGGTCGTGGTGGCACCTGACGCACGACCCAGAGGGCGGGTTCACTGGAATGACGTGGACGATGGCCGACGCGCGCATGACCGACTTCGAGGCGAAGCACCACTGGTTGTCGACGTCCGCGGAGTCGGGGTTCGTGCAGGTGGCAATGGCCGAGCGCAGAGACGCGACCGGCGTGGATGTCGTCCGCGGCCTGGTGTTGAGCCGTATCGGGGACGATGCCCACACCACGGAGCCCGTCACCCGCCGGGCGGAGTGGTTCGCCCTGCTCGCCGAGGTGTTCGACCTGCCTCTGCACACCATGGCCCCCGAGGCGCGTGACCGACTGTGGACCAACGTCGTCTCGGCACACCACCGCTGGGAGCAGTCCCAAGGCCTTCAGCCCTGAACGGCCGTTTTGTCCAGGGCTTCGACCGCGCATTGAGCCGTATGTGCGTCGCGGGCTCATGGACGACTTCGGCAACTGCTCTATCGGCGTTTGCCCTCCCGGAACAGGCCGACCGTCTTGTCGATGCGTCGCTGTCGAGTGTCGGGCGACTTCGCCGCGTTGATGTTGTCCACGTGGTAGCGCTGCAGGCTGTTGGACAGCTGGTCAAAGAACTGACGGGTCCCCTCTTGCGCGTCAAGGGCCTCCGCCAAGTCGGTAGGCACTTCGACGGTGGGCGGAGAGCTCGCCAGCGTCAAGGTCACCCTGATCGGGTCACCCGCAGCCAGTCCGGTGGCTGCGCGCACGGCTGCGCTGAGGCCGATGAGGTACTGACCTCCCATCACCGCCACGGTGCTGCGGTACTCATAGCCGTTCACCTCAACAACGACGGGTGGACGTTTGCCAGCGCCCAACTGCTCAATGACGCTGTCCGGGACCACGATGCCGGTGTTGTTTCCGCTCGCGGTCAAGATGGTCTCAAAGGTTGCGGCCCTGGGCCCAGTAGAGGTCATCGCTTCTCCTTCGAGAGGTCATTGGACGACGGCCACAAGTGGGTGCATCACTGCGCCGGCGGCAGGGCTGGGTGGTCGGTGGGGTAGATGCCGATCGCGAACCCGTACATGATCTCGCCCGACCTCGGCATCCGGTCGAACTCATCAACCAGCTCAGCAATCCGGTGCCAGAACTGAGAGGCCTGATCCTCCGAGATGCGCGCATGCCGGATGAAGCCCCAGAGCTTTCCCTGCCCGAAGGCCCTGGCGGACTCGCGGGCAGCCACCTCGAAGTCGTTGAAGTCGCCCGGCATCTCCTCACCGGTGGGAGACGGCTCCGCTGCCACGTAGAACATGCGCGCGGTGCGCCCATAGAAGCGCTCCTCGATCGCCCGCACCTTCCGCGTGCGGACCACCTGGAGCAGACCGTTCTGGGTGAGCACCTCCACATGGTGCGCGACCGTGCTCTTGGGGCGCTCGACCGCGGCCGCCAGCTCGGTGACGGTCGCGGCCCGCTCGTGCAGCAGCTGCAGGATCGTGGTGCGCAGCGGGTGGCCGATGGCCTTGACCTGGGCCGGCGTGGTCAGCGCCAACCGATCGGCCAGCTCGTAGTCCGGGGGGTTGTCCGCCACGACAGAACAGACTAGCATCACCGAACGTTCCGAAATACTCGATCAATCCACGAGGGGAAGCTGCTGACATGGCCGAAGTGCTGCTCTACCACCACATCCAGGGCCTGACCGACGGAGTGCGGGCCTTTGCCGACGACCTGCGCCGGGCCGGCCACACCGTGCACACGCCCGACCTGTTCGACGGCCGCACCTTCGACGACATCGAGGAGGGTTTCGGATTCGCCCGTGATGCGGGGGTCGACGCGCTCCGGGAGCGCGGCGCCGCGGCGGCCGACGAGCTCGGTCCCGGGCTCGTCTACGCGGGATTCTCCTTCGGGGTGACGATCGCGCAGCGGCTCGCGCAGACCCGGCCCGGTGCCCGCGGGGCGCTGCTCATGTACTCCTGCCTGCCGGTCGCGGAGTTCGGGGAGGCGTGGCCGGAGGGCGTGCCGGTGCAGATCCACGGCAAGGAGGGCGACGAGTTCTTCGAGGAGGACCTGCCGGCCGCTCGCGAGCTCGCCGACGCCACGCCGGGTGCCGAGCTGTTCGTCTACCCAGGCGACGAGCACCTCTTCGCCGACTCCTCGCTCGACGCCTACGACCCGGAGGCGTCCGCGCTGCTCCTGGAGCGCGTGCGCGCGTTCCTCGCGTCCCTCTGACCTGCCTCAGGTGAGCCAGGTGCCGCGTCGCATCAGGGTGCGGCCGGGGATCTCGTTGGCCTCTCGCCGTGCCTGCACCCGAACCGGCCGCAACACCATGAATACGTAGCCGGCACTGCTACGGGGATCCCAATCGGCTTGCGCCACATAGGCTTCCCCGAGGGTCGGTTCGGCGCTGACCTCGAGCGTCCGGTCGAGGACCGCGTCGATCATCACCACGTCGCGTGTGGGACCGACGGCGAGGCGCGCCTGCCCCGAGGCAGCGAGATCGCGGGCGGTGCGAGACGACTGCTCGACCGCGATCACGGCTTGCCCCTCGACCCAGGCCAGCGAGAGGGGTACGAGGTAGGGCTCGCCGGCAGCCGACGCGGTGTCCACCCAGACGTCCACCGCGGGAGTGGCCAGCAGCGCCAGGGTGTCTGCCTTGCGGCTTGCGCGATCGCGGGGGACGGGCAAGGTCATGGGTTGGGTCACGGCAGCAGCCCAGGCGCCACGGCCGCCTTCACCAGGCGGGCAACTTCCTTCTCCACCATGGGAGTCCATTGCCGGAGCGCTTAGGACACCGGCCACAGTTCACTGTCGTCCAGGTTGGCGCTGTCCTGGAACCCGAGGGTGGCGTACCGGGAGTTGAACTTCGCGGAGTCCTGGAAGAAGAGGACGATCTTGCCGTCGATGTTCGCGTAGGCGGGCATGCCGTACCAGGTCCGTGGTGACAGTTCCGGGGCGTGCGTGGTCACGGTGACATGGACCCGTTCCGCGGGCGCGCGGTCCTGTGGGGACATGTCCATGATCTTGTCCAGGACTCCTTGCAGGGCGTCTGCCTGCTTGGCGCCCTGCCTGCCCTCCGCGCGCAGCTCCGCGGCACGCTCCTTCTTGGCGGCGCGTTCCTCGGCGGTGAAGCCCCCGGCGGTGCTTCCATGTGTGGTCGACATCGATCCTGGCTGGCCAGAGGTCATGGTCTTCATGTCGGGCGTCCTTCCCGTGAGAGTGACATGGTCGTTTCGTTCTCTTGGACGTATGGGCCGGGCGGGAATGTGACGGTCGCTGTCAGGCGGGCAGCGCGGCTGATCCGGGGTTGCCCGAGAGCCCGGGAGGCTGTGGCGTGCGCACGCGCGTCCACAGCCTCCCGGGTATGCGGGAGCGGGGTCACGCAGAGGTCAGCGGACCCGTCCGACGACGTAGGCGCTCGTCCAGATCCGGGCAAGCTTGACATACTGGCCCGGCCTCGGTGCCTCCCAGATCTCGCCGTAGCCGGCGTAGATGCCGACGTGGTAGGCCCGCCCTCCGCTCATGAAGAAGATGAGGTCGCCGGGTCGCTTCTGGGACTTGGCGAGCGGGATGGATGAGAGGCGCTGGTCGTTGGCCGTTCGCGGGATGGAGCGGTGCAGCCGCGTGCGGTAGACGTAGTAGACGAGGCCCGAACAGTCGAAGGCATAGGGCCCCGCGGCGCCCCAGCGGTAGGGGTCGCCCTTCTTGGATGCCGCGATGCGCACCGCCTGCATGCGCATCGTGTAAGTGACCGCGGCGGGTGCGGCCTGGATCGTGACCGGGGTCCGGGACTCGGCCTGGCCTCCGGTGGTGGACGCGACGGGGCCGCCCTCGACGGGCGATCCCACAGTCAGCGCGAGCACGAGGCCCACGGTGAGCATGGCGTTGAGCAAGAGGGTGCGCAGGGCAGAGCTGCGCAACGAAGTCGTGGTTGACATGGACTTCCTCCGACGCCTCCGAGGTGAGCTGTCGGGTTCGGGTGGAAGTTGCCCGGCCACACGCGTGGCTTCACCCCAAGGACTGGTCTGCTCGACCGGCTCCCAAATGGGTCCCCCGCTCCTGTCCTAGCGGTGCTATTGACCGGCACCGACGGACAGGACTTGGCGGGTCGGTGGGCCGCCCGACGACGCGGGCGGGATTGATCCATCAAAAGTAACGATCAGATCACGATCGCGCAATGGTCTTGGTCGTACGGGCGTTACACCATCAGCAGGACGACGAGCGTCAGTGCGGACGAGGTCCCCAGCGCCAAGGCACCGACGAGCCGGCGATCGGGGAGCCACCAGCCATGTCGCCGGTGGCGGCGGGGAGCGGTCGGCCGCGGCCCCTCAGGCACTCTCGGGGTCGCCGTCATCATCCGGTCCTCGATCCTCTCCATGAAGAGGACGAGACCAAAGCCCACGAGGGGGGCGGTCAGCGTCAGCATGATCATGACGGGTCCTCGGTTCCAGGGTGTCTCTTGGGTCAGGCAGGGCCCGCCGGGCGACTCGACGGTTCATATCCCGTACCCCAGATCGCCCCGTCTGATCCCCGCTCTTCGGTTTGCCTGGCCGGCCGCGCGCGGACCGGCTATGGCGAACGGGCGGTGCGCCCCCCGACGCCGCAGCGCTCAGACGACGAGCGCCTGGGTCGATGCCTCCTTGATCTGGGCGTTCGCCCAGCGCGCCTGCCGCTTCGTCTCGGCACCGCAGCGGGTGGCGACGTCGAGGAGCTCGTCGTTGACCAGGGTCTGCGCGGCCTGTCCGATCATCTCCCAGTCGGTGAGGACGCTCGAGGCTCGGACGTACACGTCACGCAAGGCGCGCACCATGACGAGCTCGCTCGCGGGCGTGCGAGCGGACCGCTCTGACATCCACATCCGCGCGTGCTCGACGAAGCCTGGTGCCTGGTCGGGGGCCGGGTCGAGCTGCTCGCCGAACTGCTCCGCCATCCGGGCTATCTCGCGCACATGGCTCGACGACCACTGCGCGAGGTCCCGCGCGATGTAGTACACCTCGTGGTTGGCCCGGTGTTCATCGGACAGGCGGAGCAGCGCCCGAGCCAGCTCGTTCTCGTCGTGGTGCAGGTCCGCCAAGACGGTACCGATCCTCATCGGTCCGCTCCTTCCTCGAGGCTGGGCGCGGGGGACGCGGCTCCCTCAGCGTCGGCGACCTTGCGCACGGCGCAGGCCGCGGTCTTGAAGATCGGCTGCTTGGACACCGGGTCCCAGTCGGTCAGGGTCAGTTCGTTGGCTGCCCGTCCGTGCTGCTGCGGGAGGTGGCCACCGGGCGTGTCCCAGTAGCCGTAGTGGAACGGCAGGAAGATGACACCACGCCGTATGCCGCATACGCGGACGCGCGCCTGCACCTCGCCCCGCCGGGTCGTCACTTCGGCAAGGTCACCCTCGCGCAGTCCATACGAGGCCGCATCCGCGGACGAGACCTCCACCCAGACCTCAGGCGCCGCGGCCTGCAGCTCAGGCGCTCGACCCGTCCTCGTGCGGGTGTGGAAGTGGTAGACGGTGCGCCCCGTGATCAGCTGCAGCGGGTACTCCTCGTCCGGCATCTCGTGCGGTGGCCGGTACTCCGCTGCGCGGATCACGGCGTGGCCGAACGGGTTCATGCCGCGGTACTCGCTGGCCTCGAAGGGCGCCCCGGTCTCGAGGTCGCGGCCGTAGGCCTCGCACACGTCCGGTCCCGCCCACGAGAACCCGTCGGTGTAGAGGCGCTCCGTGCCGTCGGGGGCGGCCTCCGTGCAGGGCCACTGGATGCCGCCGCCTCGCAGCTTGTTGTAGCTGAGTTCGCTGTAGTCGCAGGGACGCCCACGGCTGCACTCGCGCCAGCCGTCGAACGCCTCCTCCGGGGTCCGCCACTTGACCAGGGGCTGGCCGTCCTTGTCCTGCAGGCCCATTCGGTTCGCGAAGTCGATGAAGATGTCCAGGTCCGGCCGCGCCTCTCCCGGCGGGTCGACGGCCTTCTCGGACAGGTGCACCGTCCGGTCGGCGTTGGTGAAGGTGCCCGTCTTCTCTCCCGAGGCGGCAGCCGGCAGCACGAGGTCCGCCAGCTGCGCGGTCTCGCTGAGGAAGATGTCCTGCACCACGAGGAACAGCCGCTCCTGCGACAGGATCGCGCGCATACGCGCCAGCTCCGGCATCGACACGGCCGGGTTGGTGCCGGACACCCAGAGCATCCGGATCGACCCGTCCTCGACGTAGCGCATCATCTGCATCGCGTGCGTCGGCGGTGTCGCGTGCGGGATCTGCTTCGGCTCGAGGTTCCACACCCGGGCCAGGTCGGCCACATGGTCGGGGTTGCTCCAGTTGCGGAACCCGGCCATGTCCCCGTCGGCGCCACACTCACGGGTGTTCTGTGCCGTCGGCTGGCCGTTCATCTGGAGGATGCCGCACCCGGGCCGACCGAGCATGCCGCGCAGCAGGTGCAGGTTGTTGACCTGGACCGCGGCGGCCGTGGCCTGGTGCGACTGGTAGAAGCCCTGCAGCACGGTGGACAGGAGCGCCTCGGCCCCGCCGAGCAGACGCGCCGCCGCGCGAATGTCCTCGGCCGGCACGTCACAGATCGGGCTGACGACATCAGGCGAGTACCGGCCTACCGTCCTCTCCAGCTCCTTGTAGCCCACGGTGTGCTTCGTGACCCAGGCCTCGTCGACGTGGCCGCCGGCGATGATCTCGTGCAGCAACGCGTTCATGAGCGCGACATTCGTGCCCGGTCGGGGCGCGAGGTGCACGGTGGCCGCCCGGGCCACCGGCGTCGGCCGCGGGTCCACGCAGAGGACCGCCGGTGGGTCCTCGCCGGCGAGCCGGTCGAGGATCCGCATCCACAGCACCGTCTGCGTCTCAGCGACGTTGTGTCCGAAGAGCGCGATGGTGTCGGCATGGTCGACGTCGGTGTACGACCCGGGCTGCCCGTCGGAGCCGAACGACTCCTTGAGCGCGGCGGCGGAGGTGGCGGTGCAGAGGCGGGTGTTGCCGTCCACGTGGTTGGTGCGAATACCGCCGTGGGCGACGAGCGCGAGCGTGTAGTACTCCTCGAGATAGAGCTGGCCCGTCGTGTAGAACCCGATCGCGCTCGGCCCCTGCTCGTCGAGCAGCTCGCGCGTCCGCCGCACGAGGGTCTCCATGGCCTCGTCCCAAGTGCACTGAACGAGCCGCCCGTCCCGGCGCACAAGGGGGTGGGTCAGGCGGTCGGGCGACTGGAGCGCCTGCCAACCGTAGAGGTCCTTGGGGCCGAGGCGGCCGTGGTTGACGCGGTCCTCGGGACGGCCGCGGACGCCGACGATGGTCTCCCCGCGCACGGCCAGGTCGAAGGCGTCACCGTTGGAGTGCAGCGTCGACGCCGTGCGCACCCAGCGGTCGACGTCCTCGGGGCTCACGCCATCAGCGAAGTGGGCGTCGGTGCGCTCGGGCCATCGTCCGCCGCGAGCGTAGGGGGTGCGAGCGCCCCAGACGTCGGTGATGCGATCGTCGGCAGGCATAGTGGTCCTCCTCGGTGCCTCAGCCGTCGGCCGTCCTCTACCCACGCTTGGGGTCCGATGACCGCCGCCGCTGCGTTGACGGAAGACCACCTCGGGAGGGCGACATCCGGTCCCGTCCCAGACCGTGCGGCGGCACAGCGGGCGATTCGACGTCAGGCGTGGGTGACCCGCAGCTTGGACTGCCGGTGCGAGCTGCGCTCCCAGTCCTCCATCAGCCGGGCAGCCAGGCCATGCCGCTGCGCGGCTGCGACCAGCGTCTCCGTGCGGTAGTAGAAGTCCTCGTGCAGCACCTGCTGCTCGGCGGCCTCGGTCCGGTTGAAGGTGAAGTCGAAGACGCCCGCCGGCTTGAGGATGCGCCCGACGTGCTCCAGGCACTCCTCGACCACCTCGGCGGGGGAGTGGGAGAAGACGCTGTGCGCATGCACCACGTCGAAGTAGCCGTCGGGCAAGAAGGCGAACCGCAGGTCGCGCACCGGTGTCAGGTGAGGCAGCTTGTCCTGCAAGCCACGATCCACGACGGTCTGCTGTGCCGCGAACAGGATGTCCGGCGAGATGTCGATCCCGTAGTAGTTGCCCGGCTCGAGGTAGTCGATGAGGTGCCAGCCGGCCCGGAGGTTGCCACAGCCAATGTCGAGGACGCGGTGTCCGGGCTGCAGCCCATGGGTGCGCAGATAGCGGAACTGCACGTGTCCGAACCGCAGCCACTGTTCGTCGTCGGGACTGCCGACTGCCGCGTTGGCGCCTCTGTGAGCGACGTTGTGGCGCATGACCGCCCGGTAGTAGGAGACGTGGTCAGGACTGCGGAGTCGCAGCCACGCATCCCGGGCCGCCCGGCGCACGTGGCTGGCGATGCGCTCGGGATGCTGGACGGCATACCGCAGCTGGAAGGCGACGCTCTGTCGGCGGCGCGACATCGCGCGCACGCGATCCCCGGTAGGCATGCGCCGAACGTGTCACAGGAGTTCTCGTGTGAGCAAGGGGGCCGGCCTCATTCGCGCGAATGCGACGCTCACCCGCCGCCGGGCTCGACCAGCCCGGTCTCGTAGGCGATGACGACCAGCTGTGCGCGATCTCGGGCGCCCAGCTTGCCCAGTGCGTGGCTGACGTGGGTGCGCGCGGTTGCGGGGCTGAGGAAGAGCTGGGCTCCGATCTCCTCGTTGCTCAGGCCACGCCCGACCAGTGTGAGGACCTCGCGCTCTCGCTGGGTCAGCACGGCAAGCCGCTCCTCCGCGGCCTGGGACGCCGCACGGGCACTCGCGAACTGGCCGATGAGCCGGCGGGTGATCCGTGGCGCGAGGAGTGCGTCGCCGGCGGCGACGACGCGGATGGCGTGCAGCAGCTCGGCGGGTCCGGCGTCCTTGAGCAGGAAGCCGCTCGCCCCGGCCTGGAGCGCGTCGAAGACGTAGGCGTCCGTCTCGTACGTCGTGAGGATCAGCACCCGAGTCTCCTCGAGCCCGCGGATCTTCATCAGCTCGGCCGTGGCACAGATCCCGTCCATCACGGGCATCCGGATGTCCATGAGGACCACGTCCGGTCGGGTTTCCCGGGCGCGGGCCAGGGCCTCTCCGCCGGTGGTCGCCTCGCCGACGACCTCGATGTCGGGCTCCGTCTCGAGCAGCATCCGGAAGCCGGACCGCACGAGCCCCTCGTCGTCCACGAGGAGGACCTTGATCGGCGCGTTCTCGACTCGCGTCATCTCGTAGCCCATGCCGGACCCGCCTCCCCGGTCGGCGCGAGGGGGATGGTCGCGTGCACCGCGAACCCGGGGTCGTCGTGCCGAGGTCCGGCACTGAGGTGGCCGCCCAGCAGCTCGCACCGCTCGCGCATTCCCCGGATCCCGCGGCCCTGGTCCTCCTTCGGCATCTGCTCAGGCGGGCGCGCGCGGGTCTTGCCGCGGCCCTCGTCGATGACGTGGATCTCGAGCTCGTCGGCGCAGTTCCGCAGTGCCACGGTGACCTTGGTCGGGCCGACGTGCCGGAGCACGTTCGTGATCGACTCCTGCACGATTCGGTATGCCGCACTGCTGACGACGCTCGGCAGCGGCATCGGCTGCGTGTCATCGACGTGGACGTCGAGTCCGGCGCGGCGCGCGTGCTCCACGAGGTCGCCGATCTGATCCACGCCGGGGAACGGCGCACGGCTGTCGTCGTCGCCGCGGAGCACACCGAGGACCGTGCGCATCTCGTGCAGCGCACGGGCACTGGTCTGCTCGATCGACACGAGCGCCTCCCGGGCCCGGTCCGGCCGCTGGTCGAGGACGTGCGCGGTGACACCCGCCTGGACGTTGATCACGGCGATGGCATGCGCCACCGTGTCGTGCACCTCGCGGGCGATCCGGACCCGCTCCTGCGCCACTCGGGCGCGGGCCTCTTCCTCTCTCGTGCGCTCGGCTAGGTCCGCTCGGTCGAGCGCATCGGCGACGATGACGCGCCGCGACCGGACCGACTCTCCCAGGGCGGCGCTCATGATGGACGCGCCGATTCGGAAGAACACCCAGCCGATGGCGGCCTTGGGCTGGATGTTCTGCGCGGCGATCAGCCAGACGACGGTGAGCGTTGCGATCCCGACGCCGGCCAGCACCACGGACCGGCGACCGTCGCCGCGAACCGTGAGCGTGTAGAGAGCGACGAACAGCCCGATCCAGCCTGGTCCGTCCGGGTAGTCGAGCGCGTAGTAGACGAGGCTCCCGGCCGCGGTGACGGCGAAGGCCAGGACGGGGAGCCGCCGACGCACCGAGACGACCAGACCAGTCGTGACCAGCACGACGTATCCCAGGTGGCCGAGGTCGGCGAGTGGCCGAAGCACCGTTGTCGGTTCGGACCGTGCCAGCGTCGCGGTGCCGAGCACCTGGACGGCGGCGATCACCACTGCGAGCACGGCGTCCTGCACCCAGACGGGCGGTCGAGGGGCGAGGGCGCGTTCGAGCACGTCGTCATCCTAGGTTCGGCAGGCCTGTTCGGCACTGCGTCGAGACGCGCGGTCGGCTACGTCGAGACGCGCGGATCGGCCCAGCGGACAAGGCCCGAGCCGCGTAGGGCACACCATCTGTAGGCCGAAGACCGACCGCCTTCCCGACCTCCACGATCGAGCGAGTCCCGATCGATCGATGGAGGTTGAAGTGAGCAACACGTTGTACCCGGGCCTACCGCCAGAGCGCGTGGGCACCTCGACGACCGGCCCCAGCGGTGCCCCGGAACCGCCCGGATCGCCCGAGCCGCCGAGCCGTATGGAGCGACTGGCTGGCTTCGCCCAGCGCCACCACTGGGCCGCTCTGGTGTGCTGGGTGGTACTCCTTCTGGGGGTCACCGTGGCCGCCCAGGGGATCGGCTCCGCCTTCACCAACGGCAGCAGCGTCTCTCTGCCGGGCACCCAGTCGGCGCAGCTTGCCGAGCTGCTGGCGAGGAACGCTCCTGAACAGACGGGCGACAACGTCACGGTCGTGCTCCATGACGAGCGCGGCTGGGACACCGAGGTGGACGTGCACACGTTGACCCGCGAGCTGGCCGCGGTCGACCGGGTCCGTTCGGTGCGGCCACCGAGCCCACAACAAGGGACAGTGTCACCCGACGGCACGCTCGCGCTGGTCCAGGTCGCCCTCGAAGGCGAGCAGGGCAGTGCCCCCAAGGCCACGTATCAGCGCCTCATCGATGTCTCGACGGCGCACGCGACGGACCACGTCCAGGTCGAGCTGTCCGGCAAGGGAATCCGCAAGCTGCAACAGGGCAGCGGCGGCGTCGGTGAGGGCGTGGGCCTCCTGGCTGCCCTCGTCATCCTCGTCCTGATGTTCGGCTCCCTGCTGGCGGCGAGCCTGCCGCTCATCACCGCGGTCTTCGCGGTCGGTAGCACGGTCGGCATCGTGGCGCTGATCTCGCACGTGATGTCAATCCCGGACTTCACCTCCGGCCTGTTGCTCCTCGTCGGCCTCGGGGTCGGCATCGACTACGCGCTGCTCGTGTTCAGCAGGTTCCGCAGCGAGCTGCTGCACGGAGCCACCCGCGAGCAGGCCACACGGCGGTCCCTCGACACCGCCGGGCGCTCGGTGCTGTTCGCCGGAGCCAGCGTGATCATCGCGTTGCTCGGCATGTTCGCCCTCCGCATCGCGCTCTTCGAGGGCACCGTGACCGCGGTGTCGCTGACCGTGCTGGTCACCATGGTCGCCTCGCTGACCCTGCTGCCAGCGCTGCTCACCCTCTTCGGCCCGCGGATCGAGAAGAGCGTGCGCCGGCACGCAGCGAAGGCCCGCCGGGAGCCCGGGGCAGGCTGGCGGCGGTGGGCACAGCGGGTGCAGCGGTCACCGTGGCCCGCCCTCGTCCTGGCGGTGCTCGCGCTCGGTGCCCTCGCGGCCCCGGCCCTCGGTATGCGGCTCGGGTTCAACGACGCCGGCAACGACCCCGCAGGCACGACCTCCCGAGTCGCCTACGACCTCGTGAGCGAGAAGCTCGGGCCCGGGGCGAACGGGCCGCTCGTAGTGATCACCGAGGGCAGCCGCGACGCCGCCGAGGCCGTCCGGGCGAAGGTCCAGGCTGATCCCGGCATCGTCCGCGACGGAGTGACGCAGCCGGTCCCGCTGTCGGATGGCACGTATCTCATGAGGGCGCAGCCGTCGACGGGTCCGCAGGACGCCGCCACGACCGAGCTGGTCACCGACCTGCGCAACCAGCTCGGTGAGTCTGCGCTGGTGGGGGGGTCCACGGCGGCCAATATCGACTTCTCCCAGACGGTCGCGGACCGGCTCCCGACCTTCCTGCTGGTCGTGGTCGGCCTCTCCGGACTCCTGCTGATGTGCGTGTTCCGGTCACTGCTCATCGCGCTCAAGGCCTCGGTGCTCAACCTGCTCTCCATCGGCGCCGCGCTCGGCGCGATGAAGCTCGTCTACCAGGACGGTCTGCTCTGGGGGCACGCCGGACCCATCGAGTCCTTCATGCCCGTGTTCATCTTCGCGCTCGTCTTCGGGCTGTCGATGGACTACGAGGTGTTCCTGCTGTCCCGGATGAGAGAGTTCTGGCTCGCTTCCGGCGACGCCCAGCACGCGGTCCGTGAGGGCCTCTCCCACACCGGCAGCGTCATCACCGCCGCCGCCGCCATCATGTTCATGGTGTTCGGGGCCTTCGCGTTGCTGCCCGACCGGATGCTCCAACAGGCCGGCTTCGCGATGGCGGTCGCCGTCCTGCTCGACGCCGCGGTCATCCGCTGCCTCGTCGTTCCCGCGGTCATGCAGCTCTTGGGCGCCCGGGCCTGGTGGCTGCCCCGCTGGCTCGATCGTCTCCTGCCACAGCTGAACGTCGAAGGCCGACCCCGGCCGGCCAGCTGAACGAGACCAGCCCACGCCAACGAGAAGGTATGCCGCTCAGCTCGCGCAGCTGAGCGGCATACCCGGTCGCGGGAGCTCTTTGGCGCAGCCGGGCCCGATTCAGGGACGCTAAGATTTGACCTGTCGGCAGGTGGGGTCGATCTGATCTGGACTGGGCGATGCCGATGCTGACCTTCCGGTTGACCGGGGCAAGGCTCGCGATGGCATGCCTTGTCGTCGTCCTCGGCGGGATCCTCGTCGCCTGCATCGACGGTGCCCCAAGTGTGGAGCCGGGCCCTGGGGTCCAGGCCGGCACCGGTGTCGGGCGGCAGCGTTGGTCGTTGGTCTTCGACGACGAGTTCGACGGCCCCACGCTGGACCCCGCGAAGTGGCAGTCCGGACGGTTCGGCGCCACGAGCGAGGCCGATGCTCCCTACAACCCGCGGCTCGAGGGCGCGTACTTCTCATCGTCCGGCGTCACGATCACCGACGGCAACCTCAACCTTGTCCTGCACCCCTCCGTCCGCACGATCGACGGCACGACCTACACCTACCGTTCCGGGGAGGTCAACACGAACGGCCGCTTCTACCTGAAGCCGGGGATGTACGTCGAGGCTCGGGTCAAGGTCCCCAGATGCGCAGGGTGCTGGCCCGCGTTCTGGGCGGTCCCGAAGACGCAGTACCCGCCGGAGCTCGACATCTTCGAGTACTTCGACACCTCGATCCCGAGCCGCTCCCAGCCCCGGTTCAACTTCCACCCGGCCGGTGGTGGCGAGACCGGGCCCACTCCGTACGGCGAGCGCGGCGTGGACTACCGCGACGGCTATCACGTCTACGGGATGTACTGGACCGGCTCAGAGGCGATCGCGTATCTGGACGGGAGGCCGTACGACGTCGGGGTGCGGGCCACCACCTCCCTGCCGGAGTACCTCATCCTGAACTTGAGCATGTACGCGCACCGCACCCCACCGGACGGCAGCCAGATGAGCGTGGACTGGGTTCGGGCATGGCAGCCGCAGGGCCCCTCGACTGCCGCGCACTGATCCCGTCTCAGTCGGGCCCTGACCGTGCCTCGTGCCGGGCACGCATCGCCACGCCTGCGGCCCGCGCGATGCGCAGCGGCAGCCGGGCCACACCGGGCTCGGACAGCGCCAGCAGGGTGAGCAGCTGGCGGGTCCGCGGCGGCAGATCGGGCATGCGGCATACCGGGCACCGGCCCGGCCGGTGGCCGAGCAGGGCCGTGCAGGCGTCGCTGAGTCCCGACTGGTACGCGCCCCTCGTCAGGGGGATGCCGGAGGCCCGCACGACTGCATCGGCGTTGCGGGGAGCGCGCGCCATCGTGGCAGACCGCAGCATCGTCACGTCTGCTCCGGTGTCACCGACGGCCAGCGCCAAGCCGCCACATCCGTGCAGGGAGTGGGCCAGGCAGGTCAGCCCGGTGGCCTTGTCCAGCCGGGCAACGGTGACATCGGTCTGGGCCTGACCGTGGACGAGGCGCAGCGCCGGGTCGGACAGCAGGGGCATGTCGGCGACCAGGTC
>NZ_JBQCCV010000188.1:0-32839 GCF_051961875.1 Intrasporangium sp. | reverse complement strand
AGCGGGTCGCGCCAGATCGCGGAGAGCCCCCAGAGGCTGGCGGCGAGGGCGATGAGCCAGGTGCGGTCGGCGCGGCGGGTGCGGAGGTCGGCCATGCGGGACACCCTATGATCACGCGTATGCCGCTCAGTCGGCTCACCCTGTCAGCCTCCCGTGGGCGCGCTCACCGCCCTCCCAAGCAGGGCAACTAGGCTCCTCGGATCAGGCCCGTGCCTGGCCTCCCGGCCGGGCCGGCTCACTCCGTCGATCAAGGAGCGTTCCATGGCGACGACAGCGGCTGCAGCGGTGCTGGACCGGCTCGACGAGATCCGCCCCGGGCTCGAGGACTTCTACCGGGACCTGCACGCCCATCCCGAGCTCTCGCACGAGGAGCACCGCACCGCCGACAAGGTGGCGAGCCGGCTCACTGCGGCGGGTTTCGAGGTGCACTCGGGCGTCGGCGGGACCGGCGTCGTCGGCATCCTCCGCAACGGTGAGGGTCCGGCCGTCATGATGCGCGCCGACATGGACGCGCTCCCGGTCCGCGAGGCGACCGGCCTGCCCTACGCCAGCACCGAGACCGCGACCACCGAGGACGGCACGGACGTGCCGGTCATGCACGCGTGCGGCCACGACGTCCACGTCACCTGCCTGCTTGGCGCCGCGGACCTGCTCGCCGGCGCGAAGGACAGCTGGAGCGGGACGGCGGTCATGATCTTCCAACCGGCCGAGGAGGTCGCGGACGGCGCGAGCGGCATGGTCAAGGACGGGCTGACCGACCTCGTCGGCACGGTCGACGTGGCGCTCTGCCAGCACGTGCTGCCCTTCCCTTCCGGCCAGGTCGGCACGCGGAGTGGCCCCGTGCTCTCGACGGCCGACAGCATGCGGATCACGATCCACGGGCGCGGCGCGCACGGCTCGATGCCGCAGGCCGCCGTCGACCCCGTCGTCCTCTCGGCGATGGTCGTCGTCCGGCTGCAGACGATCGTCTCCCGGGAGCTGACCCCGGGTGACCCGGCCGTCCTCACCGTCGGCAGCGTCCAGGCGGGGACCAAGAGCAACGTCATCCCGGAGTCGGCGACGATCCAGCTCAACGTCCGCACCTACAGCGAGCAGACCCGCACGACGATCCTCAGCGCCATCGAGCGGATCGTGAAGGCCGAGTGCGAGGCGTCGGGCGCGCCGAAGGAGCCCGAGTTCGAGCTGTTCGACCACTTCCCGCTGACCTCCAACGACCCGGACGTGACGGCGCGCGTGGCGGCAGCGTTCACGCAGCAGTTCGGCGACCGGGCACAGGAGCTGCCCCGCCAGACCGCGAGCGAGGACTTCAGTGACCTGCCGCAGGCGTTCGGCGTCCCCTACAGCTACTGGGGGATCGGCGGCATCGACCCGCAGCTGTACCACCGGGCGGAACAGGCCGGCCGCGTGGCCCAGGATGTCCCGGTCAACCACTCGGCAGCCTTCGGTCCGGTGATCCAGCCGACCCTGGACACGGGAACGACGGCGATGACCGTCGCCGCGCTCGCCTGGCTGGGACGAGACAGCTGAGGTGGAGACCGGAAAGACCCTCCTCCTCGCGATCGACCTGACGGGCACCTTCGCGTTCGCCCTCAACGGCGCCCTCACCGCCATGCGGGTCGCCGACGTCGACATCATCGGCGTGCTGACGCTCGGCATCATCACCGCCATGGGCGGCGGCATCGTCCGCGACATCATTATCGACTCGCTGCCGCCGGCGACCTTCAGCGACTGGCGCTACCTCGCGGTGGCCGCCGGCGGCGCCCTGCTCGCCTTCTTCCTGGCCCGCTGGCTGACCGGCCTGATGGGAGCGATCAACCTGCTCGACGCCGTCGGGCTCAGCTTCTTCGCGGTCAGCGGCGCGAGCAAGGCGCTCGCGCTCGGCCTGGGACCGGCGCAGGCCGTGATCCTCGGCGCCGTCACCGCCGTCGGCGGCGGCACGCTCCGCGACGTGCTGACCCAACGGGTCCCGAACGTGCTGCGGAGCGAGCTCTACGCCATTCCCGCCCTCATCGCCGCGACGATCGTCGTCGTCACGACGGTCACCGGCGTCTACGGGCTGCCGTTCGCGCTGCTCGCCGCCGGGGCGTGCTTCGCCGTGCGGATGATCGGCGTCCGATACGACCTCAACGCCCCGAAGCCGCGCAGCCGCCCCGGTCAGTGACCCACGACCTCGGGTGGGAGCCCCTGGAGAGGAGCCCCCGGAGAGGCGCCCCCGTGCCGCCCCGCGGAGAGCGGCACACCCCAGTTGGTATGCCGCTCAGGCTCCCCGGGCCGCTTCCCTCACTGCCCCGCGAGCGCCGGGATGACCCGCTCGGCCATGATCTCGAGTGGGCGCATCGACTCGACCTCCTTGAGGGCGCCGTGCGCGACCTCGATGCCGAGGTCGGCGAGCTGGTGCAGGTGCTCGATCGTCCGGTCGACGTGCTCCCCGTTCGGGCCGAGGTCGAAGCGCAGCTGCACCGTCTTCTCGATCTCGTCGTAGTCGCGGCCGAGGCGCTCACAGTGCTCGCGGAGCACGTCGAGCTTGTGCGGCAGCTCCGGGCTGTCGAAGATGTTGCACGCGTCGGCGTACTGTGCGACGAGCCGCAGCGTCTTGCGCTCTCCGGAGCCCCCGATGAGGATCGGGGGGCGAGGGCGGGCGAGTGGCTGCGGCGAGTTGAGCGTCCGGGCGAGGTGGTAGTGCTTGCCCTCGTAGGGCCCGTCGTCGTCGCTCCACATCTGGAGGATGATCTGCAGCGCCTCCTCGAGACGCTCGAACCGCTCCTTCGTCGGCGGGAAGAACAGTCCGAGGCCCCGGGACTCCTCCTCGTTCCACGCCGCGCCGATCCCGAGCATGGCCCGGCCGCCGGACAGCACGTCGAGGGTCGTGGCGGCCTTGGCGAGCAGCCCCGGGTCCCGGTAGACGACAGCCGTGACGACCGTGAGGAGCTTGACGCGCTCGGTCTGCCCGGCGAGGAAGCCGAGGGTCGTGTAGGCCTCGAGCATCTCGTTCTCCGGCGGCCCGATCGGTCCGATCTGCCACACGTGGTCCATGACACTGACCCGGTCGTAGCCGGCGTCCTCGGCGCCGCGGGCGATCTCGACGAGCCGCCCACGCAGGGCCTCCGGTCCCCCGGGCCAGGTGAAGTTGGGGATGTGCAGTCCGAATCTCATTGGCACTCCTTCGAATATTGGTGGGTGCGGAAGACGTCGGCTACGCGTTGGTCCGGCGTCGGTCGTCGGTGGTCGGTCAGAGCGTCACCGTCGCGCCCATCGACACCGTCCGACTGCTCGGCAGCCGGAAGTAGTCGGTCGGCGACGCAGCGTTGTGCGCAAGGGCGATGAAGACGCGCTTGCGCCAGCGGGACATGTACTTCGTCGGCCCGCGGTGGAGCGTGATGCGGGAGAGGAAGTAGACGGCGTCGTCGGGTTCGATCGGCACGCCCTCGCGCTGGGCGAACTCGAGGGCGCGGGGCACGTTCTGGTCGTCCTGGAACCCGTAGTGCAGGTTGATGTGGATGATCTGGTCCTCGGGCCGCCCCACCGGGTGCCACCGGATCCGGTCCTGCGGCGCGACGTGCGGGATGACCTCGGAGACGGTTCCGACGATCACCACCCGCTCGTGGACGACGTGGTTGATCTTGAGGTTCTCGCGCAGGGCGATCGGCGTGGTGTCCTCGGCCGGGTGCATGAAGACCGCCGTGCCCGGCACCCTCGTGCAGGGCTCGGTGTGCATGTCCTCGAGGAACGCATCCAGGGGCCCCTCGAGGTTGCGCCGCTTGCGGGTCACGATGGCGGCGCCCTTGCGCCACGTGAGCATGGTCGTGGCCACGAAGATGGCGATGACGACCGGCAGCCAACCGCCGTGGATGATCTTCGTCAGGTTCGCCGAGAAGAAGGTCAGCTCGAGCACGCCGAAGAGGAGCCCGACCCCTACGAGCCGCCAGCGCGGCCACCCCCACGCCGCCTCGGCCTGCACGAGGAACAGAGTCGTGGTGAGCAGGAAGGTCCCCGTGACCGCGAGTCCGTATGCCGTGGCGAGCCGCTGTGAGGACTGGAAGATCAGCAGGAGCAGCACGACGCCGCCGTAGAGGACCCAGTTGATGACCGGCACGTAGATCTGGCCGCCCTCCACCGGCGAGGTGTGCCGGACGGTGAGGCGGGGCAGATAGCCCAGCCGCTCAGCCTGCCGGGAGACGGAGAACGCTCCGCTGATGACCGCCTGCGACGCGATGACCGTGGCGGCGGTCGCGAGGACGATGAGGGGGAAGACAGCCCAGTGCGGCGCCAGGAGGTAGAAGGGGTTCTGGATGGACGCCGGGTTTCGCAGCACGAGGGCGCCCTGGCCGAGGTAGTTGAGGGTGAGGCACGGGAAGACGAGCCCGAACCAGGCCCGCCGGATCGGGGACCGGCCGAAGTGCCCCATGTCGGCATAGAGCGCCTCGGCCCCGGTGATGGCCAGGACGACCGCCCCCATCGCGACGAAGGCGATCATGGGGTGCTCGAAGACGAAGGCGATCGACCACGACGGCAGGAGGGCCCCGAGGATGGCGGGGTCGTGCGCGATCCCGCCGATGCCGAGGACGGCGAGGACGAGGAACCACACGACCATGACGGGACCGAACATCCGCCCGACCCGATGCGTCCCGACCCGCTGGGCGAGGAAGAGCAGGGTGATGATGAGCAGCCCGAGCGGCACCTCGACATCCCGCAGCGCCGGCTCCGGCACGGAGAGTCCCTCGATGGCCGAGAGCACCGAGATCGCCGGCGTGATGACGCTGTCGCCGTAGAAGAGGGACGCGCCGATGACGCCGAGCACCATGACGAGCATCCCTCGCCGGCCACCCGGCCCCACCCACCGGCGCGCGAGCGCCGCGAGCGCCATGACGCCGCCCTCGCCGTCGTTGTCGGCGCGGAGGATGAAGGCGACGTACTTGACCGACACGATCACGGTGATCGACCAGAAGACGAGGGAGATCACCCCGTAGACGTCGGAGTGGGTCGGTCGGACGATCCCGCCGTCGATGGCGAAGACGGTCTGGATCGCATAGAGGGGGCTGGTGCCGATGTCACCGAAGACCACGCCCAGGGCTCCGAGGGCGAGGACGGCCCATCCCGACCGGCGTTGCGCGTGCGCTCCGCTCATCCACCCCATTATCCGCTCCCGACCGCTTCGTCACCCGAGGACATATGCCGCTCAGTGCGGCGGCGCCTCCGCCGCCCTGCGCAGCCGGATGAAGGTGCGGATGCCGGTCCGGGCGAGGGCGAACCGCCAGAAGCCGTCGACCTCCTCGAGGGCCTGCTGCCTCGTCAAGACGGCGGGGTCGGTGCACTCGTGGTCGCTCCCGCGCCACGTGAGGGTGCACTGCCCGGCGGCGATGACGTTGCGCGCCCAGTTCGTCTGCGGCCCCCACGGCAGGCCGATGAGGAACGCCGTCGGCGTCGACACGACGGCCACCGGCACGGTGTACGGCCGCCCGCTCGTCCGGCCGACGTGGTGCACCTCGGCCCAGAGGGGGAACCAGGGCTTGCCCGCGAGCTGGTCCGCGACGGGCCCGAAGGCCCGCACGAGCCAGGAGGGAGGTGCGGCCATCCACCCAGCATGGCACCGGCGGCCCGGCCGTATGTCGCCCAGCTCCGCCCAGCCCGGATCAGCCGGTCGCTCAGTCCGCGGGTCGGCGGGCCACCATGAGCCCGATCCGGCCCTCCTGGACCAGCTCGTCGCGCTGGTTGCGCAGCTCGAACCGCCGGTCCAGGATGCCCGCGTCGCCGCGGCTCGTGAGCCGCGCCCCGAGGATCTCGACGCGGCAGCGGACGGTGTCGCCGATGAGGATCGGCCCCACGAACCGCCAGTCGTCGATCCCGAGCAGGGCGATGGAGCTGTCCTCGAACACGCCCAGCCGGGACGCGAGCCCCATCGCGACCGAGATGCCGAGCATGCCGTGGGCGATGCGCTCGCCGAAGCGGCTCTCGCGCATCGACTCGGCATCCGTGTGTGGCGGGTTCGTGTCCCAGCTCCACCCGGCGAAGAGGACGACGTCCGTCTCGGTGACCGTGCGTGCCTGGGTCGTGAAGACCTGCCCGACCTCGAAGTCCTCGTAGAACACGCGTAGAGGGTATGCCGCGGCCCCGCCCCGCGCGGACCCGCGGCGCCCGCTGGTGCGCGCTGAGCGGCATACCCCGCGATTCTCCTGACACCCGTGGTCGGCCGCCCTACGCTCGGCGACAACCCGGCCAGGGAGGAACCATGTCCGACCGCCCGCATCGACCGACGCTGCTCGTCACCGTCGCCCACCCCGACGACGAGTCCTTCGGGTGCGGCTCCGTCATCGCGACCGCGGCCGCGCTCGGCTGGCCGGTGGTCGTCTGCTGCGCAAGCCGCGGCGAGGCGGGTGAGGACACCTCGGGCCGGCACCCGACACCGGAGTCCCTCGGCATGGCCAGGGAGGCGGAGCTGCGGGAGGCCGCGGCCACTCTCGGCGCCGCGGACGTTGAGCTGCTCGGTTTCGCCGACTCCGGCTGGGACGGGCCGGCCCCAGCCGGTTCCCTGGTCGCCGACCCAGCCGGGCTGCGTGCTGCCGTGGCCGACGTGCTCGGCCGCCACCGCCCGGATGTTGTCGTGACGCTCGACCCGACGGGGTCGGACGGCCACCGCGACCACGCCATGATCGGGATGACGACGACCCAGGCCTTCGAGGAGGTCGTCGACTGGCCCGCCTCGCTCTACCACTGGTTCCTCCCCCGCTCGCTCATGGCCCAATGGGCGGCCGAGGTCTCGGGCCGCGACCCGGACAGCGTCTACCTGGAGACCGAGCTCGGCCGGCCCGACGGCGACGTCACGACCGTCATCGACGCCTCGGCCGTCCTCGATCAGCGGTGGGCCGCCATCGGGGTGCACGAGACGCAGCGCTCCCCCTACGAGGGCATCTCGCCGGAGCTGGCCGCGCGGTTCGTCGGGCTCGACCACCTGGTGCGAGTGGTGCCGCCCTGGGAGGGCGGCGAGCCGGAGCGAGCGTTGTTCGTGCCCGCCGCCGCCCCGAACCCCGCCTGGCCTACCCCTCATTCGAGGTAATCCGCGGACACGACCGACCGGTAATTACCTCGCACCGGAGGGGTTAGCGCGCGTGGCGCCGGAGCTCGGCCTTGGCGAGGGAGTTCTTGTGGACCTCGTCCGGGCCGTCGGCGAAGCGCAGCGTCCGGATCCCGGCGAAGGCCGCTGCGAGCTCGGTGTCCTGCGAGAGGCCGGCCGCGCCGTGCGCCTGGATCGCCTTGTCAAGGACCCACTCGACGGTCATCGGCGTCGCGATCTTGATCGCCTGGATCTCGGTGTGCGCGCCCTTGTTGCCGACGGTGTCCATGAGCCAAGCCGTCTTGAGAACGAGGAGCCGGAGCTGCTCGATGCGGACACGTGACTCCGCGATCCAGTCGCGGATGACGCCCTGCTCGGACAGCGGCCGGCCGAACGCGACCCGCTCCGACACGCGACGGCACATCGCGTCGATGGCCATCTCGGCGACCCCGATCGAGCGCATGCAGTGGTGGATCCGTCCCGGGCCGAGCCGGGCCTGCGCGATTGCGAAACCGCCGCCCTCCTCGCCGATGAGGTTGCTCGCGGGCACCCGGACGTCCGTGAGGGCCAGCTCGGCGTGGCCGCCGTGGTCGTGGTCGTCGTAGCCGAACACCTCCATTCCGCGGACGATCTCGAGGCCGGGGGCGTCGCGCGGGACGAGGACCATCGACTGCTGGCGGTGCCGCTCGGCGGTGGGGTCGGTCTTGCCCATGAGGATGAAGACCTGGCAGTCCGGGTTCATCGCCCCGGTGATCCACCACTTGCGGCCGTTGATGACGTAGTCGTCACCGTCCCGCCGGATGCTCGTCTCGATGTTGGTCGCGTCGCTGCTCGCGACCTCGGGCTCGGTCATCGCGAAGGCGGACCGGATCTCCCCGCGCAGCAGCGGCTCGAGCCACCGCTCCTGCTGCTCGGGCGTGCCGAACTGGGCGAGCACCTCCATGTTGCCCGTGTCGGGGGCGGCGCAGTTGAGGGCGGCCGGCGCCAGCCGGAGGCACCGTCCGGTGATCTCGGCGAGCGGGGCGTACTGCAGGTTGGTCAGCCCCGCACCGCGCTCCCCGGGGAGGAAGGCGTTCCAGAGCCCGCGCGCCCGCGCCTCGCCCTGTAGATCCTTGAGTACGGGAACGGTGCTCCATGCCCAGCGCTCGTCGAGCGCCCCGACCTGCTCGTCGAAGGTGGCCGCCGCGGGCAGGATCCGATCGTCCATGAAGGCGAGCAGGCTCTCCTGCAGCTCGGTCGTCCTGGTGTCCCAGCCGAAGTCCATTCAGTCCTCCTTGAGCGAGCGCAGGCCCTGCGCGACGAGCGGCTCGACGGCGTCACCGATGGCCTCGAAGCCGGCGCCGACCGTCTGGCCCTTGGTGTAGCGGTAGTGGATCCCCTCGAGGATCACGGCGAGCTTGAAGTAGGCCAGCCCGAGGTGGAAGGCCAGGTCGGACAGGTCCCGGCCGCTAGCCCGCCCATATCGGTCGAGGACCTCGTCCGGGGTGAGGAAGCCCGGGGCGAGGGACGCGTCGGACACGGCCCGGCTGTCGACCATGGCCGGCATGGTGAGGTAGGCGTGCAACAGGGCGACGTCCGTCAGCGGGTCGCCGAGGGTCGCCATCTCCCAGTCGAGCACGGCACGGACGGCGTCGTCCTCGTCGACGAGGAGGTTGTCGAGCCGGAAGTCGCCGTGCACGATGCCCGGTCTCCCCTCGGTCGGCTCGGCGGCCGCGAGCCGCGCGTGGAGCTCGTCGATCCCCGGCACCTCCCGGCTCCGGGACGCGTCGAGCTGCTGCTTCCACCGGCGGACCTGCCGTCCGAGGAAGCCCTGGGGGCGGCCGAAGTCGCCGAGGCCGACCTCGTCGGGGACGACTTCGTGGAGGGCGACGAGGGTGTCGACCATCCGCTCGCTGATCCCCCGAACCCGTTCTGCGCCAAGCTTCTCCAGCTCGGCGGCCAGACGGTATGGCGTGCCGGCGACGTGCTCCATGACGTAGAACGGCGCGCCGATGACCTCCGGGTCGGCGCACGCGGCATGCATCTGCGGGACGGGGACGGCGGTGTCCCGCAGCGCCGACATGACCCGGTGCTCGCGTCCCATGTCGTGCGCCGTCGCGAGGACGTGCCCGAGCGGTGGGCGCCGAACGATGACGGACCGCCGCCCGTCCGTCACGGCATACGTGAGGTTGGACTTCCCGCCGGCGATCACCTCCGCCTCGAGCGGGCCGCCGAGCAGCCCGGGGACCGCCTCCTCGAGGAAGCGGGCGAGCGGCTCGAGCGGCAGCCCGGGCGGGTCGGGACGGGTCATGCCACGTAGACCCACACGACGTCTGCGACGCAGGCCGGCTTCGGTGCGCCCTCGATCTCGACGGTGACCCGGACGACGGCCTGGCTGCCGGTCGGTGCCGGGGTGAACTCGACCAGCTCGGCCGACGCCCGGATGCGGCTGCCGACCGGGACCGGAGAGGGGAACCGGACCTTGTTCGCGCCGTAGTTGAGCCCCATCCGGATGCCCTCGACGGCGTAGATCTCGGCGACGAGGCCCGGCAGGAGCGACAGGGTCAGGTAGCCGTGCGCGATCGTCCCGCCGAAGGGGCCGTCCTTGGCCCGGACCGGGTCCACGTGGATCCACTGGTGGTCACCGGTGGCGTCGGCGAAGAGGTTGACCTGCTCCTGCGTGACGGTGTGCCAGTCGCTCTGGCCGAGCGGCTCGCCCACCGCGGCGGCGAGCTTCTCGAGGCTGGGGAAGGTGCGCATCGTGGTCTCCCTGCTCAGTCCTTGGGCCCGCCGGCCACGTAGATGACCTGGCCGGAGACGAAGCCCGCCTCCTCGCTGGTGAGGAACGCCGCGACCGCGGCGATGTCCTCGGGCTGGCCCACGCGCTGGACCGGGATCTCTTTGGCGCTGTAGGCGATGAAGTCCTCGAAGGGCACCCCGAGCCGGTCGGCCGTGGCCTTCGTCATCTCGGTCTGGATGAAGCCCGGTGCGATCGCGTTCGCGGTGACGCCGAACTTGCCGAGCTCGATCGCAAGGGTCTTGGTGAAGCCCTGCAGGCCGGCCTTCGCGGCGGAGTAGTTGACCTGGCCGCGGTTGCCGAGCGCCGACGTCGACGAGAGGTTGACGACCCGGCCCCACTTCGCGTCGGTCATGTACTTCTGGGCGGCCCGGGTCATCAGGAACGAGCCGCGCAGGTGGACGCCCATGACGCCGTCCCAGTCGTCGACCGTCATCTTGAAGAGGAGGTTGTCGCGGGTGATGCCGGCGTTGTTGATGAGGATCGTCGGCGCGCCGAGCTCGCTCGCGACGCGCTCGACCGCGGCCTGGACGGCTGCCTCGTCGGCGACGTCGACTCCCACCGCGATGGCGTTGCCCCCGGCGCTCGTGATGGCGTCCACCGTTGCGGCACAAGCGGACTCGTCGAGGTCGAGCACCGCGACGGCGTGGCCCTCCTCGGCGAGCCGCTTCGCGACGGCGGCGCCGATGCCGCGTGCGGCTCCCGTGACGATGGCGGTGCGGGGCGTCTGTGCGTTCACTGGTTCTCCTCGGGTGGTGACCGGTCAGGCCGGGCCGGTCGGACGGGGTGTCGCCTCGAGCTTCTGCTCGAGCCTGTTCATGCCGTCGAGCCACGCGTCCGTGTCGGTGGCCCGGCGGATGTAGTAGTCCCGCACCTCGGGGTGCGGGAGGACCAGCGCCTCGCGGGTCTGGAGCCCGCGCCATACGGCGTCGGCGACCTGCTCGGGCGCGAGCGCGGTGTCGCGGCTCAGCACGCCGGCGAGCGGCCCGGACTGCTCGAGGAGGCGGGTCTGAACGCCTTGGGGGCAGACGGCCTGGGCGACGACGCCGCGGTGCCGGTAGGTCGCGTTGAGCCACTCGACGAGCGCGACCGCCGCGTGCTTGCTGACGGAGTATGGCGCGTCCCCGAGCATCGTCAGCAGGCCGGCTGCCGATGCGGTGACCACGAAGCGACCGCTCCCGCGCTCGACCCAGCCGGGCACGAGGCGACGTGCGACGCGGACGTGCGCCATGACGTTGACGTCGAGGATCCGGGCCCAGTCCGCGTCGGGGGTGTCGAGGCCGCCCATGAGGGCGAAACCCGCGTTGCTGAAGAAGGCGTCGACCTGGCCGAGCTGCTCCTCCGCGGCCTCGATCAGCGCCTCGACACCCGCGTCGGTGGCGACGTCGGCGACCACGGCATGGGCGCTGAGCGCCGCTGCAGTCCGGCCGAGTTCGTCTGCGTCCACGTCCGAGACGACAACCTCCCACCCCTCCGCGACGAGGCGCGCCGCGATCGCCCGGCCGATGCCGCGGGCCGCCCCCGTGACGACGGCTCTCGGGGCGAGGATCTCCGGCACGGCGGTTCCTTAGGCGTGGGTGATTGCGGGGGACATGAGCGCTTGCTTACCATGACGAGTCAGCGCGTGGTTCGTCAAGTACCTGTGGGCCACGTCATCACGGAGGAAGCATCGGAGGAGCCGAGTGCAGCGACAGGGTGTGAGCGAGCCGACCGCGGCGCAGCAGCGGATCCTCGATGCCGCTGCCGTGTGCTTCGGCGAGCGCGGCTTCCACGGGACGACGACGCGCGACATCGCCAAGCAGGCGCAGCTCTCCCCCGCCGTGCTCTACGTCCACTATCCGACGAAGGAGGACGTCCTCTACGAGATCTCCCGGGCCGGCCACGTCGCCGCCCTCGAGATCCTCCGGGCGGCCGCCGGGAGGGGCGGCACCCCCACCGAGCAGCTCGGCGAGCTGGCCCACGACTTCGCCCTGTGGCACGCCCGCAGCCACGCGATCGCCCGGGTCGTCAACTACGAGCTGGGCGCGCTGACGCCCGAGCACTACCAGGAGATCGCGAGCCTGCGGCGGCAGATGGAGCAGGTGACCCGGGACGTCCTCGAGGCGGGGCTGCTCACCGGCGAGTTCGCCCTCGCCAACCCGTCCCTGACGGCGCTCGCGGTGCTGAGCCTCAGCGTCGACCTCGGCCGGTGGTTCCGCACCGCCGGGGCCTGGCAGCCCGAGGACATCGCGAAGCACTACCGGGAGCTCGCCATCCGGATGGTCGCCGCGCCCTGATGGCGGGGCGTGCAGGGTCCGGGCAGCCTCGTGGGACAGGATCGACGGCATGACCGGGTTTGCCGCAGCCATCGCCGGCACGCTGCTCTACGGGGTGGCGTCGGTCGCCCAGTCGTATGCCGCGCAGCGGGCCACGGGGGCAGCCGTCCTCCGCCATCCGGTGTACCTGGTCGGCCTCGGCTGCGACCTGCTCGCTTGGATCGCTTCACTCGTGGCCCTGCGCTCCCTGCCGCTCTTCGCGGTCCAGTCGCTGCTCGCCGGCTCGCTCGCCGTCACGGTGGTGCTGGCCGCACTCGTCCTCCACGTTCCGGTCGGTCCGGCTGGACGCGTCGCGACGGCCGGGGTCGTCCTCGGGCTCGTCCTCGTCTCGTGGTCGGCGGGGCCGGAGTCGACCCAGGCTGCCCCGGGGTGGTTCGTCGCCCTCCTCGGCGGGCTCCTCGCCGCCGTCGCCCTCGCCGCCCTCGCGCTCTATGGGCGGGGTGGCTCCATCGCGCTGGCCGCCGTCGCGGCCCTCGGCTTCTCGGGCGCGGCAATGGCTGCGCGGGCGCTGGCAACGGCGCCACTCGACGTGGGCCACCTGCTCACCGACCCCGTGGCGTGGATGGTCCTGGCCTTCGGCGTCGTCGGCGCGGTCCTCTACGCACGGTCCCTGGAGCGGGGCGAGGTCGGTCCGGCGACGGCGACGCTCTGGGTCATCGAGGTGCTCGTACCTGGGGGCCTCGGTGTCCTGGTGCTCGGCGACACCGTGCGGCCGGGCACCACGGTCCCCGCACTCGTCGGCATCGCCCTGGCGGTGATCGGCACGGTCGTCCTGGCCCGTTCCGGCGCCGGTGAACCGAGTCATCCCCAGGTGGCCGACTGAGGCGGCCCCGGGCAGGGATCGGGGATGGCTCAGGGTCGGGTCAGGGCTGATCCGCATAGCCGCACCGCTGGGCTCCGCGACAGTCTTGAGACATGACGAACCAGATCTCCCCCGCAGCCCACCGTCTCGACGCGTTCTACCGGGCACTGCGCCGCCCCGGGATCACCCGCCCCACACGCGGCCGGTGGTTCACGGGTGTGGCCGCGGGTCTCGCGAACAAGATCGGGGTCGACCCGATGGTGGTGCGAATCGGCTTCGTGCTGACCTCGTTGTTCCTCGGCGTCGGCGTCGCCGCGTATCTCGTCCTGTGGCTGCTGCTGCCGTCGCAGGACGGCACGCTCCGTATCGAGCGGGCCCTCAAGGACGGGGACGTCCCGTCCGTCGTGCTCCTGGTCGTCACGGCGATCTCCGTGGTCGGCCCGGGCGCGCCCTTCTGGGGCGGCTTCGCTGGCTTCCACCTCTTTGGGCTGATCGCCCTCGCGGCAGTCGCCTACTGGTTCATGGGCCAGCACCGGTCCCGCGGCGGCCGACACAACTCGACCCCGGCCCAGGCAGAGCACAGCGACCCGTGGCGGGTCGAGCCGACCAACCCGGTCCCGGACGACGCCCCCCGGCCCGGCACGGAGGACCCCCGCGGCTGACCCAGACGCACGGCAGTGGGGCCGGCACCCGAGATGGGTGCCGGGCCCACCCGCGTCCCGGCCCGGACCGGACTGGAGCTTCCGATACGTGCAGATGTTGGCGATATGCCGCTAGGCGCGCGAAATACCAACCAACTCTGCAAGAGTTCCCCACCTCTGCCCAGATCACCCAACTCTGGCCCGTCACGGAGTCGTCGGAATGGGCGGAGGCCGCCACACCAGCCCCCAGCGTCGGTGCGGCTTGCCACAATCGGCAGATGCTGCTCTCCGAGATCGTCGAGACGTCGCGCGCTGTGGCGGCCACCTCGTCCCGCACGGCGAAGATCGAGCGCCTGGCCACCACGCTGCGCGGCGCCGCAACCGACGACCCGGCGCGGATCGGCGTCGTCGCGAGCTACCTGTCCGGGTCCCTCCCCCAGCGCCGCACCGGCGTCTCGTGGCGCAGCCTGGGAAACCTGCCGGCACCGGCCGACGAGTCCACCCTCACGGTGGCCGACGTCGATGCCGCGGCGGAGGAGCTGGCCCGCACGTCCGGCTCCGGATCGGGCGCGACGCGCAGGCACATAGTCACCGACCTCTTCTCACGCGCCACCGAGGACGAGCAGGCCTGGCTCCGAGCGACTTTCGTCGGCGAGGCCCGGCAGGGCGCCGCCGACGGGGTGATGCTCCAGGCCATCGCCAAGGCCGCCGACGTCCCCGACGCCGCCGTCCGCCGCGCGGTCATGCTCGCCGGGCGGACCGGTCCCGTCGCCGAGGCCGCCCTCACCGGCGGGTCGGACGCACTCGAGGCCATCGAGCTCGAGGTCGGCCGACCGTTGCGGCCGATGCTGGCGGCCTCGGCCCCCGACGTCGCGGGGGCCCTGGCCACGATGCCCGGCGAGGTGGCCCTCGAGACCAAGCTCGACGGCATACGGCTGCAGGCCCACGTCGACGAGGGCGCTGTCGGCCTGTTCACGCGCACGCTCGAGGACGTCACCGACCGCCTCCCCGAGGTGGTCGAGGCGCTCCGGGCGCTCCCTGTGCGGCAGGCGGTGCTCGACGGCGAGGTCGTCGCGCTCGACGAGGCGGGCCGACCGCAGCCGTTCCAGGTCACCGGGGCCCGGACCGCCTCGAGCGCGGACCCCGAGCGCCTGCGCGCGGAGGTGCCGGTCACGCCATACTTCTTCGACCTGCTCCACCTCGACGGGGAGGACCTCGTCGACCATCCGCTGGCGCAGCGGTGGGAGCGGCTCGCGCAGGTCACCTCTGAGCGGCACGTGGTCCCGCGCATCACGACGGCCGACGTCGAGGAGGCACAGCGGTTCTTCGCGGACGTCGTCGGGGCCGGGCACGAGGGGGTGGTCGTCAAGGACCCCGGCCTGCCCTACGCGGCCGGGCGCCGGGGACCTGGGTGGATCAAGGTCAAGCCGCGGCACACGCTCGACCTCGTCGTCCTCGCCGTCGAGTGGGGCAGCGGCCGGCGCAAGGGCTGGCTCTCCAACATCCACCTCGGGGCGCGCGACGCGGAGTCGGGCGAGCTCGTCATGCTCGGCAAGACGTTCAAGGGGATGACCGACGAGATGCTTCGCTGGCAGACCAAGCGGTTCCGCGAGCTCGCAGCGGGCGACCCGGACGCCGGCTGGGTCGTCGAGCTGCGGCCGGAGCAGGTCGTCGAGGTCGCCTTCGACGGCGTCCAGCGGTCGTCGCGCTATCCCGGGGGTATGGCGCTCCGGTTCGCCCGCGTCATCCGCTATCGCGACGACAAGCCGGTCTCCGAGATCGACACGGTGCAGACCATCCGCACCCTGGCCGGTTGGTGACCCGGCACCGTGACCTGCCCGCGGGCGGGGATGCTCCCTGAGACCCCTCCGGAGGAGGTCGCTCTCGACCCCGGGCCGATCAGGGCCGCGATCGAGCAGATCCGCTCGCACGAGGAGCCCTCGGCCGACAGCCACCCGATGTATGCCGGCGCCGTCGGCCTCATGGGGCACCAGGGCCACGTTGTCGCCCGGGCCGCGTGCGGGTGGGCGCTGCGGTGGGCGGACGCGACGACAGAGCTGCCCCGCGAGGACTGGGTGCCCATCCGTGAGGACACCATCTTCGACCTCGCCTCGGTCTCGAAGCTGTTCACGTCGCTCGCCGTCGTCCAGCTCGTCGAGGAGGGACGCCTCGGGCTCGACACCCGGGTGGCGACGGTGCTGCCGGAGTTCGCCACCGCGGGCAAGGGGGCGGTGACGGTGCGGCAGCTGCTGACCCACACCTCCGGCCTCACCGCCTGGCTCCCGCTGTGGAGCGACCACCCCGACCCGGCATCCCGGATAGGGGCCGTCATGTCGCAGCCCCTCACGGCCCCGCCGGGGACGACCTACCGCTACAGCGACCTCAACCTGATCACCCTCGGCGTCCTCGTCGAACAGCTGCGGGGCGAGGCGCTCGACGTCGTCGTCCACGACCGGATCACCGCGCCGCTCGGGATGCGCGACGCGGGCTACAACCCCTCGGATGCCTCCCGGACAGCCGCCACCGAGTACCAGTTGTCGCCCCGGCGGGGCATGGTCCGTGGAGTGGTGCACGACGAGAACGCCTGGTCGCTGGGAGGGGTCGCCGGTCACGCCGGTGTCTTCTCGACCGCCGACGACTTGGCGGTCCTTGCCCAGGCCCTGCTCGACGGCGGCACCTGGCGAGGCCAGCGGATCCTCAGGCGGGAGAGCGTCGACCTTCTCGTCACGAACTTCACCCCGGCCTTCCCCGGTGACGACCACGGCCTCGGCTTCGAGCTCAACCAGCCGCGCTACATGGACGCACTGTCCGGTCCCCGGACCGCCGGGCACACCGGCTTCACCGGCACCTCGATCGTCATCGACTTCGACTCGGCGTCGTTCGCCATCCTGCTGACGAACCGGGTCCACCCGTCGCGTGACTGGGGGTCGATGGACCCGGCGCGGCGGGAGTGGGCGCGCGGGCTCGCCCTTGCGATAGGCCTCGATCCCGGCGGCAGGCCGTAGCGTAAGCGCATGCCGACGCAGGGGAAGAGGTCACGGGGAGCCAGCACCGGCCGGAGTGACGGCTCCGGAGGCTCGCTCCTCGTCCGCCTGCGCGGGATCCGGCCCTCGCTCTCGCCCGCGGAGGACCGCGTCGCCGAGCAGGTTCTCGGTGACGCGCGCCGAGCCGCCGGCCTGACGATCAGCGAGCTCGCGGCTGCGGCCCGCACGTCCGAGACCACGGTGCTGCGCTTCTGCCGGCGGCTCGGGCTGCGCGGCTACCCGCAACTGCGCCTCGCGCTCGCCGAGGAGTCGGCGCAGCCCCGTTCGTCGTCACCGAAGGTGACCGATATCAGCGCCTCCGACTCGATCGACGACATCATCGCGAAGGTCGCGTTCACCGACGCGAGCGCCGTCGAGGAGACGGCCGAGCAGCTCGACCGGATGGCCCTCGCCGCGGCGGCGAAGGCGATCGCGAGAGCCCGCCGGGTCGACGTCTACGGGATCGGCGCCAGCGCCATCGTGGGCACCGACCTGCAGCAGAAGCTCCACCGCATCGGGGTCACGGCCTTCTGCTGGAACGACCCCCACATCGCCCTGACGAGCGCCACGCTGCTCGGCAAGAACGACGTCGCCCTCGGGATCTCGCACTCCGGCACCACGACCGAGACGGTCGAGGCGCTCGAGGCCGCCGGTGCGAACGGCGCCACGACGATCGCGCTGACCAACTTCCCTGTCTCCCGGCTCGCCTCCGCCGCCGACCTCGTCCTCACGACGGCCGCCCGCGAGACGAGCCTGCGCTCGGGAGCGACGTCGAGCCGCATCGCGGCGCTCACCGTCGTCGACTGCCTCTACATCGCCGTGGCGCAGCACGACCTGCGCCGGGCACGTCGGGCCGTCGAGGCGACGCGTCGCGCGGTCGCCAGCCACCACGTCGACCACTGACGTCGCGTCCACACGTCTGCCGGCCTCACCCACGAACTGACCCGTCGTGGTCGAGCGGGCTGGCGTACCAGCCAGTTCGGCCTCGAACGGTCAGTTCGGGCAGTAGCCATCCACGGCGTTACTGATTTACGCCATTGACGGGTCTGCCGTAGGAATCTAACATCGGCCCCGTGAACGAGGTCAACGTCGACGCTCCCACCGAGGACCGCCATCCCGGCACGACCTCGATCGACACCCAGACCTCGCTCGAGATCCTGCGTGCACTGAACGCCGAGGACGCCACCGTGCCGGCCGCCGTCGCCGAGGTACTCCCCGAGCTCGCTCGGCTCGTCGACCTCACCGTGGAGAGGCTCCGGCGTGGCGGTTCGGTCCACTACTTCGGCGCCGGCACCTCGGGTCGGCTGGCCGTCCTCGACGCGGCGGAGCTGCGGCCGACCTTCAACGCACCGGCCGGCCTCTTCGTCGCTCACCACGCGGGCGGTCCGGCAGCACTCGTCCACGCCGTCGAGAACGTCGAGGACGACGACGACCTCGGCCGCAGGGAGGCCGAGGTCGTCGGACCGCACGACGTCGCCGTGGGCCTGACGGCCACCGGCCGCACCCCGTATGTCGCTGGGGCCCTCGAGCGCGCGCGTGAGCGGGGCGCCACCACAGCGTTGGTCACTGCGAACCCGCAGGCGAGCTCAGCGGCATACGCGGACGTCGTGCTGGCCGCCCGGACCGGGCCCGAGGCACTCACCGGGTCGACCCGCCTCAAGGCGGGGACGGCCCAGAAGCTCATCCTCAACTCGTTCTCGACCGCGGTGATGGTCGGACTGGGCCGGACGTGGTCGAACCTCATGGTCGACGTCGTCGCGACAAACGCCAAGCTGCGTGGCAGGGTCGTGCGGATGCTCCAGCAAGCGACCGGCGCCGGGGAGCCCGAGGCACGGCGGGCCCTTGACGCGGCCGACGGCGAGCTGAAGCCGGCGCTGCTGTCGATGCTCGCTGAGGTCTCGGCCGACGCGGCCCGCGAAGCCATTGCCGCCCACGGCGGATCCGTCGCGGCGGCCCTCGCCGCCCTCAGCGCAGCAGGACCAAGCACCTCCCACGACACCGAGCAGCCCACCACCCGACAGGAGCAGTGATGACCACCAACCGGCCCCTTCACTCCGGTGTACCCAGACGGCGATCCATTCTCGCCGCGGCGACCCTCGCGGGTGCCCTCGCCCTCACGGCATGCTCCCCCTCGTCGGGGGGCTCGGACGGTGCCAAGGACGCCGGGGGCGACGTGACGCTCACGGTGTGGTCCTGGCGCGTCGAGGACCAGGCCGCCTACCGCAAGATCTTCGACGTCTACGAGAAGGCCCACAAGGGCGTCAAGGTCGACTTCAAGCCGTTCAAGTCGACCGAGTACAACAAGATCCTCGCCACGGGCCTCGCCGGCTCTGACGGACCGGACGTCCCCCAGGTCCGGTCGTACGGACAGCTGCAGGCGACCGTCGCCGCCGGCTCACTCCTGCCGCTCGACGGCAAGGTGGACCTCAGCGGGTGGGACGAGAACGTCGTCGCGAGCGCGAAGGGCAAGGAGGACAACAAGATCTATTCCGTGCCACTCGCCCGCCAGACGGTCCAGATGTTCTACAACGAGGGCCTCTTCGAGAAGAACGGCGTGACGCCGCCCAAGACATGGGACGAGTTCATCGCCGCGAACGACACGCTCCTGGCGGCCGGGGTCACGCCGATCGCCGTCGGCGCCAAGGACGACTGGACCCTGCCGATCGTCCACGAGGTCCTCGCCGCGCCCCGCTTCGGGGGCAAGGCCTTCCAGAGCGCGGTCCTGTCCGGCGAGAAGAAGTTCACCGACCCCGACTGGGTGGCGTCGGTCAAGGTGGTCAAGGACCTCGAGAAGTACATGCCCAAGAGCGTCACCGGGGTGGCCGCCACCGACGCCCAGACCCTCTTCAGCGCGGAGAAGGCCGCCATGATCCCCGGCGGGTCCTTCGACCTCGCACCGCTGCAGCAGGCCAACTCGAGCCTCAAGATCGGCGTCTTCCAGGTGCCGCCACCGCCCGGCTCGCCGAGCGGCTCCGCTGCCACGACGCCGGGCTGGGCCGACGGCAACTTCGCCGTGTCGGCCAAGTCGAAGCACCCGAACGAGGCGACCGAGCTCGTGAAGTGGATGGCCACCAAGGAGTTCGGCCAGATGGTCGCCGACGAGATCAAGCAGATCTCCGCCGTGCCGGGTGTCGACCCGTCCGACCCGCTCCTCAAGCAGATGAGCGACAACTACACGAACAACGGCTCGCCCTACCTGCTCCTCACGGACTTCCGTTACGGCACGCCGTCGGGAACCGACCTGCTGGGCAAGGGAATCCAGGAGATGCTGCTCGGCTCGAAGGACGCCGGCCAGGTGAGCAGCGACCTCGACACGGGGGTCAGGGCCTGGTTCAAGCCGACCTCCTGATGGTGTCCACCGGATGAGGCGGCGCACGGGCCTGCTCTTCGCCGCCCCGGCCCTGGTGCTCTTCGGGGTCTTCGTGCTCTACCCGATGGTGACGGCGTTCTCCTACGCCTTCTTCACCTGGCAGGGCACGACCCGAGGCACCTTCGCCGGGGTGGCGAACTTCCATGCCCTCTTCACGAAGGCGCCCTTCACCACCGACCTGCCGCGGGCGCTGCTGCACAACGTGCTGTTCTTCCTCGGCACGATGGCGTTCCAGAACACGATCGGCCTGACCGTGGCGATGCTGCTGCACAGCCGGCCGCGCACGCGCCGGATGCTGCAGACGCTCTATGCGATGCCCTACCTCGTCAGCCCCATCGTCATCGGCTACCTGTGGACCCTGCTCCTGTCGCCGACGTTCGGCCCGGTCAACACGCTGCTGACCCGGATCGGCCTCGAGTCGTGGGCACTGCCCTGGCTCGGCGACCCGAAGACCGCGCTCTGGGTCGTCATCCTCGTCAGCGTCTGGCAGTGGATCGGCTTCCCGGTCCTGCTCTATGGCGCGGCGCTCGGGGGCGTGCCCGAGGAGCTGTCCGAGGCCGCCCGGGTCGACGGCGCGTCACACCGCCAGACGTTCTTCCGGATCGTCCTGCCGCTGCTCGTGCCTGCGATCGGCACTGTCTCGGTCCTGACGTTCATCTTCGCCATGGAGGCCTTCGCGCTGCCCTACGCCTTCGGCGGGTCGACCGGAAACCCAGCGGGGGCAACGGACTTCGTCTCCCTGCTCTTCTACCGTACGGCGTTCGACTCCGGCGCACCCGAGGCGATCGGCACGTCGTCGGCCCTCGCGACGCTGCTCTTCGTCATCATCTTCGGCGGGGCGTTCGCGGCGACGGCCGTGCTGCGCCGTCAGGAGCGGAGGATCACCGGATGACCAGCGCCGTCGTCACCTCCGAGACCACGGCGCCGGGAACAGGCACCCGACGTCGGCGCCCGCCCCGCCGGCGCGGCACCCGCCAGCGGCCTGTCGGAGGCGGCCCGGCCGGCGTCTTCCTCTGGGGCTACGCGGCCTTCGCGATCGTGCCGCTGCTCCTGATGCTGCTCAGCTCCTTCCGCAGCAACGCCGACCTCATCACCGACCCCGTCGGGCTGCCGACCCCGCCGACGTTCGACAGCTACCGGGAGGCCTGGACGACCGGCAGCTTCGCGACGTACTTCGGCAACTCGCTCCTGGTCACGGTCGGCGCCGTCGCGCTCTCGACAGCCGTCTCGACGCTCGCCGCCTATGCCCTCGCCCGGGGGCGGTCGCGGATCTTCCGGTGGCTCGAGTCGCTCTTCCTGTCCGGCCTCATGCTGCCGATCCACCTCGCGATCCTGCCGGTCTTCTACCTCTTCGACAGCATGGGCCTCATCGACAGCCGGCTCGGCCTCGCGCTCATGTATGCCGCGTCCGGCGTGCCCTTCTCGATCTTCGTCCTCACGACGTTCTTCCGACAGCTGCCCGAGGAGCTCGAGGAGGCGGCCGCCCTCGACGGGGCGAGCCCGTGGCAGACGTTCTGGCGGATCATGGTGCCGCTCGTCCGCCCGGCCCTCGCGACCGTCGCGATCTTCCGCTTCGTGCCGATCTGGAACGACTTCCTCTTCCCGCTCGTCCTGCTGCGCCGTCAGGAGAAGTACACCCTCCCCGTGGGGCTGACGACGTTCTTCGGCGAGAACGCGACGAACTTCTCCGCGGTCTTCGCCGGCCTCGTCATCACGACCCTGCCGCTCATCGTGCTCTTCCTGCTCGCCACGAAGCAGATCGTCGCGGGGTTGACCGCGGGCATGGCGAAGTGATCGAGTCACGTGCGTGACTGACTCCCCCGCCGTCGTCGCGGTCGACGTAGGCGGTTCCGGGCTGCGGCTCCAGGCGTCGTATGCCGTTCACCCCGGCCCCGTCCGCACCGCACCCGGGGCGCGGGTCGGGTCCGCAGGCATCGACGTGGCCGGCCTGGTCTCGTCGGCCCTCCACCTGCTGGAGGAGGAGCTCGGACCCGAAGCCGCGCCGCGGTCGCGACCCCACGTGGTCGTCTGGTCGATGCGCGGCCTGCTCATGCTCGCTGACCGGGCCGCCGTCCTCGATGCTGTCGCCGGTCTGGGCGGCCACGACACCGTCGTCGTCAGCGACGCCGTGGCCGGACTGGTAGGCGCGATCGGCGGGGTGCGACCCGGTGCCGTCGTTGCTGCAGGGACCGGTGCCGTCGCCTTCGGCACCGACTTCGCAGACCACTGGAACCGGGTCGACGGGTGGGGCCACGTCCTCGGTGACGCGGGATCCGCGGCCTGGCTCGGGCTCGAGGGCCTCCGCGCGGCTTTGCGGGCGATGGACGGTCTCACCGGTGGCTCCGACCTCCTGCTCGATGCCGCGGCCGAGTTGCTCGGACCGCCCGAGTGCTGGCCCCGGCTCGTCATGACCTCGGCCGACGCGCCGGAACGGCTCGCCTCGGTCTCCCCGCTCGTGACCGCGCTCGCCGAGCGAGACCCGGTCGCGGCGCGGATCTGCCGCGCCGCCGGAACGGCCCTGGCCGAGTCGCTCCTCCGGGCCGCATCAGGACTGGCCGGTCCTGAACCGGTGCTGGTGGCATCGGGCGGGGTCCTGGCCGCAGAGCCGGTCAGGGCCGCCCTCGACGAACGACTGGCCGCGGTGGGCCGCCATCGGGTTCCGACGGCCGGGACGGCGCTCGACGGAGCCCTTGCCCTGGGCCGGCACCTGCTCGCGAGCGGCTCGGTCCCGACCCACGAGCGCTACCTCCTCCACCACCCGCTGTCGAGGTAATCCGCGGACACCACCGTCCGGTAATTACCTCTACCGAGAGCAGCGCCGCGTCGTTCGAGGTAATCCGCGGACACCACCGTCCGGCAATTACCTCGACCGGGCCGGGGAGGTAGCCGCATCCCGGGCGCGCCCACGCACCAACCCCGGGCGCAACCCGGCCATGACCTCCGGCGAGGGCGTCAACGCAGCGGGTTGAATGGGCGCAGCGCCTCGGGCACCTGGCCCGTGACCATCTGCTCGGCGAGCAGACGACCGGTCGCCGGGCCGAGGGTGATGCCCCACATGCCGTGGCCGCCCGCAACGAAGACCCGCGGCGAGCGCGTCATGCCGATGAGGGCGAGGCCGTCCGTCGTGCAGGGCCGTGAGCCGACCCACTCATCCTGACGCTGGTCGAGGTCGGCACCGGCAAGCAGCGGCCGGGCCGCCTCGACGATGGCTCGGATCCGCCGCTCGTCGAGCGGGGCCTCGGGCTTGCGAAACTCCATCATCCCGGCGACGCGGAGCCGGTCACCGAGCGGCGTGCACGCGACCCGGGCCGCCGGGAAGTAGACCGGGCCGTTCGGGACGTGCTCGATCTCGACACTGAACGAGTAGCCGCGCCCGGCCTGGACGACCCGCTTGACGCCGAACTCGCGGGCAAGCCGCCCCAGCCAGGCGCCGGTGGCGACGACGACCGCGTCGAACTCGTCGACGCTGCCCTCGGCGGTCGTGACGACCACGCCTCGGCCGGTGTCGCGAATGTCGCTCACCAGGGCGCCGGCAAGGATCTTGCCGCCGCGCTGGGCGACGGAGTCGGCGAGCGCGTTCACGTACTCGCCGGGGTTCACGTAGCGCTGGCCGTGCAGGACGATCGCGGCGCCGATCGCGTCGGACAGGGCCGGCTCGACCGCACGGGCCTCGTCGCCGGTGAGCACGCTGTACTCCATCGGCTGGCCGGCGTCGCGAATGTGCTCGATCTCCTCGAGCAGCGTCTTGCGCTCCTCGGCCGTGCGGTAGGCGGCGGTGAACGACTTCGCCTCGTGCGTGTGGGCCGCGACCCCACCCTGCTCGAGCAGGTCGAAGCTCTCGAGCGACATGCTGTTGATCGGCACCAGCTGCGTCATGGCCCGCTTCCAGGCCTTCATCGTGCTCTTGCGGGTGAACCCCGCGACGAACTTGAGGAAGTTCGGGTCGGCGCTCGGCGGCACGTAGACCGGCGAGCTCGGGCTCAGCACGGCGCGCAGCCCGTACTTGAGCACGGCCGGCTCCGGCAGGGGCGTCGCGATGCCGGGGGTGAGCCAGCCCGCGTTGCCCCACGACGACCCCGCGGCGACGCCCTCCCGGTCGATCACGGTGACCTCGACGCCGCGCTCCTGCAGGAACCAGGCGGTGGCGAGACCGACCATGCCGGCGCCGACGACGGCGACGCGCTCGGGGACAGGGAGACCGGACGGGGTGATGGCCATGGCAACGCTGCTCTCTGACGAGTGGTAGGAGGACCTCCATCGTCTCCCGTACCCCGCAAGTGCATGTGGTTCCCCCAGGCC
Organism: Intrasporangium sp.; assembly: GCF_051961875.1. GTDB lineage: Bacteria > Actinomycetota > Actinomycetes > Actinomycetales > Dermatophilaceae > Intrasporangium_A. Next base: position 8,565 of record NZ_JBQCCV010000188.1, on the reverse strand, counting down.
AAAGAAGTTACGCTTCATGGTGCGCTGAGCACAGCACGCACGGCACAATGAGCCGTATGTCGCCCACCCTCACCCAGCCGCCGCGCGGCCTGCCCGTGGCGGACGTCGTCGGGACGCTCGGGGGCGGCCTGCTCCGCGTCGTCATCGACGCGCCGTCTGCCCTCGTCGACGACGTGACGGTCGCAGAGCCGGTGCAGGAGCTCTTCGGCCAGGCTCGCGACCTCGTCCTCGGCATCGGGGCCCAGACGGCCGAAGCCGCCGTCGAGCTCGTGACGCGGGCTGCCGCGGGCGGGGCCGCCGCGGTCGTCCTCCGCCGGGCGCTGGCCCGCGACCGCGAGGTCAGGGGCGCCGCCCGACGCCACGGGGTGGGGCTCGTGGAGCTGTCGGACCAGGCCTCGTGGGCCCACGTCGTCTGGCTTCTCCGGGGGGTCCTCGACCGCGCCACGGGGCCGGCAGGCGACGTGACCGGCCAGGGACCGGTCCACGACGAGCTGTTCGCCCTCGCCGACGCCTGCGCCGCCCTCCTCGATGCCCCGGTGACGATCGAGGACACCCAGTCGCGCGTGCTCGCCTACTCGGCGCGACAGGACGTCGTCGACCCGATCCGCGTCTCGACGATCGTCGGGCGCAAGGTGCCGGACGCGGTCCTGACGAGCCTGCGGGGGCGCGGCGTCTTCCGGCGGCTGGCCCGCTCGGCGGAGCCCTTCTACGTCCCGGCCGCGCCGGACGGCTCCCTCCGGCCGCGTCTCGTCGTCCCGGTCCGGGCCGGATCCGAGTGGCTCGGCTCGATCTGGGCGGTCGTCGAGGGCCCACCGCCGGCCGAGCTGCTCCGGTCCCTGGTCCAGACCGCTTCCGTCGTGGCCCTGCACCTGCTCCGGCTGCGCTCGGAGGCAGACCTCGCCCGCCGGGTCAGCGCGGACCGCCTGCGCGCCGTCCTCTCCGGCGACCTCACCGGCGCCGACCAGTGGCTTCCCGCGCCGCCGTGGCGCGTCGTGGCTCTCGGGGCCGGCAACGGCGACGGCACGGCGCAGCCCCTCGACCTGTGGGAGTCGGCGTTCCGCCGCGGCTCCTGGCGCCAGCCCCTGGTGGCGATCGTCGACGAACAGGCCATCGCCCTCGTCCGCGACCCGGCACAGGGGGATGCGAGCCAAGCCCCGGAGCCCGGCACGTGGGCCTGGCTCGTCGACCTCACGGGACGCGTGGTCAGCGATCACCCGTCCGCCCGGGCCGCGGCCGGGGGCGCCGTGACGCGACCTCGGGGCCTCCCACAGTCCCGTGGCGAGGCGCTCGAGGCGCTCACCGCCCTGACGACGGCACGCCTCGCCGGCCCCACGGCCACGGTGGAGCAGGCCTGGGCCCCGGTCACGACGGGCCGCGCGGTGAGCGGCATACGCTCCGGTGCGTTCCTTGGCCCCGTCGTGACCCTGCGGGCCCACGACACCGAGCAGGGCACCGACTACGCGGGCACCCTGGCAGCGTGGCTTGATCACCCCGGTGACCCCCGCGCCGCGGCAGCGCGCCTGCATGTCCACCCCAACACGCTGCGCTACCGGATGCGCCGGCTCACGGAGGTCGTCGACGTCGATCTCGAGGATCCGGAGACTCGGCTTGCGCTCCGCCTCCAGCTCCGCGCCCTCGGCCACTGAGGCGCTGGAAGGCGCGCTCAGGGCCCCGGAACGAACGAAAAGGGCATGCTCACGCATCCCCCAACCTGGCGATCTGTTCAGTTATAGGTCTGCGAGCAGTCCTCGCACCTCGGACTCCTTGTAGCGGCGGTGGCCGCCGAGGGTCCTGATGGACGTGAGCTTGCCCGCCTTGGCCCAGCGCGTCACGGTCTTTGGGTCGACCCTGAACAGCGCTGCCACCTCCGCGGGCGTGAGTAATTTGTCGGTTTCCCGGCGGTCCTGTGTCGTCATGTAAGTGTTCCCCCACCTGCCGCAAGAGCGGCGACACGCCGTGGCTCCTGGCTTGGATGCCACCGCTCCAGCCTAGGGGGCACTGTCGGGCAGGGAAGCACATTCCACGAAAACTTCCCATATCGCGGGGGGCCCGGCGGGCGCGACCGGAGCGGCGACAAGGCGAAATTTGCCCCTCTCATGTAGCGTTAGCACCACGAGAACACACACATTCCCGGGGCCGCTACGCGGACGTCGGGGAACCGCTGGTTCCCCGAGGGGCGATGCCGTCCCGGCACGACGCACGAGGGGGTCACGCCATGGGGCGCGGCCGAGCCAAAGCCAAGCAGACGAAGGTCGCACGGCAGCTCAAGTACTACACGCCTGAGACGGACTTGAGCGCGCTGGAGCGCGAGCTGCACAAGGCGTCCGAGACCGACCGCGAGGACACCTCGCAGTTCAACGGCGACGACTACGACGACTACGGGAAGTGGGCCGCGGGCGAGCGCTGATCTCGCCTCACTCTCTTCACAGGCCTCGTGCACCCGGGTGACACACCCGACGCGGGGATGGCGTTTGCCCGCAGACGCCTTGTCACGGAGTCGACGCTCAGGGCAGGTTCCCGCCCCGGCCGTCAGGCCGGGTGGGAACCGACCACCTGGACGGCGCCACCCTCGACACCCTTGGCCCCACGGACGACCTCCGCGTCCGCGTCGATGGTTGCCTCGTCCTCGGTCGTGACCTCCCCGAGGCGCCAAGCCCGTATGCCGCTCAGCTCGCTGAGCTCGCAGGCGCGGTCGGCCTGGTCCGCGGGCAGCACGACGACGAAGCCGACGCCCTGGTTCAGGGTGCGCTCGAGGTCGGCCTGCGGCACGCGGCCGAGGGCCTGGATCGTGCCGAAGACCGCCGGCGGCGTCCATGTGGCGCGGTCGAGGCGGGCGAACAGGCCGGCAGGCAGGACCCGGGCCAGGTTGGCGGCGAGCCCTCCGCCGGTGACGTGGGACAGGGCGTGGACGTCGATGCCGTCGGTGCCGATGAGGCCGAGCAGGGGCTTGGTGTAGATCCGCGTCGGCTCGAGCAGCTCCTCCCCCACGGTGCGGCCGAGCTCGTCGACGTGCCTCTCCAGGCTCCAGCCGGCGGCGCCGATGACTCGGCGCACAAGGCTGTAGCCGTTGCTGTGCAGGCCGCTGCTCGCGAGCGCGACGATGGCGTCCCCCGGGCGGACCCGGTGCGGGCCGAGGACGTCGTCGTGCTCGACGACGCCCGTGGCGGCGCCCGCGACGTCATACTCGTCGGGGTCGAGCAGGCCCGGGTGCTCGGCCGTCTCCCCGCCGACGAGGGCGACGCCCGCCTCCTCACAGGCGCGGGCGATGCCGCCGACGATGGCGGCGATCCGCTCGGGCACGACCTTGCCGGTCGCGATGTAGTCCGTCATGAAGAGCGGCTCGGCCCCGCACACGACGATGTCGTCGACGACCATGCCGACGAGGTCGAAGCCGATCGTGTCGTGCTTGTCGAGGGCCTGCGCGATCGCGACCTTGGTGCCCACGCCGTCGGTGCTCGTGGCGAGGACCGGACGCTTCATGCGGGCGAGGGCACTGGCGTCGAACATCCCGGCGAAGCCACCCAGCCCACCGAGCACCTCCGGCCGGGTGGCGCGTCGGACCGAGGCCTTCATCAGCTCGACGGCACGGTCACCCGCCTCTACGTCGACCCCGGCCGCCGCGTAGGTGATCGGCGTCCCGGTGGCATTCGACGTGGCATCGGACGTGGGCCCGGCGCTGGTGGCGTCGTCGGTGGCCGGTACGGCTGGCTCGTGCGTCACCGCGCCAGCCTAGCGGCGCCCTTCCCCCGCCCAGCTAAGCCTCCCCTGGACCCGGATCGAGGTATTTACCGGTCAGTGGTGTCCGCCGATCACCTCGAACCGGCTGCCCGCCCTCCCGGTCGAGGTAATTACCGGTCAGTCGTGCCCGCCGATCACCTCGAACCGCGAAGCCCGTGAGCTACCTGCTCCATGAAAGCGTCCTCATAGAGCCGGAGCCCGATGAGGTCCATGCGCAAGACCCGGTCCCGCCCCAGGCTCACTGCATTGCGGCGCAGGTTGTCGTCCGTGACGGCAAGCCCTTCGCGGTGCTGCGCGCCGTCGATCTCCACCACGAGCCCATAGCCGTCCCACCGCACGTCAAGATAGATCCGGCCGCGTGGCCCTCTCATGATCGCCTGACGGGTCGGCTCGGGAAGTCCTCGAACGCGGCACATGCGGGCGAAGTCGAGTTCCCCGAGCGACTGCACTCCGCCGGCAATGTCGGAGAGCATCAGCTTGATGAATCGGCGTCGCTTGCGGCCCTGCAGGTGGCCCGACCACGTCGCAAGATCCTCCGCTGTGGTGAGGCGCTGCTGCACTGCCATCAGGAGGATCAGGGCCGCCTGCCGATCTGACACCGCCCAGTAGGCACCTCGCAACGCAGCTACTGGGGGACGGGTTCGCGGTATGCCTGCGGGAACCACCTCGCCTTCGACTCGCCGGATCACCTTGTGCAGGCGGACGCCACTCACCTTCTTCACCGCACAGGTGTGCACCACGGAGACATGCAGGATCTGTTCGGCGTAGCCCTGCAAGCCAGCTGCCTGCAGCGCGGTCACTCCATCGAGCACGGCAACCTTTGCGCCCGTCTCCCAGATGGCCCGCCAACGTTGCCCTTCGAGACCAAGTGGACCGGTGTGCAGTCCGACTGTCTGAAGGCCGTGTGTCACCCACCGCCCGGAACGCGCCTCGGTGCGGACGTCGTCGAAGCCGATGCCGACGGTCTGTAGCCAGTCCCTGGAGACGACACCGGCACCGGCAGTGGGGGCCGAATGTGCGAGCTGCACGCGTTGCTGCCTGAACATGGCTCGAACCCTGCCGAGCACCGTGACACTGGGGCGACCGTTGCTCCCGCGCCTGTGGACAGCGCTGCGCGCCCGGCAGGGATGTGGGCTCGCCGAAGCGCACCGTCCCTGACCACGCCAGGTTCGAGGTATTTACCGGTCAGTGCCGTCCGCCGATTACCTCGAACCGGCGAGGGAAGGCGGTCTACGGGTGGTCGAGCGCGCCGGACCCGCCGGTGCCGACGCCGATCGGCACGCCCTCGACGTCGGTGTCGATCGACCGGTCGTGACCGGTGCGGACCTCGAGCGGCAGGGTCTCGAGGACGTGCTTGCCGACCCGGCCGTCCTCAGGCAGGGCGATCGGGTAGCGCCCGGTGAAGCACGCCGTGCACAGCGACGAAGCCGGCTGCCCGGTCGCCTCGACCATCCCCTCCTCGGAGATGTAGCCGAGCGAGTCGGCACCGATCGACGCCCGGATCTCCTCCACCCCGAGGCCCGTCGCGATGAGCTCGGCCCGGGTCGCGAAGTCGATCCCGTAGAAGCACGGCCACTGGACTGGCGGCGACGAGATCCGCACGTGAACCTCGGCCGCGCCCGCCTCGCGGAGCATCCGGATCTGCGCCCGCTGGGTGTTGCCGCGGACGATCGAGTCGTCGACGACGACGAGGCGCTTGCCCCGGATCGTGTGCTCGAGCGGGTTGAGCTTGAGCCGGATGCCGAGCTGCCGCAGCGTCTGGGACGGCTGGATGAAGGTGCGCCCGACGTACGCGTTCTTGACGAAGCCCTGCCCGAACGGGATCCCCGACTCCTGCGAGTAGCCGACCGCGGCCGGCACCCCCGACTCCGGCACACCGATGACGAGGTCCGCATCCACGGGGTGCTCCCGGGCGAGCGCACGGCCCATATCGACCCGCGCCTCGTGGACGACCCGGCCGCGGATCACCGCGTCCGGCCGGGCCAGGTAGACGTACTCGAAGACGCACCCCTTGGGCTGCGCCTCGGCGAACCGGTGCGACCGCAGCCCGTCCGCGTCGATGGCGATGAGCTCACCCGGCTCGACCTCGCGGATGACCGCGGCACCGATCGTCTGGAGCGCCGCCGTCTCCGACGCGACGACCCAGCCGCGCTCGAGGCGCCCGAGCGCGAGGGGACGGACTCCCCAGGGGTCGCGCGCGGCATACAGGGTCTGCTCGTCCATGAAGACGAAGCTGAACGCGCCGCGGAGCTTGGGCAGCAGGTCGAGCGCCGCCTCCTCGGGGGTCTTGTCGGGGTCGGCGGTGAGCAGCGTCGTGACGAGGGCGGTGTCGGAGGTGTTGCCGCGCGCGAGCTCGCCGGTGACCCGCTCGCCGCCGAAGTGCTCGTCGACCATCTCGCGCAGCTCGACGGTGTTGATGAGGTTGCCGTTGTGGGCGAGCGCGATGGTCGTGCCGTGCCCGGAGCCGCCGAGCGTCGGCTGCGCGTTCTCCCAGATCGAGCCGCCGGTGGTCGAGTAGCGCGTGTGCCCGATCGCGATGTAGCCCCGCAGCGAGCTCAGCGCCGCCTCGTCGAAGACCTGCGACACGAGGCCCATGTCCTTGTAGACGAGGATCTTCTCACCGTCGCTCGTCGCGATCCCGGCAGACTCCTGTCCCCGGTGCTGGAGCGCGTAGAGCCCAAAGTAGGTGAGCTTCGAGACCTCCTCGCCGGGGGCCCAGACGCCGAAGACCCCGCAGGCATCCTGCGGGCCCTTCTCGCCGGGAAGGAGGTCATGGGACAACCGACCGTCACCGCGTGCCACGGGCCCGATTCTCGCACAGCCACCTCGGTGCCCCGTCCCACGAGAACCCAAGAGGTATGCCGTTGAGCCGCTCTCGGAGGGCGGCTCGCTCCCGCTGCCTCCCCATCTCAGGCGAGGGGGAACTCGCCGACGACCTCATAACGGGGCCGACGGCCCCGGCCCTCCCCGAGGTGTGACTCGATGAGGTGGACCGCGCCGACCCGCCATTCCGGGCCCTCGTAGGCGCTGAGGGCGCGGATCCAGCGGGTGGCCTCGGTGGGGCGGCGGAACCGGCCTAGCGTCACATGCGGGTGGAACCGGGTCCCGTCGGGCGTCGCCCCCGCCTTGTTGAATGCGTTGCGGACGGAGGCGCCGAGGGGGCTCAGCCCGCCGGCCGGGTCGGCGACGCCCGCCCAGAGGATGCGGGCGGCATACGGGTTCGGGAAGGTGCCGGCGCCGAGGATGGCGAGGGAGAACCGCTTGCTGCGGTGGCCCGCGTGCCCGAGGCGTTCGCCGAGGTCGTCGAGGAGGCGGTCGGGGGCGGACGGGCTGAAGGCGAGGGTGATGTGCCACTGGCTCGGGTCGGTCCAGCGGATCCCGTCCGAGGCCTCGATGCGCGGTGTGAGGTGCTCCTCGAGGTCCGCCAGGACCTCGTCAGGAGGCACGATCGCGGCGAAGAGGCGCATGTCTTCAGGGTGTCATGCCTGGACGGCAGCCCCCGAGTCGATGAGCGCGTCCACGTCCTCGATGCCCCAGGCCGTGAGGGCTTCGCGCGTCCCGGAGCCCGCGGCCGGTGGCGGCGTGGTCAGGGCACCCGGCGTCCGGGAGAAGCGCGGCGCGGGCGCGGGCTGGACCAGCCCGTCCCGCTCGACATAGGTGCGGCGGGCCGCGAGGTGCGGGTGCCCGGGTGCCTCGGTGAAGTCGAGGACCGGCGCCACGCACGCATCGGTGCCCTCGAGGAGGGCCGCCCACTGGTCCCGGGTGCGGGTGCGGAAGGTGTCGGCAAGAAGGGCCCGAAGCGCCGGCCACGTGCTCGGGTCGCGGCGGTCGGGTGCTGTGTGCGCGAGGCCGAGCCGCTCGAGCAGGACGGTCCAGAACTGGTCCTCGAGGGCGCCGACGGCGAGCCACCCCCCGTCGCTCGTCTCGTAGACCGAGTACCAGGGCAGGCCGCCGTCAAGCGCGTTGGTGCCGCGCTCGGTCGACCAGGCTCCCCCGCCCACGAGGCCCACGAGGAGGGTCGCGAGGTGGGAGGTGCCGTCGACGATGGCGGCGTCGACGACCTGGCCCCGGCCGCTGTGACTGGCCTCGAGCAAGGCGGCGAGGATGCCGACGACGAGGTACATCGCGCCGCCACCGAAGTCCCCGACGAGGTTGAGGGGCAGCTGCGGTGGCCCGCCGGCGGAACCGATCGCAGCGAGGGCGCCCGTGATGGCGATGTAGTCGTTGTCGTGCCCCGCGGCCTGGGCCAGCGGCCCGTCCTGGCCCCAACCGGTCATGCGCCCATAGACGAGGCGCGGGTTGCGCTCGAGGCACGCGTCGGGCCCGAGGCCGAGACGCTCGGCGACGCCCGGGCGGTAGCCCTCGACGAGGACGTCCGCCCCCTCGACGAGTCGCAGGGCCGCGGCGAGCCCGTCCGGATGCTTGAGGTCGAGCGCGACCGAGGGCCGGCCACGCCGGAGCAGGTCGGCCTCGGGCGGCATCGGCAGCGGCAGGGGCGACGGTCCCGGCCGGTCGATCCGGATCACGTCGGCGCCGAGGTCGGCGAGCAGCATGCAGGCGAACGGGCTGGGCCCGATGCCGGCGAGCTCCACCACCTTCGTGCCCGTGAGCGGGCCACCGCGCTGCGACCTCGCCGGGTCGGGGCCGCCTGTCGTGCTCGTCATGGCCCGATCATGCCCGACCCCTGTGGGAAACCTGAGGCGCCTGAGACGCACCGCTCACTCGACGTTGAAAGGAGACTGCCACTTTGGGACGAGTGGGACGCACCGCTCACTCGAGTGGCAAGGGCTTGCGCCCTCCCCTCCGTCGAGTGAGCGCTCCGTCACG
>NZ_JBQCCV010000187.1:0-20716 GCF_051961875.1 Intrasporangium sp. | reverse complement strand
AACCAACCCCATGTTATGGCAAGCGCCCGGGGGGGGGGGGGCGGGGGTTGGGGGGGGGGGGGCGGGGGGGGGGCCCGCGCCCCCACAGCCCATTTCGGCCGTATGACGCTGAGCGGCCTTACGCTGCATCGGAACCCGCGCGCTAGGGCTGGGTCCTCGCGGTGCCGCCGGGGATCGGCACCAGACCGAGCTGCTGGGCCGAGAGCACCGCTGAGAGCCGGTCGCGGGCGCCGAGCTTGCGGTAGAGGTTCTCCTGGTGCTTGTGCACGGTGCGCGGGGAGATGGCCAGTCGGGCCGCAATGCCCTCGGCTGTCGACCCCGCCGCCAGCAGGTCGAGCACGACCCGCTCCCGTGGAGTCAACCGCGGGGCATCGCGCAGGGCGAGGTCGTCCCTGTCGGCGAGCGCGGCGAACATCGAGACGTGGCGGTCCAGCCCGACGAGCAGCGCCTGGAGCCCGGAGAGGTCCGCGAGGTCGGCGTCGCTGAAACCGTCCTCGTTGAGCACGACCCAGCCGTCGAAGCCACCGTCCTGCCGGCCGCACGGCAGCGTCATCTGGTGCACGGTGATGCCGAGCGCGGTCATCGCGTCGTGCTCGGCCGGAGCCAGCCCCCAGCCGGCCGCCATCAGGTCCGTGAGCCGCACCGGGGAACGGTCCGTCGTCGTCTCGTAGTACCGGCTGAGCGGATGCGCCCGCGCCTGGGCGGCGACGGGCCAGTGCTCGCGCGGGGGGACTGCCTGCCGCGCCTCGACCTGGATCCCGATGGCCTCGGGGTCCAGGGGCGTGAGCCGGATGCGCGTCACGACATCGGCCCGGGTCTGGCGCATGAGCTCGTCGACGAAGAGACCGTGGGCGAGCCCGGGCGTCGGCGCGTTGAGGATGTCCGCGGCGACGGCCATCCACCGGCTGTGCTGGTCCACCGCCTCAGGGTAGGCAGGGATCACCACTCTTGTGCCGAAATGCCGGGTTTCACCCCCCTTGGCCGCGCCGACGTCATCGGACCTTGATAGTGAGGGTGCGAGAGGTACCGGATGCGCTGGTGGTCGTCGCGTCGGCCACGACCCGGACCTGCCAGGTGCCTCGACCAAAGCGCACGTTGGAGGCGATCTGGCCGTACTTGTTGGTGGCGGGGCGCAGGACTGTTCGCCACGTCGAGGTTCCATAGGCACGGACCTGGACGGACACGCGACGGCCAGTGCTGGCCGGGGAGAGAGTGGCCTTGACCGGGTAGTAGCGGCCCCGGACGCCGGTGGTGGGCAGCACGGATGCGGTGACCTTCGCGGCGACCTTCGTGTACACCTGTGCGGACGTCGCGGCGCCGTTCCAGCCGACCCGGGCCGGGACCACGGAACGCCAGTACGTGTTCTCCTTCAGCGTGACCGGGACTCGGACGCCGCCGGTGGATCCGGTCTTCACGGTGGCGACGGTCCGCCACGTCGAGGACCCTGCGGTCCGCGCCTGCAGGGTGACCGGGACACCCGGAAGCATCACGTTGTTCACCTGCTGCACCCCGATGGTCACGTATGCCGTCGCGCCCGCGGTGCCGCTCGCGGTCACGCCGACGTTCGTCCGCACGGCCGGATCGACACCGACCTTGACCGTCGTGGTGCGCGTGACGCCAGCGCTGTCTGTGTACGTGAGGGTGACGGGCACGTCGTGGAACTCCGTGGCGAGGCCGGGGTACCCGCCTCCCAGCGCCTTCAGCGGGACGCTGCCGGTAACGGTTAGGCAGGAGGTGCCGGTGCACGTCCCCGACGCGAGGGGCGCCCAGCCGAAGGGCGTGGCCTTCCAGGAGCGGATCTGCGTCGCAGGCATGTTGGTGCCCGCCCGGCTGGTCAGGGTGAACGCGAGCGTGCCGGACGCGTTCTGCACGACGGGTCCCTTGACGGTGGTCGCCGCGGCCACCCCGGGAGCCGTCACCTGGGTCGTCGTGGTCCCGGTGGCGGTCGACTCGCCGTACCAGCTGGTCCGCTCCGTGTAGACGGCCTTGACCGTGTGCGCGCCGGCGCTGATCGGGGTGCTGTAGTCGCTGAACCCGCTACTCACGGTTGGTGTTGTGAGGGGGACCTTCACGGTGATCGTGGACGGGCACGCTTCGGTCCCGGCAGGAGTGACGCTGCAGTACGTGCCGCGTGGGAAGCTCTTGAGGGGGCCCGCCGGCACGGTGTTCCCGTCGAGGTAGACGTCGACCTGCTTCGGGGCGAACGGTGACCAGTCCGGTCCGACGGACAGGGTGACCTCCGCGAGCGCGCCCGTCCCCCAGTTGGCCTCGGTGGGCGTCTGGGGGATGAGCCGGTTCACGGTCGCCTTCGGGCCCGTGTAGTACGTGACCCCGTAGAGGCCCATGTTGGACGGCCGGTCAGCGGTGTCGAACGCGACGAGCCGGAGCGTGTAGTTGCCGCTGGCGAGCCCGGCCGTCGAGAGGCTCCCGGTGATGAGGGAGTAGTGGTGGTTGATGTCCAGCGGGGCCCCCGGGAAGGTGCCGCGCCGGAGCACGCCCGCCGGTCCGAGCAGGGTGGCCTCGAGCCGGTCGATGGTCGTGTCGCCGTACGGGGTGACGCTGATCTGGATCGCGATCGGGTCCGGACCGACCACCACCATGGAGCCCTGCGGCCACATGGTCGGACGCGTGTTGTTGACCGTCATCGTCTCGGTGCCCGTCGCGGTCATGGTCGCGCCCGAGGGGGTCGTCCCGGTCACGACCGCTTCGACGAACACGCCCCGCCTGTCGGGCAGGCTGGTGTCCTGCGCGTCCATCGCGGGGCCGGGGTCGATCCAGGAGACCGTGTCGACGATGACCGTGACGTCACACTCCGGTGCGCAGTTGTCGGGGACCGGGCTGGTCCCGCTCCGGGGCCGCGCTGCCTCGGTGGGCGGCAGGATGGTGACGGTCACGGCGTGGGGTGTCACGCCCTCCTTGGCGGTGACGTGCACCGTGAACGGCTGCTGCCCGGAGACGGTTCTGCCAGTCGTGGGGGAGGTGATCTGTGCAGTCAGGCTGGCGGGCGTGTCCTCTGCGGCGGCGATCGGCGCGGCGGCGAGGGAAGCGGCGGTTGTGGCCGTGGCAGCCACCACGGCAGCGGCGCGGGCGAGAGGGCGCATGGGCAGTCCTGGTTCGGCGAAGGACGCCACCGGGGTCCCCCGTGGCGGGACGATGCTATGCGGCGGAAGCGCCCGAGCGGGGCCAATTCACGCATCTCGCCCGCGTTTCGCCTCCGTTGGCCGCAGATGCGTCGTCTTGACGCAGGTGCGCTGGCTCAAGGCGACGCATCTGGGTAAAGCCGACGCGGGGGCTTGTGCGGCCGAGTGCCCCGAGGGAGGCGGACACGAGCGGGAGTCCGCTGGGGGGGCTGGGGGGCTGGCAGGCTGGGGGCAAGCTCAGCGGCATACCGGGCGCGTGAAGCAAGTCAGAGCCGGCGCCCGTACACCGGCGCGACGAACCCCGACTGTCATGGCCGAGGGAGGGTAAGGGCCAAGGATGTCCGAGGCGTCGACTGCAGGGTCTGCCAGCGCGGCCAACCAGGTTCAGATCCCGACGAAGGGCCGCCGCACGATCTGGGCATGGGCCTTCGTCATCGCAACAGGGGGCTTCCTGTTCGGCTTCGACACCGGCGTGATCTCCGGGGCGTTGCTGTTCATCAAGACGGACTTCCACCTCAACTCCTTCGAGCAGGGCACCGTTGTCAGCGTGCTCCTGCTCGGCGCGATGGCGGGCGCGCTCGGCTCCGGACGCATCGCTGACCCGATCGGCCGACGGAAGACCTTCGCGCTCGAGGGTCTCGTGTTCCTCGTCGGGACGGCCCTTGCCGTCTTCGCGACGGGATACCCGATGCTGCTCGTGGCGCGCGTGGTGCTGGGCCTGGCCGTGGGGGCCGCGTCGGCCACCGTGCCGACCTATCTCGGGGAGATCGCGCCGGCGCAGCTACGTGGCCGCGTCCTGACCCTCAATCAGTTGATGATCACGATCGGCATCATGGTCGCCTACCTGATCAACGTCGCATTCTCCGGCAGCGAGAACTGGCGCGGGATGTTCGCGGTCGGCACGGTACCGGCCCTCGTCATCATCGTCGGCGCCCTCCTGCTGCTTCCGGAGTCGCCCGGGTGGCTGCTGGCAAGAGGTCAGATGGAGCAGGCCCGTCGCGTCTACGCCGGGGTCGTCGGCGATCACGTCGGGGCTCGCCTGGTCCAGGAGCGCGAGCACCAGCGTGAGCAGGAGCGGGCCAGGAACGCCGCCGAGGACCAGCAGGTCGGGTGGCGCGGCTTGTTCTCGGCCGCGGTGCGGCCAGCTCTGCTGGTGGGCATCACGTTGGCGGCGGTCCAGCAGTTCGGCGGGATCAACACGATCATCTACTACGCACCGACCATCATGGAGAAGACCGGGCTGACGGCGTCCAACTCGATCTTCTACTCGGTGGCCATCGGCATCATCAACCTCGTCATGACCATCGTGGCGCTCTGGGTCGTCGGCAGGGTTGCGCGCCGTCGGCTGCTGCTCTTCTCGATGGCCGCCATGCTCGTCACCCTCGGGGTCCTCGGGCTCTCCTTCGTGGCCGGTTGGAGCTCCGAACTGTCGCTGGTCGTCATGGTGCTCTACATCGCCAGCTTTGCGGTCGGCATGGGCCCGCTGTTCTGGGTGCTGATCGGCGAGATCTTCCCGCCCTACGCACGCGCCACCGGGTCGAGCGCCGCCACTGCCGTCAACTGGACGTCGAACTTCGTCGTGAGCCTGGTCTTCCTGACCGTCGTGAACGCCATCGGGCTGGGCCAGACGTTCTGGGTCTTCGCCGCCATCTGCGCCTTCGCCCTCTGGTTCATCGGCCGCTACGTCCCGGAGACGAAGGACCGCGAGTTCCCGGCGATCGACGCCGACCTGCAGAGTCGCTTCGGTCGTCCGGCCGAGGCGGATCAAGCGCGCTCCGTTTGAGAGCACCCGGGCCAGTGCGTCACCTCGACTTCGGTAGCTGGAGGCCCGTCATCGCTCGGTGGTGGGCCAGCCTCCCCCGGCTTGCCTCAGGGGCGTGGGGACGAGTCCAGGCCGGTGCCTGGCCGATCCTCCAGGGCACCGCCGCGGCAACCGTGTCCTGGATCATCGCCCGACACCTCGTCAACCACCACGAGCCCTTCTTCGCGCCCATCGCCGCCGTGGTGGCGCTCAACGCCTCACGGGGAGAGCGCGGCACCAACGCCGTGCTTCTCCTGTGGGGCGTCGTCGTCGGCATCCTCGTGGGCGGCGGGGCCACGCTCGTCCTGGGCACCGGCTACGTCGCGTTGGCGTTGGCGACCTTCGTGGCGATGCTCCTCGCCCTGGCCCTGGGCGGCAAACGGATCATCATGGGACAGGCAGCAGCCAGCGCGATCCTCGTCGTGACGACGGCGAACAGCCAGACCGGTCCGGGGCGGCTCATCGACGCACTGATCGGTGCTGGGGTCGCCCTCGTGATCAGCCAGCTGCTGTTCCCGGTCGAGCCGGTCGGCCTGCTCCGTCGCTCGGAGGCCGCGGTCCTGGCCGACCTCGCCGCGTCGTTCGAGTTGATTGCCCGCGCCGCCGAGACCGGCGACGACGAGCCCGCCGAGCGGGCCCTCGACCAGTTGCGGAGTGTGCGGGACCGGTTGACCGAGCTCAGCAGGACGCGAGAGCACAGCCGGTATGCCGCTCACCGCTCGCCGCGCTGGTGGGGCCGTACCGGCCCGATCGTGCGCGAGGTCGAGAACGCCGGGCATCTCGACCTTCTCGGGGGCAGCTGCCTCCTGCTGGCCCGGGCCGTCACCGGCTGCACACCGGTCGAGCGTCGGGCGCTCGCGGCGAGCGTGGCGGAGCTCGCCGAGGTCCTGCAGGGCTTGGCGCGGGCCCCGGGCGACCGGGACACCCGTCAGGATGCGGCCGACCATGCCCTTGTCGTGGCGCAGCGGGTCGACCGAGGCGAGCAGGCTCACGGCGACTCGACGGACGCGGGCCGGGCCGGCTGGTACGCGGTGAAGGCCGTCGCCAGTGATGCGATGGTCTTTGCCGGGGTCGATGCCAAGACGGCGGCCGAGGCCGTGCAGCACGGATCTGCGGGGCTCAGGGTGGCCGATCCCCCATCGACGCCTCGGCTGACCTTCCGGTATCCCCACCCAAGGGGCCGTGGTCAGGGCCGTTGAGGTCCGACGGCGCCATGGTTGCGCCGGCCACGACCGGGGGCACGCTCCGCCGGAGCGGGCACCAGCGGGCCACAACGGGTCCGAGCGGCGGCCGTAAGCCGGCTCAGCGGCATATCTCTTGGTGGTGTGACGCCTGGGACGAAGCGCTCACTCGACGCGAGCGGGAGATCAGGTGGTCCACGCACGCCACAGGGCGGCGTACTCCCCCTCGTGCCCCACGAGCTCGTCGTGACTGCCGAGCTCGACGATGCGGCCGTCGATGACGACCGCGATCCGGTCGGCGTCGTGTGCGGTGTGGAGGCGGTGTGCGATCGCGACGACCGTCCGCCCCGTCAGCAGCGCGTTCATCGAGCCCTCGAGGTTGCGGGCGGTGCGAGGGTCGATGAGCGAGGTCGCCTCGTCGAGCACGATCGTGTGCGGGTCGGCGAGGATGAGCCGCGCGAGAGCGACCTGCTGGGCGCGGCCGGGGGTGAGCGCGAGGTTGCCGGAGCCGAGCTTCGTGTCGAGGCCATCGGGCAGCCGCGCCACCCAGTCGGTCGCCTCGACGGCACGGAGCGCCGCGTGGACCTCGTCGTCCGAGGCGCCTTCGCGGGCCAGGACGACGTTGTCGCGCAGCGTGCCGATGAAGACGTGGTGCTCCTGCGTCACCAGCGCCACCTCGGTGCGCAGCCGGTCGAGCGGCAGGCTCGTCAGCTCGACCCCGCCCACCGTGACCGAGCCGGTGCGCGGCCCGTGGATGCCCGAGAGCAGGCGGCCGAGGGTCGACTTGCCGGAGCCGGACGGGCCGACGATGGCGAGCCGTTCGCCGGCGCGCAGGTCGAGGTCGATGCCGTGAAGGACGTCGTGGCCCTCGCGATAGGCGTAGCGGAGACCCTCGCCACGCAGGTCCGCGTCGACCGGCTCGTCGGTGCCGGGCTCCCTGTCCGCGGGCACTGTCGCGATGCCGAGCAGGCGGGTCGTCGAGGCCATCCCCACCTGGACCCGGTCGACGGTCGAGACAAGCATGTCGAACGGCCCGAACAGCGCCTCGGTGTAGAGGATCGCCGTCGTGATCTGGCCGAGGCTCGCCCAGCCCTGGACGTAGCCGATCGCACCGAGGAGCAGGACGACAACGCGCGGCATGCTGAACGCGAAGTCCATCACCGCGAAGAGCAGGTTGCGCAACGTCAAGGTGTAACGCTCGGCCTGGGCCGACACCTCGATGTCGAGGTCCCCGCGCTCGAGGCGACGTCGCCCGAGCCGCAGCGCCTCGACGGTGCGGGCGCCCTCGACCGTCTCCGTGAGGGTCGTGTTGATGCGCGAGTACGTGCCGCCCTCGGTGAGGTAACCCTTCGGCGCCCGCACGAGGTAGCGACGGATCTGGATCA
Organism: Intrasporangium sp.; assembly: GCF_051961875.1. Lineage (GTDB taxonomy): Bacteria > Actinomycetota > Actinomycetes > Actinomycetales > Dermatophilaceae > Intrasporangium_A. The sequence continues at coordinate 13,209 of NZ_JBQCCV010000187.1, read as the reverse complement.
GCGCGACGCCGCCGAGGATGATCGACGGCAGGGCGAGCACCCATGAGTTGACGACCATCGCGACGATCGTGAGCACCACGGTGATGGACGCGACGATCGACTGCGGCAGCGCCCACCGGACCGACTCGCTCATCGTGCCGACGTCGCGGGTCACGCGGGTGACGAGGTCGCCGGAGCTCGCGCTCTCGACGCGGGAGAGCGGCAGGCGCAGGATCGCCCGCACGATGTACTCACGGGCGGCGGCGAGGACGCCCTGCCCGAGGACGGCGGCGGACGCCTGGGCCGCGAACGTGAAGAGCGCCTGCACGAGGACGAAACCGGCGACGAGCAGGGCCATCGAGTTCGCGGCGCCCAGCGCCGCGCTCGTCTGGCCCGCCTGGACGTGGGCGACCGTCTCGTCGACGAGCGCGCCGAGGAAGCGCGGCACGAGCAGGCCGGCGGTCGCGGCGAGCGCGTTGGCCAGGACAACCACGACCACCCAGCCGCGGTGGCCGCCGAGCAACCGGCCCACGAACCCGATGACCTCACGGTTCTCGGCGATCGGCAGGCCCTTGTCGGGGCGCATCGTCGAGGCGACGAACTCCTTGGCCCGCCGCTCCCTCAGCAGGTGCCGGCTGCGGAGGGCGCGAGCCCGCTGCCGGGGGGTCGCGCCGCGCGGGGGGCGCAGCTCGGTCGGGATCGTCTCTTGGTGCGCGCTCGTCTCCCAGGTCTCGGCGGAGGCGCGCGCGAGGGTGGGCAGCAGCGGGGAGAAGTCGGCGGTCTCGACCTGGCTCATCGGGCACCCCCTTCGGGAACGGGGGCGGGCGGCTCGTGCAGTTCGCCCGGTCCGTGCGGGTCAGGGTTGTCGTCGTGGTGGCGCTCGGCGTGCTCGTGCGCCTTCGCTTCGCCGCGGACGACAACGGAGCGGTATGCCGCTGAGCTGCCGAGCAGGTCGGCGTGTCGTCCGCGCGCGGTGGCCCTGCCTCCCTCGAGGAGGATGACCTCGTCCGCGTGGTGGAGCAGGAGCGGGCTCGCCGTCATGACGACCGTGGTCCGGCCCGCACGGTGGGGACCGACCCGCTCCGCGATCCGCGCCTCCGTGTGGGCGTCGACGGCGCTCGTCGGCTCGACGAGCACGAGCACCTCCGGGTCGGCGGCGAGGGCGCGCATCAGGACGAGCCGCTGCCGCTGGCCGCCGGAGAGGCCCCGGCCGCGCTCGTCGAGCTGGCCCTGCCAGCCACCGGGGAGGGCGTCGAAGACGTCGTCCGCTGCGGCGGTGTAGAGGGCGCGCTCGGCCTCGGCCCGGGTGAGGGTGCCATGCGTGTCGATGGCCGCGCGAAGGGTGCCTGCGAAGACCTGCGGCGACGTGTCGCTGACGAGGATCCGCCGCCGGACGTCGTCGAGCTCGACCCGCGAGAGGTCGACTCCTCCGACGGTGACGCCCCACGGACGGCTGGCACGCTCCTCGTCGCGGCGGGCCTGCTCGGCGCGGGCCTTCGCGCGCCTGGAGCGCTCCCGGCGAGCCGCACGGCCCTTGAGCTCCTCGGGGATCTCCCCGCTGACCTGGGCGTCCTCCTCCGAGGGCAGGTAGCGGCCGATCCGGTCGGCGAGCGCGGCGGAGTCGTCCGGCACCTGTGAGACCACCATCGTCAAGCGGCCCGGCTCGATCGTGACCCCGGAGACCTCGTCGTGGATCGGCGCCATCCGGGGCAGCTCGACGGGGGTGTCGGGGTGGTGCCACGGGGGTCGCTGCTCGAGGACGGCGATGGCCTTGCGGGCCGAGACGAGCGACCGCGTCCACTTCTGGGCGAACTCGACGAAGGTCCGCATCGGCTGGATGAGGAACAGGCCGTACCCCAGGAAGCTGACGAACTGGCCCACCGTGAGGCGGGCCTCGGCGACCTCGCGGGTGCCCGTCCACAGGAGCGCGACGACGAAGCCGCCCGAGAGCAGGACCCCGACGGACTCGACCGAGGCCTGCCAGCGCCCCGCCGCAACCCCCGCCTCGCGCACGCGCTGGGACTGGCCGGCGTAGTTGCCGCCGAACGTCTCCTCGCCGCCGATGCCACGCAGGATCCGCAGCCCACCGACGATGTCCGTCGCCATCGAGGTCAGCTCGGAGTTGCGGGACCGCTCGACGCCCTGCCACCGCTGCATCGGCCGCAGCAGCGGCGCGCCCAGGATGACGAGGAGCGGGGCGGCGATGAGGACGAGCAGGCCCATCCGCGGGGACGTCTTGAGGACGATCGCGGCGACGACGAGATAGGCCGCGAGCTGCGAGAAGGCCCGCGTCGTGATCTCCATCAGCGCCCCGAACTGGTCGCCGTCGCTGCCGGAGACGGCGAGCACCTCACCGGTCGGGGTGCGGCGGGTCAGGACGTGGCCGAGCTGCAGCGCCTTGCGGGTCACGAGCTTGGTCGTCCCGTAGAGGGCGATCAGCCACTCCTTGACGATGAAGGTGTGGAAGATGATCCCGCACCCGGCGCCCAGCAGGGTGACCGCCGCGAGCACCAGGACCCAACGCGTCGTCGCCCCGGAGTCGCCGGCGACGATGCCCGTGTCGATCGCACGACCGACGATCCACGGGCCGACGGTCTGCGGCACCATCCACATGAGGGCCGCGGCGAGCCCCCACCAGAAGACGCTCCCCTGCTGCCGGACGATCCAGAAGAGGAAGGCCCGCGGTGAGCGGGTGTCGGGCTGTTCGGCGGAGCGCTCGACGAAGGAGTCGACGGTGGGCGGGAAATCTCGCATGGCCCACCAACCCTACGGTCCGACTCGCCCCACCTTCACCCCCTTTTCCTCCTCGCCCCCTCCCGCGAACGGTCCGTTCGAGGGCGAACGGGTCGGTCTACCGACCCGTTCGCTCAAGAGCAGCCAGTTCGAGACCAGCCATGCGCCGTGTGCCGTCCGAGACCAGCCATGCGCAGTATGCCGCTCCAGACATGCGCCGTATGCCGCACACGCGGTCTGTGCACCGCCCCTTTCCGGCCCCGCCCGGGCATGGTCCAGCCAACGAAACCGCCAGCTGGAGGGATCAGCTCAGCTCGCGCGACCGAGCGTGCGAGCGATGGCGGCCTCGATCTTGGCCCGGACGAGCTCGGGGTTCTGCAAGTCGGCCCAGGTCAGGCGAACCACCTCATAGCCTGCGTCACGCAGGGCGTCTTCCCTGAGCTTCTCGGCGAAGAGAAGTCGCTGGGCCTCTTCCTCATCACGCGCTTGGTACTTGGTCAGTCCATCGAACTCCACGAGCACCGTGGTGCCAAGGATGAGGAAGTCCGAGCGCAGCAGGCCCCCGCCCGGCCCCCTGAGCCCGGTGGCGAACTGCGGCTCGAGTGCGTAGCCCAGCAGTTTCAGGACAAAGGCCGTGACCGACTCCCCCGCTGACTCATGTCGTGCATCGCACCAGCGGATCACCGCCCGGGCTCGGCTCAGGCCTCGTTGCCCCCGAAGCAACTGTCCCGCCTCCACGAGCTGCTCCGGCGTGATCGTCTCGGCACGCAGCGCAGCGTCGGCAGCCACCATGAGGGAGCGCGGATCGCCGAGGCCGACCTGGAGACAGGCCACGGCCGGGTGGACCGTCTCGATCTGCATCGGGAGGGCCTCGCACGCCAGCCTCTCGTGGATGCGCACGCGACTGAAGGCCTCGAACCTCGTGTCCGGGGTCGTCCACATCAGGTGGGCGGTCCCGAAGTCGACCGCCTCGGTCGGCAGCCCGAGCAGGACGACGGCAGAGCCGTGGCTGGCGACAGCAACGTCGCCATACTCATTGAGCAGCGCAATCGTGCGCAGCCGGAAGTGCTCGCGGGCGTTCTTCGGGCGGTAGGGCGTGTACCAGCCGCGGTGCAGAGGATGACATTGGCCGGCCTTGACGAGCTGGCGCAGCGTGGTGCCGTCGATGCCCAGTCTCGCGGCCCGCCCGGCCGAGAAGACACCACGGATCGCGATTGACCTGAGATCGATGTCCATGTGGCGATGTTGGACGAGCCAGGTCGCGTCGGGAACGCCGGGCCCCGGACCTGTGGACGAGCGAACCACCGCCGGAGGGATGGGGACACCGGAACCCGCCTCAGCGTCATACGAACTGGGCGTTCCTGGGTGAACTGGCTTGTCTACCGACCCGCTCACCCTCGCGCGGTCCGTTCGAGGGTGAGGGGGGCCGGGGCGGGCAGACGAACGGGCCGTTCGTGAGCGAACGGGGTGGTCTACCCACCCGCTCGCCCTCGAACGGTCCGTTCGCGGAATGGGAGGAGGAGGCGGAGGCGGCGGTTACGGGGTCGGGTCGGTCAGAGCGGCGCTGCGGATGTCGCTGTTACCGAAGGTCGCCGGGCAGCTCGCGAGCACGTTCGGCGGCGAGCTCGGGCTGCTCGTGTAGAGCGACGCCCGGTAGTCGTCGATGGCACGGCAGTGGGCGGCGTTGCGCGTGTCGTTCCAGACACCCACCACACCGGTCCGGGTCGCGGCGGCATAGACGTAGTCGCCGAGGAACTCGTCCGTGAGGGAGTTCGACGACGATCCGCGGGGATCGCCCACCACGCCCCGGTGCAGGGACGCCCATCCGGTCAGCGCGCCGGCGGTGACGTCCGCGTGCCAGACCTCACCGACGAGGCCCCGAGGCGAGGTCGTGTCGTTGCGGTACGGCGTCGTGAACGCGTTGACCACCACGTACACGTCCGTGCCGTTGGGCGAGATCGCTGGTGCCGAGTAGACCGGCCGGTCCCCCGACATCAGTGTGACGATGGCTGGTGTCGACCAGGACGCGCCGCGGTTGCGGGACGTGCTGACCATGAGCCGCTCGTGGTTGAGCCCGGCGCGGCCATCCACCCACGTCATGACGATCTGGTCGGTGGCGTCGCTGCCGGACGGCGCGCCGTTGGCGATGTCGACGCTGGGGGCCGGTGCGAGGTCCACGCGCGCCCCACCGAGGCCGTCCATGACGGGCCGACCCTGGACCGGGTCCTGGACACCCGGCGGGACGACGGAAGTGATGAGCGTCGGCCCGGTGAAGTGCGCGCCGCCGTCGGTCGAGCGGTACATCATCTCGAAGCTCGTGCCGCCGCGCGTGCCGATGCCGAACACATAGACGTTGCCCTTGCTGTCCGTCCGGATCGTGCAGCCGTCGGGCTGTGAGTTGATCCCGTTGTCCGTGGCGGGACCGACCTGCCGGGTCGTCCAGGTGACGCCGCCGTCCATCGACCGTGACACCATGAGCGGCGTCGGGAACGCCTGGCCGTGGCTGTTGCTGCGGAACGACGCCCAGCACACGTAGGTGTTGCCGAAGTGCGGGCTGCTCGACGCGTTGTCGGCCCAGATCTGTTCCTTGTCCGAGAACGTCGTCGACGACTGCTTCGAGATGAGCGCCGGCGCCGACCAGGCGCTGTTGCTCCCCGCCTCGGCCGCCTGCACGTTGTCGGTGTGCGAGACCGCAATCGCCTCAAAGCCCTTGAAGGCCTGCTGCTGCTTCGTGGCCGTCGGGAAGTTCGCCGTCAGGTTGGCGTAGTAGAGCCGGGAGCCGTTGTTCCACGAGAACCGCCCCTGCGCATCGGGCCGCGGACCGAATGCCAAGCCCGGGTCACCGTCAGAGACGAGACCGTTCTCGTAGTAGCGCGGCAGGGTGCCGATCCGACCGACATGGGGCTGGCAGGCGGCCGGCCCGACACAGTCGCGGGCCGTCCACCCGGTATAGACCGGCTGTGGCGCCCAAGCGGCGCCGCCGTTGAACGAGAAGTAGATTCCCGACACCCCGACGCCGGGCGTGAAGGGACACGTCGTCGGATCACCGGCGGCGCAGGACTCCTCGTCGATCTCGTCGTTCGACCCTGCGGCGACGACCTTCGGCGCGTGCGCGTCGATCGCCACGGCGGGCTCGTTCTGCTTGTTCTGCGAGAAGGGCGTCACCGGACTGCCGTTCGTCACAAGGACGTCCGACGGAGCGGCGAGGGCCACGGCGGCACCCGCTAGAGCGGTGGCAAGGGATGCCAGGGCCGCAGCAACGATTCGAGGTTGGCGCATGATGACTACTCCCGATGGTCTGTCGGTCCGGTGGGAAGGAAGTCGTCAGCGTCGGCGCCCGCCGGCGGCCATGCCCCAGCGTGCTCCCAGCATGGAGAGCACGGCAAGCCCCGGCGCCCGGTTTGCCCGGTGTGTAGTGAAAACCAATCCGTATGCCGCTCAGCCGAGCTGAGGGGATGCGTGCGGACGCGCCCCGGCTGAGCGGCATACGAACCGGCGGTTCGTGAGCGAACTGGACGGCAGATCCGCCCCGCTCACCCTCGAACAGCCCGTTCGGGAGGGTTGCGGGAGGTCAGGTGAGTCGGGCCAGGGCCGCGAGGGCCTGGGTGAAGCACTCGGCCGGTGGCGTGACCAGGCCCGCGCCGACCTGGCCGGTGCCCGCGACGCGGCCCGCCATGCCGGTGTTGATCTGCGGGAGGATCCCGGTGCGAGCCACGGCGGCCACGTCGATCCCGGTCGGGGTCCCGCGGAACTCGAGGATCGGGACCTGGAACGCAGTGTGTTCGGCGGCCGTGATCTCGTACATCGTCTGGGTCGCCTTGAGCGCGAACGGCACGTCACCACCGACGAACTTGACGATCGCCGGGGCCGCGGCCATGGCGAAGCCGCCGATGCCGCCCGTCTCGGTGATGGCGGAGTCGCCGATGTCAGGGTTGGCGTCCTCCGGGCCGTAGGAGCCGAGGAAGAGGCCCTCGGGGGTGTTGGCCGGACCGGTGAACCACTCGTCACCCGTGCCCGAGACACGGATACCGAAGTCGGTGCCGTTGCGCGCCATCGTCGTGACGATCGAGGAGCCCGGGATTCCGTGCGCCGCAAGGGTGGCCAGCTTGCAGGCCGGCATCCCGAGGTTGAGGAAGAAGTGCTCGTTGGCGCCGGAGAAGCGGACCGCCTCGGCGATGTCGGCGCTCGACGCGTCGGCCGTGATCATCGTCGGCAGCAGCTCGCGCAGGAGCATCAGCGAGCCGGCGCGGTTGCGGTTGTGGCCCTCGTCGCCCATCTGGAGCATCTGGGCGATGATCGCCTTGATGTCGATCGTCGCGCCCTGGTCGACGCGGGCGCGGACCGCCTGCTGGAGGATCGGGCCGAGCGTGGCGTTCATCCAGTGCAGCCGGTCGATGACCTCCGGACCATAGGCGCCGTAGCGCAGCACCTTGCCGAGCCCCTCGTTGAGGGAGCACCAGGAGGTGTTGCCGTGCACCTCGTCCCGCAGCTCGTAGAGCCACATCGACGGCGAGATGACGCCGGCCATCGGCCCGACGGCGTCGCGGTGGTGGCACGGCTCGAGGGTGATGCCATCGCCCTTCTCGAGCTTGGCCTCGGCCTCTTCCACCGAGCCAGCTAGGCCCTCGAAGAGCATCGCGCCGACGAGCGCACCCTTGAGCGGGCCCGAGGCACGGGCGAACTCGATCGGGGGGCCGGCGTGCAGGAAGGTGCCCTTCTCGAGGCCGAGCGCCTCGTGCGCCGGCCGGACGTCGACGAGGTCGGCTCCGGCGGCCAGCATCCGGCTCACCGCCTCGGCGTTCGCGGCCTCACGACGAGCGTCCGCGAGCACCCGTGCCAGGTCGCCCTCGGTCCCGGGCATCGGCGGCTGCCAGGCGGACTCGGTCACCGGCACAGCTTGGGCACGAAGGGCGTCCGCGAAGAGCGAGACACCCGCCGTCGCGACGGAGACATCGGCGGACAGGAGTCCGTGCAGGGGCAGCGTCGTCATCGGGCGATCTCCTCGGAGAGCAGGGACACGGCGCGCCGGGTGGCGGCGGCGTTGGACAGGTAGATCTCGGCGCCGGCGTCGGCGAGCGTCGTCGCGCAGCGTTGCAGGCCTTGCGGGTCACCCTGGGTGCCGGTGATCGACACGACGACCGGGAGCGCCCGGCCGGCGGACTCCGCTGTGGCCCGGGCCTTGCGGACGGCTTCGGCTAGCTCGCCGGCGGGGTCGGGGTGGGCACCGTGGCCGAGGACGAGGTCGAGGAGCAGGACCCCGCAAGTCGGGTCGGCCGCCTCGGCGGAGATTCGTTCGAGGCGCAGTGACGGGTCGATCATCGGGTGGGCCCGGCCGCGCGTCATGGAGTCGTCGCCGAAGTCGATGACGACGTGGCCGTCATGCCTCAGGTCCGGACCGAGCGCCAGCTCGGGTGAGAGCGGAATGTTCGACCGGATCCCCCCACCCGACCCCGCGAGCTCCCCGCCCGCGACGAGCATCGCCTCGTCGGCCAGGGTGCCGCCGCAGAAGAGGCCGCGCAGCGCCCCGTTCGCCGCGGTGGAGGAACCGGCCCCCCACGAGGGCCACTCCGGCACGGCGTGGCCCGCCGAACGGAGGGCGTGCTCGACGGCGGCGGTGAGGTCCGGCTTTCCGGCCCCGAGCGTGGCCCAGTGGACCGGCTTGCCGAGCTCGGCGGCATACCGCTCGATGTCGGAAAGGACCTGGGGCGCTGGGGGTTTGGACACGACGATGATCGACGTGGTGGCCTCGTCGGCGGCGAGCGCAGCGAGCGCCTGCTTGGTGGAGCGACCACCGACGTCGGCGGACAGGTCTCGTCCGCCGACGCCGAGGCAGTGGCTGATGCCGACGCCGGCGGCGTCGAGCAGGCACATGACCTGCTGGGCGCCGGTGCCCGACGCGGCGACGAGGCCGACCGTGCCGGGGCGTACGACGTTGGCGAAGCCGAGCGCCACTCCGGCCACCACGGCCGTGCCGCAGTCGGGGCCCATGACGAGCACGTCATGCTGGGCGGCGGCGTCCTTGAGGCGGATCTCGTCCTCCAGGGGCACGTTGTCCGAGAAGACCATGACGGAGACCCCGGCGTTGATCGCATCGAGGGCCTCGGTCGTGGCGTGCGCGCCGGGGACCGAGACGAGCGCGAGGTTGGCGTGGCCGCGCCGCGTCGCTCCGCCGAGCGTCCGCGGTGGCGGCGCCTCACCCATCGAGCTGGATTTACCTGCCGCAGAGCGGAGCTCGGTCAGCGCCGTCTCGACGGCGGCCTGGCCGGCCACGATACCGGCCTCGTCGCCGCGGATCGCGATCACGAGGTCGTTCGGCGCCGCATCCGGCAGCTCGAAGCCCATGCCTCGGATCACCTCGACGTTGAGCTCGGTCGCCATCGCGACCTGGGCAGCCTCGACGCCGGGCGAGGCCGCTACCGCACGAGAGACCTGCATGAGGCTCACGGAGTCGTAATACGCGCCTGTGCGCAGCTCGACGTGGTCAACCACGGGTGATTCCTTCCGGGTGGGACTGCACGCTCTACGGGGAGACGTGCACTGGCGATGAGATGAGGGGCATTGGCGGCCGCGAGAGCACGTGAAGGGTGCCGACGAGGCCGGAGACGAGGTCGCGGCCAGAACTGTGCCCGATCGCGAGGACGGCCTCGAGGGCCGGGACGAGGGTGGCCGAGCGGGGATCTGACCCGCGGCCGGCCAAGGCGTGCAGCAGCGAGACGATCTGGGGGACGGCATACCCGTCCGCCGCGGCCATGAGGAGCGAGGCGGACAGGTCGGTCGTGCGGTGTCTGGCGTGCGCAACGGCGTGGGCGACCGAGGCGGCCGGAGCCGGGGACGACGCCCAGGCCCGCAGGGCGAGGAGCACGCCGCAGAGCGCGTCGTCGCCGCGCGGGGTCAGGCCGAGGCCCGCGCCGACGAGTCCGGCCACGTGGGACTCGACGGGCTGGCCGGCGACCGCCGCTGCGGCGAGCTCCGAGCACAGGCGGGCGAGCACACCGCCGTCCGGCAGGAGGCCGAGAGCTGCCGCCCCGGGGAGCGCCAGCCCGGTCTCGATACGCGAGGGCCGCCAGTCGCGGACGCCTCGCAGCTCCAGCCCCGGCGCGACCAGGCTGCCCCGACCGATGACGGCTTGGCCGCCCAGGGCGAGCGGCCAGGAGACGCTGCTCGAGGGCAACCCAAGGCGGAGGGCGGTCGGCAGGAGCAGCGCGTCCGCGGTCACGACGGGCACGACCTCACGCGGGCCGGCACCCTCGTCGAGCACCAGGTAGAGGGCGGTCGGGAAGGCCGCCACCACCCTCGCGGTGCGGGCCTCCCCCATCACCAACTCCCGGGTCAGGGGCGACACGGCGGCGGGCAGCTGCACGGTTCCTCCTGACGTCGCGGGCCGAATGGAAGGGCCCGACGACCGCGATTCGGTCCGGACCTTGAGGCGACCGTATCGACTGCCCTTATGCTGCCCGCATGGTGAAAGTTGCCAACGATGCCCCCTTCATTCTTCGCGACTTGCCAGCGCAGGCCTCCGACGTCGCCTCGTCGACGAGTCTCGAGAGCCTCGGCGCCGGCCTCGACCGCGGGTCGCGTGAGACCGTCCACCAGGGCGGCGACGCGTCCGACTCGGGCATCACCCTGACCGAGCTCGCGGCCCTCCCCGCCGCCGCCGACGGGCGCCTCCACCGGCCCGGTGGTGAGCACGAGGTCGTCATCGTCCGCACCTGCCCGCTGTACCGGGCCGCGACCGAGCCGCACGGCTCGCGCCACCAGCTCGTCCTGGCCGACGGAGCCCAGCTCGGGGCGCTCCTCGACTCCCGGCCGGACGCGCTCGATCGCCTCGCCGAGTCCGAGACGGCCGCGCTCGTCGTCGGTGGCGCGGCCGACCACCTGGTGGAGCGGGTCGTCCCGGCCTGCGCACGGCTCGGGCTGCCGCTGCTGCTCCTCCCCCACGGTCGCCTCGACCGGCTGAACGCCGAGGTGCTGGGTGCCGTCCTCGACCACCAGAACGCAACTCTGGGCCGGCTCGACTCGCTCCACCAGGCGCTTGTCGAGGTCGTCCTCGCCGGCGGCTCGCTCGAGGACGTCTGTGGCCGGGTCGTCGGCTTCATAGGCGGCGCGGCCATGGTGACGACGACCGACGGCCGCGTCCTCGCCACTGCGGGCGACGAGCAGGAGCTCGGCTGGGCTCAGTCCCTCAGCTGCTTCGACCGCACCGGCCGCCTCATCACCGAGCAGGAGCCGATCGGGCCGCGCACCCCCGGGCCGACCGCACACCGCGCCGCCGTGCGCATCGTCGCCGGCTCGCTCGACCACGGCCTGCTGATCGCCTTCTCCCGCGAGCGGATGCTCGGGATCGAGGACGTCCGCCTCCTCGAGCGGGCGAGCACCGTCGCCGCCCTCGCGATCGCGAAGGAGCAGGCGGTCTCGGCGGTCGAGAGCAAGTACCGGGCCGAGTTCCTGCGCGACGCCCTCGCGGGACGAGCGGGGACACGCAGCAAGGCCATTGAGCACGCGAGCTCCCTCGGCTGGGACATCGACCGGCCCCTCGTCGTCGTCGTGGCCGAGATGGACGAGGACGAGGAGCGCGACCCCGACGATGCCCGCTTCCTGCAGCAGCGCTTCGCCAAGGCCTGGACCCACGCGGTCGGCGTGCGCGACCCGGCCTCCCCGGTCATGGGCTTCAGCCGGGAGGTCGTCACCGTCCTCGGCGTGGTCGACCCGGACGACACCGACCGGATCATGCGCAGCGTCGGGGAGCTCGTCCGGGTCGTCCGGGGCGACGGCGGCGGCGGGCGGCGCAGCTTCTCGGCCGGCGTCTCCCGGGGCATCCGCTCGGCAGAAGACCTCCCCCGGGCCTACGAGGAGGCCCTCAACGCGGTGACCGTCGGCCGGCAGATGCACGGCTTCGGCGCCCTGACCCACGTCGACGGCCTCGGCATCTACCGTCTCCTCGCGCTCGTGCCCGACAGCGCCCAGCTGCGTCGCTTCGTGCAGGACGCGCTCGGCCCGCTCGCGACCGACGACTCCCCGGAGAACGCCGACCTGCGCCGGACCCTCGCGATCCTCATCGACACGAACATGAACGTCGCCGAGACCGCCCGGCAGCTCTTCTTCCACTACAACACGCTCCGCTACCGGATCACCAAGCTCGAGCGGATGCTCGGCCCGTTCACCGAGGACCCGGAGGTGCGACTCACGCTCGCGCTCGCCCTCAAGGTCCACCAGATGAAGGGCATCTGACGCGGACGCCCGCGCTCACCCTCGAACCGGTAGTTCCGCAGCGAACTGGACGGCCTACCGCTCCGCTCGACCTCGAACGGTTGCCTTCGCCGAAAGGCGGCGAGGAAGGCGTAGGGGCACCTGAGTCACACCTGACACCGCGACACGCCGCGGCATGGCACGAATTGCCGAATGAAACCGGACGAGTGCGGCGATACTTTGCCGCTACAGGGTGGGGAGAGTGAGCCATGTCACGGAAGTGACACGGACCGACAAAGGAGTCAGCATGGCTTTCGGTTGGAAACTGCACGGGGACGGCAAGACGATGGGGCCCGATGACGTCGTCGCCCCCGACGAGCGCCTTTCCTGGGGGAAGACGATCGGGCTGGGCGCGCAGCACGTCGTAGCGATGTTCGGGGCGACGTTCGTCTTCCCGCTCATCATGGGCCTCAACGCACAGCTCGCGATCATGATGAGCGGTGTCGCGACGATCATCTTCCTGCTGATCGTCAAGGGGAAGGTCCCGAGCTACCTCGGCACCTCGGCGGCCTTCGTCGGCGCCGTCGTCGCGATCCGCGCACAGGAGGGCAGCACCTCGGCGACCGTGACCGGAGCGATCCTCATCGCCGGTATCGTGCTCGCCCTCGTCGGCGTCGTCATCCACTTCCTGGGCTCGGAGATCCTGCACAAGGTGCTCCCGCCGGTCGTCACCGGCGCCGTCGTGATGCTCATCGGCTTCAACCTCGCGCCCGTCGTCGCCGGGGTCTACTGGCCCCAGGACCAGTGGATCGCCTTGCTCGTCATGGCATTCGCCGTCGTCATGACGGTCGCCTTCAAGGGCTTCGTCAGCCGCATCGCGGTCTTCCTGTCGCTGATCTTCGGCTTCGTCCTGTCGTGGATCTTCGACGTCGTTTTCGGCAAGCTCACCTCGCCTGACGGCGCTGGCCACGTTTCGAGCCACTTCCGCGTCAACCTGGACAACGTCTCGAGCGCCCCGTGGTTCGGTCTCCCGCCGACCTCGACGATCGGCCCCGACGGCAAGGAGCTCGCCGTGGGCATGCACCTGCCGACCTTCTCGATGGCCGCGATCCTGCTCGTCCTGCCGGCCGTCATCGCCCTCATCGCCGAGAACACCGGCCACGTCAAGGCGGTCGCCGAGATGACCGGCCACGACCTCAACCCCTACATGGGCCGCGCGATCGCCGCGGACGGTGTCGGCACGGCCATCGCCAGTGCGGTCGGTGGCTCGCCCACGACGACCTACGCCGAGAACATCGGCGTCATGGCGGC
>NZ_JBQCCV010000186.1:0-6546 GCF_051961875.1 Intrasporangium sp. | reverse complement strand
CCCCACCAGAGGCGGGTCGTGAAGAACTTGCGGAACTCCGACCGGATGGCGGCGCTCACCGGTCCACCTCCTGGCTCGGGCCGACGGTCGACACCGGTACGCCCGTGGGGGGCGGCAGCTGGGACGGCGACGAGTCCTCGCCGGCGAGGTTGCGGTTGCGGTGCTCATCGGACTCAGTGAGGTTGAAGAACAGCTCCTCGAGGTGCGTCTGCTCCGCGCGCAGCTCGTGGATCGGAACGCCGGCGGCGAGCGCGATGTCGCCGATGCGCTCGAGATCCCCCGACCGGACGCTGAGGCCCTCGTCGCGCCGATCGCTCGAGATGCCTGCCCGGTACAGCGCCTCCGCAAGCGCGGGCACCCCCGAGGAACGCACGTATGCCGTGGCCTCCCCGTGCAGGTCCGCGACGGTGCCCTCGGCCACACGGCGGCCGTTGGCGATGATGACGACATCGTCGACGGTCTGCTCGACCTCGGAGAGCATGTGGCTGGAGATGAGCAGCGTGCGTCCCTCTCCGGCGAGGTGCCGCAGGAAGCCCCGGAGCCACCGGATCCCCTCGGGGTCGAGGCCGTTGGCCGGCTCGTCGAGGATGATGACCCGGGGGTCGCCGAGGAGCGCCCCCGCGAGCCCGAGCCGCTGCCGCATACCCATGGAGTAGCCGCCGGCCCGCTTGCCGGCCGCGGCCGGGATCCCGACGAGCTCGAGCAGCTCGTCGACCCGCCGGTCCAGGACGCCGGCGACGGCGGCGAGGACCCGGAGGTGGTCGCGTCCCGTCCGGCCCGGGTGGAAGTTGGTGGCCTCGAGGGCCGAGCCGACGACGGTGAGGGGGTCGGGGATGTCCCGGTAGGCGCGGCCGTCGATCGTCGCGGTGCCCGCCGTCGGCCGGATGAGGCCGAGCAGCATCCGCAGCGTCGTCGTCTTGCCGCTGCCGTTCGGCCCGAGGAACCCGGTGATCCGGCCCGGCTGGACGGTGAAGTCGAGCTCGTCGACCGCCGTGAACGAACCGAATCGCTTCGTGAGGCCTCGGATCTCGATCCGGCCCGGTCCCCGTTCGGGTGCCGCTGTCATTCGTCATTCCCCTTGTCGTCGTGCGCGCGACCATCGAACCACAGCCGCCTCACGCGTCGCTGCTCCCTATAGTTGGGACACTATGACCGAGTGGTTGCTGGTGCTGGCCGCCATCGTGCTGACAGCCGGCACCGCGCTCTTCGTCGCCGCGGAGTTCAGCCTCGTCGCGCTCGACCGGCCGGCCGTCCAGCAGGCGATCGACGAGGGCGACAGCCGGGCCAGGGTCGTGCTCCAGTCGCTCAAGCAGCTCTCGACCCAGCTGTCCGCGGCCCAGGTCGGCATCACGATCACCACCCTGGTCGTCGGCTATCTGGCGCAGCCCTCGATCGGCGCGCTCCTCGCCGGACCACTGACCGCCGTCGGCCTGCCCAGCGGGGCCGTCACGCCGGTCTCGAGCGGGGCGGCGCTCGTCATCGCGACGATCTTCTCGATGGTCTGCGGCGAGCTGCTGCCACAGTTCCTCGGCATCTCGGCCCCCCTCGCCACCGCGAAGGTGGTCGCGATCCCCGTCCGCTTCTTCGCAGGCCTGTTCAAGCCGCTCATCCTCCTGCTCAACGGCTCGGCCAACCGTGTCCTACGGTCCATCGGCATCGAGCCGCAGGAGGAGCTCTCCGCGGCCCGCACGCCACAGGAGCTCACCAGCCTCGTCCAGCGGTCGGCGGAGGCGGGCACCCTCGACGTGACGACCGCGCGGATGCTCACCCGGTCGCTGGGGTTCGGAGAGCGCACCGCCGACGACGTCATGACACCGCGGGTGCGGTGCACCGGCATCCACCGCGACGAGTCGGCCGAGGACGTCCTCCGGCTCTCCCGGCGCACGGGGCACTCGCGCTTCCCGGTGCTCGGCAACGACTGGGACGACGTGGACGGCGTCGTCCACGTCAAGAAGGCGATGGCCGTCCCGCACGAGCGGCGCCGGGACGTGCCGGTCTCGGCGCTCATGTCCGAGCGGCTGGTCGTGCCCGAGACGATCCGGCTGGACCCACTGCTGCGGGAACTGCGCGAGGGCGGCTTCCAGATGGCTGTCGTCGTCGACGAGTACGGCGGCACCTCCGGCATCGTCACGCTCGAGGACGTCGTCGAGGAGATCGTCGGCGAGGTCGCCGACGAGCACGACCGCGCCCGGCAGAGCGGCCGCGCGCTCATGGACGGCTCATGGACGGTACCCGGCCTGTGGCGGCCCGACGAGGTGCGCGACGCGTTCGACGCCGACGTGCCCGACGGGCCCGACTACGAGACGATGGGTGGCTTCGTCATGGCCCGCCTGGGCAGGATCCCCGTCGTCGGTGACGTCGTCGCCGTGCCCGGCTGGCACATCCACGTCGTCGGGATGGCCGGCCGCCGCGTCGACCGGCTCCGCTTCGTCCCCGACCCGGACTCGGTCCCGGCCGCTGCCGACCTCGACGCCCCGGACGCCGGGGAGGGGAGCGGCGCATGACGACCGGTCCGGCCCTCGCCGTCTCGCTCCTGCTCCTCATCGGCAACGCCTTCTTCGTCGGGGCCGAGTTCGCCGCCATGGCGGTACGCCGCTCCTCGCTCGAACCGCTCGCCGACGCGGGCAGCAAGCGTGCGGTGACCGCGCTGCTCGCGCTCGAAAAGCTCGGCTCGATGCTCGCCACGGCGCAGCTCGGCATCACGGTGTGCTCGGTCGGGCTCGGTGCGCTCGCCGAGGCGGCGCTCCACCACCTGCTCGAGCCGGTCTTCCACACGGCGGGACTGCCCGAGATCTGGGCGGGCGGCGTCGCACTCGCCTTCGCCCTGCTCATCGTGTCCTACCTGCACGTCGTCGTCGGCGAGATGATCCCGAAGAACATCGCGATCGCGGGGCCGGACCGGATGGCGCTGCTCCTCGTGCCGGCGCTCTACTTCCTCGCCAACCTCCTGCGCCCGATCGTCGCCGCGATGGAACGGATCGCCAAGGCCCTTGTCCGGCTCTTCGGCATCGAGCCGAAGGACGAGATCGCCTCGGCGTACACCGCGGAGGAGGTCGCCGTCATCGTCAGCGAGTCGAGGTTGGAGGGACTCATCGAGGAGGAGCGACACGGGCTCGTCTCCAAGACCCTCGAGTTCTCCGACAAGACGGCAGGCGACGTGGCGGTCGAGGAGGACCGGCTCGTGTGCGTCGGGCTCGGCGCGACGCCGGACGACATCGAGCACCTCGTCGCGAAGTACGGGTTCTCCCGCTATCCCGTCAGGGACGCGGCCGGCGAGGTCGCCGGCTACCTCCACCTCAAGGACGTCCTCTATGCCGACGACGAGCGGCACGAGCAGCCCATCCCGGCGAAGCGGATCCGCCGGCTCGCGACCGTCCGCGCCGAGGACGAGATCGAGGAGGTGCTCGCCACGATGCAGCTGAGCGGGGCGCACCTGGCCCGGGTCGTCGACGACCGCGCCAAGGTGACGGGCGTCGTCTTCCTCGAGGACGTGCTCGAGGAGCGGGTCGGCGAGGTCACCGACACGACACAGCGCTGACGAGCGGTCGCGGGCGCAGCGGCATACCCGTGCCCCGGCAGCTCAGCGGGTGGATACGGTGGACCCGTCAGTCCCACCCGCCTTGGAGGAAGTGCATGGACCGGATCGGTGTCGTCGGCTGCGGACTCATGGGGTCCGGCATCGCGGAGGTCAGCGCCCGCGCGGGCCTCGACGTCGTCGTCGTGGAGACCACCCCGCAGGCCGTGGAGGCGGGGCAGGCGCGGCTCACGAGGTCGCTCGAGCGCGCCGAGCAGCGGGGCAAGATCGACAGTGCCACCGACGTCCTCCAGCGGATCCGCGTCGTCGAGGGCCTCCAGGCGCTCGCCGATCGGGATATCGTCGTCGAGGCGATCGTCGAGGACGAGAAGCTCAAGGTCGAGCTGTTCCGGGAGCTCGACGAGGTCGTCGCGTCGCCGGACGCCCTGCTGACGTCCAACACCTCCTCGATCCCGATCATGAAGCTGGCGGTCGCGACGAAGCGGCCGAGCCATGTCCTCGGCGTCCACTTCTTCAACCCCGTGCCGGTCCTCTCGCTGGTCGAGCTCGTCCCGAGCCTGCTCACGGCGCCGGAGTCCACCGAGCGGGCGCGCGCGTTCGTCCAGGACCAGCTCGGCAAGCACGCCATCGACTGCCAGGACCGGGCGGGTTTCGTCGTCAACGCGCTGCTGATCCCGGTCATCCTCTCCGCGATCCGGATGGTGGAGTCCGGCTTCGCGAGCGCTGAGGACATCGACGAGGGCCTTGTCCGCGGCGCCGCCCACCCGCAGGGGCCGCTCGCCCTCGCCGACCTCATCGGCCTCGACACGACGAAGGCCGTCGCGGAGTCGCTGTACGAGGAGTTCAAGGAGCCGCTCTACGCCGCACCGCCGCTGCTCGCCCGGATGGTGGACGCCGGGCTGCTCGGCCGCAAGACCGGTCGCGGGTTCTACACCTACTCCTGATCGGCGCGACCCGCTTCGGTATGGCGCTCACTTCCGGGCCCGCCCGGGCACCGTGCGCTCCAGCCCTTTGGCACCCACTTCCCAGCCAGAACGCGGCAAAGCGGTGTTCGCTGGAGTGTTGGGGAACGCCCGCACGGGCCGGGGGAGCAGTTTGGGGGACCACCGCCGTCCGCTCCTGACCTGCGCGTGACGTGCCCGAGCAGGCGGCGCCTTCGTCGGCGTGCCAACGCCACGGTGCCGCCGAGTCCGCAAGGAGAAGGCATGAAGTTCATCGTCGAAGTCGAGTTCCCGGTTGAGCCGTTCAACACACTCGTCCGGAAGGGCGTCGCGGGGGAGAAGGTCGGAGAAGTGCTCGGGGCCATCAAGCCGGAGGTCTGCTACTTCACCGACAACGGCGTCGGCCGCGGCGCCATGATGATCGTCGACCTGGACAACGCCAGCCAGGTCCCACATGTGACCGAGCCGTTGATGCTCACCTTCGACGCCTCAGTCAACTACCGCATCGCGATGGCGCCCGAGGAGCTGCAGGCCGCTGGTCTCGACCGGTACGCCGAGATGTGACGGACCCGGGGAGCGCGGCAGTCAGCACCCAGTGCGCACCCCTCGTCCCCCCGTCCTCGCCCTTGCCGACCTCTCGGGGGACGCAACGCAGCCCTGCGACCGACCGCTTTGACCGGTCGGGCGCAGGGCCCTTCCGGCTGTGCGTCCTGAAAGGGCTGGCCAGAGGCGGAAACGTCTCGCACCATGGAGGTAGAAGGCGCGCGAGCAGGGGGGCTTGGCGATGCGCAGTCGGTCAACGGTCCGGTACTCGTGAAGCATCAGGCTCGCGGGCGCATGGTCAATCGGGTCACAGCGGCGGGCGCGGCGACGGTGCTCGCCGCCTTGGCGTTGCCTGGATGCCAGGCCGACCGGATCGCGTCGCCCACGCCCCCGCCGACGGGGTCCACGAGTCCAACCACAGCGACCGTGGGACCGGCGCCGACCACGGACCCGCGGCCGACGGCGGGGAGTCCGGGCACCACCACCGCCACCGCACCGCCCGGCTCGAGATGGTCCTGCACGGCAGCCCTCGGGGATGGCTGCGGCGCCTACGACTACTCGGGCATCCCGGTCGGCAACGGCTACAACACGTACGTCATGAACCAGAGCGTCGGCCCGCAGACGGGCACCGGGCAGACTCTCTACGTCAACAACCCGGGTGACTGGCAGGTCGTCGCGGACGCCCAGCCGTATGGGTACACCGGCGTCCAGACCTTCCCCGACGTCCAACAGCTCTTCAACAACTGGTGCGGCTCTGAGTGGAACGGGTGTGCAAGCCCCACGAATACGCCGCTCGACGCCCTGTCCTCGTTGAAGGTCACCTACTCCGAGACGTCGCCGACCGACGCGAAGAGCATTTACGAGTTCGCGCCCGACGTATGGATCGATGGCTACGGTGCCGACATCATGTTCTGGGTCGACACCCACGGCCGCTGCAACGAGGGTGCCTTCGGGCCCACCGTGCTGGGCCATGCGGTGCTCGCCGGCCAGAACTGGACGGTCCACCGCTACGGAGCCGCCGGCGCGGAGATCATCTTCGTCCTCGACGGCGCAGGCGGCACCGGGACATGTGCCCAGCAGGCGTCCGGAACGATCGACATCAAGGCCGGTTTGGACTGGCTCGCCGCCAACGGCTTCATCGGCAAGCGCCAGAGCATCAGCCAGCTCAACACCGGCTGGGAGATCACGTCGGCCAAGCGTGCGACCTTTCGGCTGACCCGATACTCGGTCGACGCCACACCAGTCGGTGCTGCGGGACGAGCCTGAGGGCCGCGGCCTCGGTGAGACGAACCGGGGGTAGGTCTGCACCAGTTCGCGACGGCGTCCAGCACTGCTTGAAGAAAGGGCCGCCGACCTGTCAGTGCAGGTCGGCGGTCCTTTTCGAGGGTGCCCCCGGCAGGATTCGAACCTGCGCTCCCGCCTCCGGAGGGCGGTGCTCTATCCCCTGAGCTACGGGGGCGGCTGCGCTTTCTTTCGCGCCCGGTGAGACTAGCAGCATCGGGACCGGAAGGTGGAATGCGGGTTCCC
>NZ_JBQCCV010000185.1:0-13643 GCF_051961875.1 Intrasporangium sp. | reverse complement strand
ACGCCGTCGTAGCCCGCCGCGTCCTCGACGGTGACCGCGTCGTTGCGCCGCACGTCGCAGTCGGCGCCGAGTTGCGCCAGGTACCCGACGATCGTGTAGACGAAGCTGTCGTAGTTGTCGACGACGAGGATGCGCGGACCCATGGGCGAAGGCTAGTCGGAGCGGACGTGGTGTCGACGAGCCCGCTCAGCGGATGACCTGGGCATGGCTCTGGTCCACCGATCCCGAGTAGGCGGGGAACTTGGCCTTGCCGTCGACGGAGACATCCCAGCCCAGGCCCACGGCAGCGACATAGTCCTGGTAGAGCTGGATGGTCGGATCTGCCGTGAGCGCGCGCTGCAGAGCGCCGGTGTCGCCGATCGCCTTGATGACGTAGGGCGGCGAGTAGACGCGGCCCTGCAGGATGAGGGTGTTGCCGACGCAGCGGACCGCGCTCGTCGAGATGACCCGCTGGTCCTGGATCATCATCGCCTGGGCGCCGCCGGCCCAGAGCGCGTTGACGACGGCCTGCACGTCCTGCTGGTGCACCACGATGTCGTCGGCGGTGAACTGTGCGGGGAGGGTGTCGAGGCTGAGCTTCGAGTCGTTCAGGGTGACCGTGACGGCCGGGCCGGAGACGGGAGTACGGCCCACCTGGCGCGCGAGGGCATCGGCCTTGTCTGTGAGGGCCCCCAGGCGCGCGTCGCGCGGCGCCTGCGCCTTGGACAGCGCATCCACCTCGTGCTGGAGGGCGTCGAGCCGGGCGGCCTGCGCCTCGACGTGCTCGTTGGTGTCGAGGATGAGCTGGGGCAGGTCGCGGTCGGCCCGCAGGTCGCTGCCCTGGGCTGCGCGGAAGCTCATCGTGAACATCAGGCCCGCGGCTGCCGTGACGAGCGGAACGAGGAGGGTCCAGGTGCGCAGCCGTCGGCGCGACGCCGGCTGGCCCGCCTCCAACGCCTGCTGGGGCTGCGCCGTCTCGGGTGCCGACTCGGGCCGCCCGATGTCGGGCGCCGACTCGGTGTCGTCTGGCATGGTCGTCCCCACTGTGTGCGCTCGGTCCTGATCTAGGCTGGTCGCACCATTCTGACCCAAGGAGCGTGCAGTGCCCGAGTCCAAAGGCCGCGACAAGAAGGCAGCGGCATATTCCCAGCCTCGGACGAGCAAGAGCGTCGAGCCCAATCCGACGTGGTGGGCGCCCGTCTTCATCACGCTGCTCGTCGTCGGGCTGCTGTGGATCGTCGTGTACTACGTGACCGAGTACCGCTATCCCGTGGGTTCGCTGGGTGCCTGGAACCTCGGGGTCGGCTTCGTCCTGCTCCTCTCGGGCTTCATCATGACGATGCGCTGGCGCTGACGACGGGGCGCCGAGCACGCCCGAGACCCAGCAGTGTGCAGAGGTCTCATGCGAGCTGGTCTCGTCGGCGGGCCAGGTAGGCCCGCTCCGCGCTGTTGCCGGTGAGCTCGATGGCGCGGTCGTATGCCGCCCGCGACTCCTCGCTGCGACCCAACCGGCGCAGCAGGTCGGCCCGGGCGGCGAAGTACGGGTGGTAGCCGGCCAGCTGGTCCCGCAGACGGTCGACGATCGCGAGCCCCACGTCAGCACCGTCGAGCTCGGCCACGGCCACCGCCCGGTTCAGGGCGACGATCGGCGACGGGTCGAGACGGGCCAGCTGGCCGTAGAGTGCCGCGATCTGTGACCAGTCGGTGTCGCGCACGTCGCGGGCCGAGGTGTGCACGGCGTTGATCGCGGCCAGGATCTGGTAGCGGCCCGGGGGCTGACGGGTGGCGAGGCGCTCCCTCACCAGCCGATGGCCCTCGTCGACCAGCGCCGCGTCCCAGGCGCCTCGGTCCTGCTCCTCGAGAGTGACCAGCTCGCCGTCGCGGGAGACGCGGGCAGCGCGACGGGCCTCGATGAGGAGCATCAGGGCCAGTAGCCCGGTCACCTCACCGTCCTGCGGGAGAAGCTCGCGAAGCAGCCGGGTGAGGCGGATGGCCTCGCCGGTCAGCTCCTGGCGGACGGGGTCGCTCTCATGGCTGCTCGCCAGGTAGCCCTCGTTGAAGACGAGGTAGAGCACGGTGAGCACGCCGGCGACCCGTCCCGGCAGGTCATCGGCGGACGGCACCCGGTAGGGGATGCGAGCCGCCTTGATCTTGGCCTTCGCGCGGGTGATCCGCCGCCCCATCGTCGCCTCCTGCACGAGATAGGCGCGGGCGATCTCGGAGACGGTCAGGCCGCCGACCATGCGCAAGGTCAACGCGACGCGGGCCTCCATCGCGAGCGCCGGGTGACAGCAGGTGAAGATCAACCGGAGCCGCTCGTCGTCGATGGCGCCGAGCGGCTCGGGCGGCACGTCATACGTCATCTGCGCCTGCCTCTGCTTGTCGTCGCGCTTGTTCTCGCGCCGGACCCGGTCGATGGCCTTGCGGCGGGCGGTCGTGAGCAGCCAGCCGCCCGGGTTGGGCGGGACGCCATCGGCCGGCCACCGCTCGACCGCCGTCGCGAAAGCTTCGGCCGCCGCCTCCTCGGCGACGTCGAGATCGCCGAACTGACGGGCCAGAGCCGCGACGACCCGGGCCCACTCCACGTGGTGGGCCCGGGTGATCGCGGCGGCCACGTCCTCCCTCGTCACAGGAACGGACGCACCTCCATCCGGCGGTTGCAGGCCTTCGAGCCAGCGGCGGCCAGCTTGAGCGCCACGTCGAGGTCAGCGGCCTCGATGATCCAGAAGCCGGAGAGCCACTCCTTCGTCTCCACGAAGGGCCCATCCGTGAAGGCCGTCTCGGCGCCCCGCCCGTCGATCACCGTGGACATGTCGGGCCCGCCGAGACCGCCGGCGAACACCCAGTGGCCCTCCGCGCGGAGCCGGTCGTTGAACGCGTCGATGGCCTCCATCTCGTCCGCCGTGCCGGAGTTGGGCCTGTCGTCGATCACGGAAACCAGGTACTGCATCACGACTGTTCCTCCTGTGCGTCGGCACGTCCCTCGTGGACGTGTCCCACCCCTTCTACGAACGAGACCGCCGGGATCCGACACCGCCTCCCGATCACTCCCCACCTTCTACACGACCGGCCGGAAGTTCTCCACAGGGATGTCCACAGTCTGGGGATGAATGACACGCGTGTAACTACGTCCACAGGAGTTGTCCCCAATGTGGACAAACCGCCGTTATCCCCAGTGTGGAAAACCTGCGTCGAGAACGCTCAGAACGGGTATGGGGCGTGGCCCTCCTGCTGGACGGTGACCCAGCGGATCTCTGTGAACGAGTGGATCCCGGCCTCGCCGCCGAACTTGCCGTAGCCGGAGTTCTGGATGCCGCCGAACGGCGCCATCGGCTCGTCGTTGACGGGCTGGTCGTTGACGTGCACGATCCCGGTGCGCAGGCGCTGGGCGACCTGGAGCCCCTCGCGGAGGTTCTCCGTGATGACCCCCGCCGTCAGCCCGTACTGGGTGTCGTTCGCGATGGTGACGGCGTCATCCGCGTCGGCAGCGGTGTAGATCGTCGTCGCGGCGCCGAAGATCTCCTCCGCGTGGATCCGCATGTCGGGAGTGATGTCGGCGAGGACGGTCGCCGGCACGACCCGGCCGTCGGGCTTGCCACCGCCCGCGAGCACCCGGGCTCCCTTCTCGATCGCGTCCTGGATCTGCGACCACTGCCGGTCGGCCGCGGCCTGGTTGACCTGGGGGCCGATGACCGTCTCGGGCTTCGCCGGGTCACCCGCGGGCAGGTCGGCGACCTTCTTGGCGAAGGCCTGGCTGAACTCGTCCGCGATCCGTCGGTCCACCACGACGCGGTCGACCGACATGCAGATCTGGCCCGCGTTCATGAAGGCACCGAAGGTCGCGGCGTTGACGGCATACTCGAGGTCGGCGTCCTCGAGGACGACGAGGCTGTTCTTGCCGCCGAGCTCGAGCACGGCGGGCTTGAGGTGCTGCGCGGCCAGCGTGCCGATGGTGCGGCCCACCTTCGTCGAGCCGGTGAAGTTGACGTTGTGGACCCGCTCGTCCGAGATGAGGGCCTCGACCACGCCCGGGCCGTCGGTCCGATCGTTCGTGACGACGTTGAGGACGCCCGCCGGCAGCCCGGCCTCCATCAGGATGTCGGCGATGAAGAGGCCGCAGGCGATCGGGGCGTCCTCGCTCGGCTTGAGCACGACCGTGTTGCCGACCGCGAGCGGTATGGCGACGGCGCGCGTGCCGAGGATGAGGGGCGCGTTCCACGGCGAGATCGCGGCGCACACGCCATACGGCCGGCGGACGCCGAAGGAGAGCTTGCCCGGCATGTCGGTGGCGAGGATCTGGCCCTGGGTCGCGGTGGTCGCCGCGGCGGCGGCACGGAACATGCCCGCCGCGAGGTGGGCGTTGAAGCCCGCCCAGGACGAGACGCCGCCGACCTCGCCGGCCATGAGCTCGATCGCCTCCGGGGTGCGCTGCTCCGTGAGGTCGGCCGCCCTGGAGAAGATCTTGGCCCGGTCGCTCGGCGCCATGGCCGCCCACTGGGGGAAGGCCGCCTCCGCCGCGTCGACCGCCCGGGCCACGTCTTCGGCCCCCGCGGCGGCGACCTGGGCATAGGTCTCGCCGGACCACGGGCTGATGTCGTCGGCCACTCGGCCGGAGGCGGCGGGAACGTGCTCGCCGTTGATGATGAGCTGACGGGTGACGGGCATCGCGGGCTCCTCTCCCGGGCGGGAGCCGACCCGCTCGGGCTTGCGGAAGTGGGTCGCCTTCGACCGTACCCCCGCGTGCCGCGCCGGTGTGAGACAAGAGTGACTGAGCGCTCACCCGACGCTGGTGTCGAGTGCGCGCTCCGTCTCAGGGGCCACTGCTGTCGCGCCCCGGCGGCCCTCAGCCCCGAGTCAGGGGCTGGAAGCCGCGCAGCCGCAGGCTGTTGCTCACGACGAAGACCGACGAGAACGCCATAGCGGCCCCGGCGAGCATCGGGTTGAGCAGTCCGGCCGCCGCGAGGGGCAGCGCGGCGACGTTGTAGGCGAACGCCCAGAAGAGGTTGCCCTTGATCGTCCGGAGCGTCCGCCGCGAGAGCCGTATGGCGTCAGCCGCGCTCCGCAGGTCGCCGCGGACGAGCGTGAGGTCGCTCGCCTCGATGGCGACATCGGTGCCCGTGCCCATCGCCAGGCCGAGGTCGGCCTGGGCGAGCGCGGCCGCGACGGTGACCCCGTCGCCGACCATGGCGACGACGCTCCCCTCTGACTGCAGGCCCTTGACGACGTCGACCTTGTCGGCGGGCAGGACGTCGGCGATGACCGAGTCGTCCTCGATCCCCACCTGCGCGGCGACGGCACGCGCGACGACCTCGTTGTCGCCGGTGAGCAGGACCGGCCGGAGCCCGAGGTCGCGCAGCTGCCGGATCGCCTCGGCCGAGGTCGGCTTGACCGCGTCGGCGACGACGATGATGCCGCGCGCCGCACCGTCCCAGCCGACTGCCACGGCGGTACCGCCCTTTGCCTGGGCCGAGCGCAGGGCCTCCTCGAGGTCGGCGGGCAAGGACTGAGCCCAGTCGGCGAGCAGGCTCGGCCGGCCGACCACGACGGACCGGCTGGTGTCACCGTCCGCGACGACGCCCTGGACGCCGAGTCCCTCGACGCTCGTGAAGTCGCTCACGGACGGGAGTGACCCGACATGGCTGCGGGCGCCGGCCGCGATGGCCCGTGCGATCGGGTGCTCCGAGGCGTCCTCGAGAGCGCCCGCCATGCGGAGCACGGTGTCTGGGTCCTCGCCCTCGGCGGCGACGACATCGACAAGGGTCATCGTGCCGGTCGTCACGGTGCCGGTCTTGTCGAGGACGACGGTGTCGACCCGCTTCGTCGACTCGAGGACCTCCGGGCCCTTGATGAGGATGCCCAGCTGGGCGCCGCGGCCGGTGCCGACCATGAGCGCGGTCGGCGTGGCGAGGCCGAGCGCGCACGGGCAGGCGATGATGAGGACCGCCACGGCCGCCGTGAAGGCAGCCGTCGCGCCGGCTCCGGTCACGAGCCAGAAGCCGAGGGTGCCCACGGCCAGCGCGATGACGATCGGGACGAAGATCCCGGAGATCCGGTCCGCGAGCCGCTGGACCTGGGCCTTGCCGTTCTGGGCCTCCTCGACGAGGCGGGCCATCTGGGCGAGCTGGGTGTCGGCGCCGACGCGGGTGGCCCGGACGACGAGGCGCCCGCCGGCGTTGACCGTCGCACCGGTCACCCCGTCGCCGGGGCCGACCTCGACGGGCACGGACTCGCCGGTCAGCATCGAGACGTCGAGGGCCGAGGTGCCCTCCTCGACGACGCCGTCCGTCGCGACCTTCTCGCCGGGCCGCACGATGAACCGGTCGCCGACGACGAGCTGGTCGGTCGGGACGCGCGCCTCGACCGGTCCGGTCGGGCCGTCCCGGAGCACGGCGACGTCCTTGCTGCCGAGCTCGAGCAGGGCGCGCAGGGCCGCACCGGCCTGCCGCTTCGAGCGAGCCTCGAAGTAGCGGCCGGCGAGGATGAACGTCGTGACGCCCGCGGCGACCTCGAGATAGATGTTGCCCGTGCCGTCGGAGCGGCCGATGGTGAGCTCGAACGGGTGCGTCATGCCGGGCATGCCGGCGGTGCCGAGGAAGAGGGCATAGAGCGACCAACCGAAGGCGGCGAGGGTGCCCATCGAGATGAGCGTGTCCATCGTCGTCGTCCGGTGCCTGAGGTTGGCCCATGCCGCCCGGTGGAACGGCAGGGCGCCCCACACCACGACCGGAGCCGCCAGGGTCAGCGAGAGCCACTGCCAGTAGCGGAACTGGAGCGCCGGCACCATGGCGAGGACGATGACCGGCACGCTGAGCGCCGCCGAGACGAGCAGCCGCTGCCGGAGGGACCGCACCCGCTGGTCCGCCGCGCTGGTCTCGCTCGTCGCCTCTGAGCCTGCACCAGCGGCAGCAGCCGTCGGCGTGAGGGGCAGCTCGGCGGCATACCCGGCCTCCGCGACGACCCGCACGAGGTCGGCCGGCGTCAGCGACTCGGGGAAGGTGACCTTCGCCTTCTCGGTCGCGTAGTTGACGGTCGCGCTGACGCCGTCGACCTTGTTGAGCTTGCGCTCGATGCGGTTGGCGCACGAGGCACACGTCATACCGCTGATGGCGAGCTCGATGTCGGTGGTGACGGGCTGACCGAGCTGCTCGGTCACGGAACTCATGGGTGCCTCACTTCGATCGGTATGGCGCTGGGCCGGCTTCCGCGCCGGGTGGCGCAGCTGCCGGGCGGGGTGTCAGGCGAGCTGGTAGCCGGCCTCCTCGACGGCGGCCTTCACGGCGGCCGGGTCGACCGGGTCGGCGCTGGTGATGGTCACCGCGCCGGTGTCGAGGACGACGTCGACGTTCTCGACACCCGGGATCTCCTGGACCTCCTCGGTGACGGATGCGACGCAGTGGCCGCAGGTCATGCCGGTGACGGTGTAGGTGGCGGTCTGGCTCATGGTGTGCCTCTCTGGGTTGGGTTCGGGCCTGTGGTGTGGGTCGGGGGTCAGGAGCGGACGAGACGGCGGATCGCCTCGGACGCCTCCTGGATCTTGTGGTCGGCCTCGGGTCCGCCGTTGCGCGCCGCCTCGAGGACGCAGTGCTGCATGTGCTCGTCGAGCAGGCCGAGGGCGACGGCCTGGAGCGCCTTCGTCATGGCGGAGACCTGGGTGAGGATGTCGATGCAGTACTGCTCGTCCTCGACCATCCGCTGCAGGCCGCGGGCCTGGCCCTCGATCCGGCGAAGCCGCTTGAGGTAGTCGTCCTTGGTCTTGTTGTGGATGTAGCTGTGCTCGTGCCGGGGCGCGGGCGCCTGGTCAGGTGCCTCGTCCGGGCTGGTGTTGGTCACGCTGTCGGTCATGGGTCGTCCTCTCCCTTGCCTCACACTGTACCCCCCTAGGGTATCTAGGAGCAAGGAACCAACGCGTGTGATACGGGTAGGAGGGGCTGGAGCGGGACAGATGCGTCGGGTTGCCGGCTTTGCGTCGCCTTGAGGCGATGCGGCTACGTCGTGGCGACGCGCCTGTGCGCCGCGTCAGCGGACGCTGAAGGCGGTCAGTTCCCGGATCGTGTCGGGAACGCTGAGGTACTTGGCGAAGGCGATCCCGGCGACGACCACGAGCAGGGCCGCGAGGCCGGTCCACGCCAAGGCCGGCAGGGAGCGGCGGCGGGCCAGGACAATGAGCCCGGCGCCGGCGAGGCCGGTGACGAAGCCGCCGAGGTGGGCCTGCCAGGCGATGCCCGGCACGATGAAGCCGATCGCCGCGTTGATGAGGACGATCCCGTAGATCCCGGCCACGGACCGGTTGAGGTGGCGGTTCAGCACGATGAGCGCACCGAACAGCCCGAAGATCGCCCCGGAGGCCCCGACGACGGGCGTGACCCAGGCGCCGTCCTGACCGGTCACGAGGCCATTGACGGTCGGACTGCCGGCGAGGAGGAGCACCCCGACCTGGCCGCCGATGCCGCTGACGAGGTAGAGAGCGAGGAACCGTGCGCGCCCGAGGAGCGGCTCCAGGTAGGACCCGAGGATGTAGAGCGCGTACATGTTGAAGCCGATGTGCACCAGTGAGCGGGGCGAGTGCAGGAACATCGCGGTGACGAACCGCCACGGCTCGACCCAGCCCTGAAGTGGCCGGAACGCGAACTCGTCCGTGATCTGCGGCGAGACCCACTGGATGAGGAAGACGATGACACAGATGCCGATCAGCGTGTAGGTGACGGCGGGACGCCCGTCCGTCGACCGCCCGCCGAGGACCGTCCGCCCCTGCCGGGACGTGCGGGCCGCCTCACGGACGCAGTCGACACACTGGATGCCGACCGGCGCCGGGCGCTGGCACTCCGGGCAGGCGGGGCGCCCGCAGCGCTGACAACGGACGTACGCCTCCCGGTCGGGGTGCCGTGGGCACACCGACTGGGAGGCCGGCTGGTGGCCCGCCCACGACTGGATCGGGGGCTCGTCACCAGTTCCGTTGTCCGCCAAAGTGTTTCAGTCCTCGATAGTCACAGAGTTGATGACGACGTCCTCGACCGGCTTGTCGTTGGCGCCCGTCTTGACGCTGCCGATCTCGTCGACGACCTTGCGGGACTCCTCGTCGGTCACCTCGCCGAAGATCGTGTGCTTGCCCTGCAGCCAGGTCGTGGGCGCGGTCGTGATGAAGAACTGCGATCCGTTCGTCCCCTTGCCCATCCGCTTGCCGGCGTTCGCCATGGCGAGGACGTAGGGCTTGGTGAAGTCCTTGTCCGGGCTGATCTCGTCATCGAAGGTGTAGCCCGGCCCACCGAAGCCCTGACCCACCGGGCAGCCACCCTGGATCATGAAGTTCGGGATGACGCGGTGGAAGATCAGGCCGTCGTAGAACGGCGTCGGGTTGGAGCGGCCGGCCTCGTCCTTGTACTCCTTCTCGCCCTTGGCGAGACCGACGAAGTTGGCGACCGTCTTCGGAGCCTGGTTGGGGAACAGCTCGACGTGGATGTCACCGTGGTTCGTGTGCAGCGTTGCCTTCATGCCGCCAATCCTTTCACGACCCCGGTATGCCGTTCCGCCCCGATCCCGAGACAACCCTCCCTCCCGAGGGGGTGAGCGTCATACGGATTGGCTTTGGAACTGCCATGAACGGTCGGGACGTTCTAGGGTCGGAACCGTCGGGGTCCACCGAGGTGCCGAGGAGGCAGACGACCATGTCATTCCTTGACAAGCTGAAGCAGAAGGCCGAGGAGCTCGACCTGCAGACGAAGGCGAACCAGCTGGCCGAGCAGGCCAAGGTTGCGGCGCAGCAGGCGAAGGAGAAGGCCGGCGAGCTCGCCTACGAGAACCGAGAGCGGATCGAGGGGCTCGCCGACAAGGCCGGGCACGCGATCGACGAGCGGACCGGCGGGAAGTACGGGGACAAGATCACCAAGGCCAAGGAGCAGGTGGCGCGCGGCGTCGACAAGGTCGCCGAGGGCCGGCCCGTCCACGACGTGCCGGGACCGGAGACGCGCACGAGCGCACCCGGACCTGTGGTGCCGCCCGTGGTCTCCGAGCCGGACGTCACGACCCCTGATGTGACCGGGGCGGCGGCGCCGGGGACGGGTCCTGGCACGGGCACGGGACCCGCCACGTCGGACGGCGATCCGGGAGTGACCGGCACCGCAGAGGAGGGCAGTGACGGGTAGCGGCAGGATGGGTAAGGAACCCGAGGACTGAGGAGGACTGATGTTCCACAACACCCGTACCGACCGCACGACCGACCGGGTTGCCGACGCCGGCAGCACCATCCAGGACCAAATGAGCAGTGCCCGGGACAGCGCGAAGGCGACCGCTGCCGTCCTCGCGGACCGGGCGAGCCTCGTGGCCGAGCAGGCGGCCGATCTTGTCGCGTCGTCCCGGGCCAGCGCCGGTGACATCACGGCGAACACCCGTGAGACCGCGCGCCAGGCGGCAGCATCGCTGCGCGACGTGGCAGCGACCCTCCGTGAGACTCCGGGTCCGACGCTGCACGAGGCGTCCGACCTGGCGAGGGAGCGGCTTGCGATGGCCAGGGAGATGGCCGCGCCGGCGATGCACGATGCCGTCGACCGGGCCCGGCCCAAGGTCGAGGCGGCGCAGTCGGCAATCCTGGAGACCGTCCTGCCCAAGGTGTCCGCCGCGAT
This sequence comes from Intrasporangium sp., assembly GCF_051961875.1. Taxonomy (GTDB): domain Bacteria; phylum Actinomycetota; class Actinomycetes; order Actinomycetales; family Dermatophilaceae; genus Intrasporangium_A. Next base: position 3,048 of record NZ_JBQCCV010000185.1, on the reverse strand, counting down.
CACGACGGCGGCGGCCGGCCTCTCCGAGGCGAAGGAGGGTGCCGCGCCATACGTCGAGCACGCCCTGGAGACGGCCCATGTGAGCAACGAGAGGGCTCGTGGCGCCATCAAGGTCCTGAAGGGCGAGGCGACCGCCAAGGAGCGCAAGCGTTCCTCGAGGGCGAAGTGGCTGATCGGGATCGGCCTCGTCGCCGCGGTTCTCGCAGCCGTGGCGGCCTTCCGGCAGAAGGGTCAGCAGGAGGACCCGTGGGCGACCCCCCTGACCGACCCGAGCACGACGCCGTCGCTCAAGGACCGCGCCACCGAGAAGGTGGCCGGCCTGGCCGATGCCAAGGACCACACCGGTGAGCTCGACGACGCGGAGCTCATCGGTGGCAACGGTGCGGCCGGCACGGCGTCGGTCGGCGTGACCGAGCCGACCGAGGCCCTCGGCGGCGGAGTCGACGGGATCGGCGTCGCCGGCGCGGGCAACGCGGAGATGGACCCCGACCGCCTGGCCGCGGACGAGCTCGACGACGAGGCCGCCGACGAGGACGACAACGGCCGCGGCGTGTGAGCCGCCCGCCCTTCGGAGCACGGACGACAAAGCAGAGGGACCCGGCCGTGTGGCCGGGTCCCTCTCCGCTTGAGCTGGCTCGCACAGACAGGGGGACAGTGCGAGCCAGCACATGCAGAAGGGCTGGGCGCGGTTCGTGCGGGCCCAACCCTTCGCTGTCTCCGAGTGTAGCGACTCGGGGACAACTTGGGAACGCCTTGATGACGTCGAGGCGACGGTGTCGCCCACGTCACGCTATACCGGTTGGGGCGGTCCTGCCACCGGAAGCGCGGTGGTTTTCCGGGGTCGATGGCTACGGCTGGGCGCCAGTTCGGGCGCCGTCGATGATCCGGACGAGGTCCTCCCGGGAGACCAGCCGGGGGTTGTCCTCGAGCGAGGTCGTCAGGAGCATCTCGACGGCGTGCTCGACATCGTCCTCCGTCAGGCCGTGCTCCGCGAGGGCGATCGACCCGCCGAGTGGCTCGGCGATGCCGGCCAGGACCTCGGTCGGGTCATGACCGCCGAACGCGGCGCCCAGCCGGTCGGCCGCCGACGATCCGGCCGGTGCGTTGAAGGCGACGACGTGGGGGAGAACGGCGGCATGGGTGATGGCGTGCGGCATCCGGAAGGCGCCCCCCAGGACGTGGCAGATGGTGTGGTGCAGGCCCGATCCGGCCGAGGCGAGGACAAGTCCGGACAGGTACGCACCGAGCAGGCACCGCTCGTAGCCGAGTGGATCGGCCGTGTCACCCGCAGTCGCGTGCAGGCCCGCGACGAGGAGGCTGATCGACTCCTGGGCGAGCGCGTCGTTGATGGGGTCGGCGCCGGGTGCCCAGAACGCCTCGACGGAGTGCGCGAGGGCGTTGAGCCCGGAGGCGACAGCGAGCTCGCGAGGCATGGTCGCGGCAAGTTCCGCGTCGTAGAGGACGACGTCGGGCAGGGCACGGTCGTCGACGGCAGTGAGCTTGGCGCGGTCCCTCGTGATGCCGAAGATGTTCGTCGACTCGGAACCTGAGTAGGTGGTCGGGACCGCGGCGAGGGGGATGTCGAGCTCCTTGGCCAGGGCCTTACCGAGACCGGTGGCCGAGCCGCCGCCGATGGTGACGAGCCCGTCGACCATCGCCCGCCGGGCGGCCTCGGTGGCGCTCTCGACGAGGTCGGCAGGCACGTGCTGGGAGACCTCGTCCCACCAGAGATCCACCTCGACACCCTCGAACATGCGCCTCGCCATGAGGTGCGCTGAGGGGGTGCTGATGACCATCGGCCGGGTGATGTCCAAGCGGTCGAGCTCGATCGGCATCGCGGTCGTCGATGCGCCGGTGACAAAAGCGACGGTCTGCGAGAGGAACCGGTGCCGGAAGGGGTGCGCGGAGCGACTCGGCTGGATCACCTCCTCCATGTACCCGGCGGCCGCGCGAACCGGCACCCCGTCCTGACCCCGGGTATACGCTGAAAACCCGGGCAACGTCGAGAGGTCCTCGTGCGATGACCAGTACTTCCGAGAAGCGAACCCGGCAGTCCGGCCCCCGGTGGTGGACGAAGAGCACGGGTCCCGTCTCCTGGCTGGTCGTGTTCGCCCTCCTGGGGGGCCTCGTGGGTGGCGGCCTGGTCGCCCTGGTGGGCTGGTGGACGGGCTGGGCGACTCGGGTCCAGGCGTCCTCCGCCACGACCTGTGCCGTGGACACCGTCGCGGCGGATGCGCTGCCGTCGGTCGTCACGATCGCGGTGCAGGGAGCCGCCGGTGGTGGAACCGGCTCCGGTGTCGTGTACCGGCTCTCGCCCAGCGAGTCGGTGATCGTGACGAATGCACATGTGGTTGTACCGCCGTCGGGGCGTGGGGCGGGGACAACGCCCGGTCCCTCCGGTTCCGCCCCCACGTCTCTTCGCGTCGAGTACGCCAACGGGCACTCCAGCGCCGGGGTCGTGCTCGGGATGGACCAGGTCACCGACCTCGCCGTGGTGAGGGCCGACACCCCGGACTCGGCGGCCTCGCCGATCGCCGTGGGTGACTCCGGGAACCTTCGGGTGGGGACCCCGGTGGTGGCGCTCGGCTCGCCCCTCGGCCTGACCTCGACGGTGACCACTGGGATCGTCAGTGCAACTGGCCGCTACGTGCGAGTCCCGACCGAGACCGGCGCAGCGCACCTGTTGGGAGCGATCCAGACCGATGCAGCGATCAACCCCGGCAACAGCGGCGGTGCGCTCGTGGACTGCAGGGCGCAGCTCATCGGGATCAACACGGCAGGTGCCGCACCGGCGGGCGAGTCCGGTAGCGCCGGCCTGGGATTCGCCATCCCGATCACCCTGGCCCAGCCCCTGATCGCTGAGCTGGCCAAGAACGGGCGGGTCGCGCACGTCACCCGCGGCAGGCAGGTCCAGGGCATCCCTCCAGCGATGCAGGCGTCCGCGGGAGGGCCGGTCCTGGTGCAGGCAGTGACGGCCGGTGGCCCTGCTGCCAACGCCGGGGTGCAGCGCGGCGACGTGCTGGTCGACGTCGCTGGGCAGCAGGTGCG
>NZ_JBQCCV010000184.1:0-3193 GCF_051961875.1 Intrasporangium sp. | reverse complement strand
GCCCTCATCCGCGACATCAACGACCAGGGCTGGCGCGCGGACCTGCTCGGCGAGAAGCTCAACGCCCGCGGCAGGGGCTGGGTGCATGTGAACCCGATCCCGCTCAACCCGACGCCGGGATCGAAATGGACCGCGAGCCGCACGGGCGTCGAGCAGAACTTCGTCGAGCGGCTCCGGGCCCACGGGGTCCCGACGACGATCCGCGACACGCGCGGCCAGGACATCGACGGGGCCTGCGGACAGCTCGCCGCCGCCACCGCGTGACCGAGGGGTGACGCGCCGCGTGCGCTTGGTCACAGCCGCGCGGCCGTACATCGCCGATGCCGGGCCGCTCGCCGGTTGCGACTGCCGCACCTCTGGCACTCCGGAACCCTGCCCGGCAGAGTGGGCACATGGGCGATGGAGCGAGCACAGCCGCATACGGGGAGATCTACCGGCGCAGCCTGAGCGATCCTGAGGGGTTCTGGCGCGACGCTGCCGCCGACATCGACTGGATCACGCCACCCGAGCGGATCCTCGACGCCGACAACCCGCCGTTCTACCGCTGGTACCCGGACGCCGTCGTCAACGTCTGCCACAACGCCGTCGACCGCCACGTCGAGGCCGGGCGCGGCGACCAGGCCGCGATCCACTACGACTCGCCGGTGACGGGGAGCAGGCGCACGATCACGTACGCCGAGCTGCTCGACGACGTGCGCGCCGTGGCCGGTGGCCTGACGGGCCTTGGGGTGCAGCAGGGCGACCGCGTCGTCATCTACATGCCGATGGTGCCGGAGGCGGTCGTGGCGATGCTCGCGTGCGCCCGCATCGGGGCGGTCCACTCGGTCGTCTTCGGCGGCTTCGCCCCGCAGGAGCTCGCCGCACGGATCGACGACGCGGCACCCCGTGTCGTGCTGTCCGCTTCCTGCGGGGTCGAGCCGACCCGGGTGGTGCCCTACAAGCCGTTCCTCGACGAGGCGATCAAGCGCTCGGACCACCAGCCGGAGCACTGCGTCATCCTGCAGCGCGAGCAGCTGCGCGCCGAGATGGGGGAGCGCGACATCGACTGGGACGAGCTGGTCTCGAGCGAGTCCGCACGCGCCGGCGCCGACTGTGTGCCGGTCGCGAGCACCGACCCGCTCTACATCCTCTACACCTCGGGCACGACGGGGAAGCCGAAGGGCATCTACCGCGACTCGGGCGGGTATGCCGTCGCCCTACGGTGGTCGATGAAGAACCTCTACGACATCTCGCCCGGCGACACGATGTTCACCGCCAGCGACATCGGTTGGGTCGTCGGCCACTCGTACATCGTGTATGGGCCACTGCTGACCGGGGCGACGACGATCCTCTACGAGGGCAAGCCCGTCGGCACTCCCGATGCCGGGGCTTTCTGGAGGGTGATCCAGGACTACGGCGTCGCCGCCCTGTTCACCGCTCCCACCGCGTTCCGTGCCATCAAGAAGGAGGACGCCGACGGCGCGTTGCTGGGGGGCTACGACCTGTCGGGCTTCCGCACCCTCTATCTCGCCGGCGAGCGGCTCGACCCCGACACCTACGAGTGGGCCAGCGCCAGGCTCGGCGTCCCGGTCATCGACAACTGGTGGCAGACCGAGACCGGCTGGCCGATCGCCTGCAACCCCAAGGGGATCGAGCTGCTGCCCATCAAGCCCGGGTCACCCACGGTCGCCGTCTGTGGCTACGACGTGCGGATCCTCGACGTCGAGGGGAACGAGGCCCCGGCCGGCGCCGAGGGCGCGATCTGCATCAGGCTGCCGATGCCGCCCGGCACCCTGCCGACGCTGTGGCAGGACGACGAGCGCTATGTCAGCTCCTACCTGTCGGCCTACCCCGGCCACTATCTCACCGGTGACGGGGGCTACTTCGACGAGGACGGTTACCTCTTCGTCATGGGCCGTACGGACGACGTTCTCAACGTCGCGGGCCACCGTCTCTCGACCGGTTCCATCGAGGCGGCGCTCGCCGGGCACGAAGCGGTCGCCGAGTGCGCCGTCATCGGGGTGCGCGACGAGCTCAAGGGCCAGGTGCCGCGAGCCCTCGTCGTGCTCAAGTCCGGCATCGACGCGCAGGCCGAAGGCGACCGGATCCGGACGGAGCTCGTCGCCCGGGTCCGGGCCGAGGTCGGAGCCGTCGCGGCCCTGCACCAGGTCGACATCGTCGGGGGCCTGCCCAAGACGCGCTCGGGGAAGATCCTGCGCAAGACGATGCGCGAGATCGCCGACGGCGCGAACCCCGCCGTGCCGGCCACCATCGAGGACGCCTCCGTCCTCGAGGTCCTCGGGCCGGTGCTGCGAGGCCACTGAGTGGGAGCCGGTCACGCGGTGAGGGGCACGTGCACGCAGTTCGGGTCGGAGCCGAGGACGTCTCCGTTCACCGCGTAGGCCTGTGACCGGCTGCCGCCGCAGACGTCCCGGAACTCGCAGGAGCGGCACTTGCCGCGCAGCTGGTCCGGATCGCGCAGGGACCGGAGCAGCGGGCTCGTGCGATAGACCTCCCGGAAGCCGCCGTCGAGCACCGACCCGCACCGCTCTGGCAGGAAGCCGCTGGGGTAGACGTCCCCGCGGTGGTCGATGAAGGCGAAGCCGCGCCCCGAGTTCACCTCGATGGGTGGGCGGGGACGACGCAGAGCCGTTTGCCGCTCAGCGCGGATCGAGGCGCTCGCCGCCGTGTGGCGGTGGTACAGCTCGCCGAGTGCCGGTGCCGGTGCACCGGTCCGTGTCGCACGGGCCCGCTCGATGGCGACGCGCCGGTAGTGGGGAGCCTCCGTCGTCTTGAGGGCGACGAGGTCGGACACGTCGTGCAGCCAGTGCAGCACGTCCTCGACCTGCTCTGCGGTCAGGGCGTCGAGGAGCTGGCCCCGCCCGGTCGGCACGAGGAAGAAGACGCTCCACAGGGATACCTCGAGGTCGAGGACCCGGCGCAGCAGCCCCGGCAGCTCGTCGACGTTGCCGCGAGTCACCGTGGAGTTGACCTGGAGGCGGAAGCCGGCCGCCCTGACGTCGCGTGCCGCGACGAGCGTCTGGTCGAAGACGCCGCGGACGCCGCGGAACGCGTCGTGGGTCGCCGCCGTCGCCCCGTCGAGCGAGAGGGAGACGGCTCCCGCGCCGGCCCCGCGGAGCTCGGCGAGGACCCTCGGTGTGAGCCGTGGAGTCACCGACGGGGAGAGCGCCATGTGCAGGCCGAGCGCATGGCC
>NZ_JBQCCV010000183.1:0-22136 GCF_051961875.1 Intrasporangium sp. | reverse complement strand
CGTCATCGAGCCCTGCTTGGGGAGGGTGTCGAGGTACTTCGCGGAGGCGTACTTCGCGGTCTTGAGGGCGAACTCCGCGCTCGTGCCCCCGATGACGATCGCGAGGTGGTACGGCGGGCAGGCCGCCGTGCCGAGGGAGCGCAGCTTCTCGTCCAGGAAGCGCATCATGGCATCCTCGTTGAGGATGGCCTTCGTCTCCTGGAAGAGGAAGCTCTTGTTCGCCGAGCCGCCGCCCTTGGCCATGAAGAGGAACTTGTATGTCGTCTCGTGGCCCTCCGCGGTGTCCGCGTAGAGCTCGATCTGGGCCGGGAGGTTGGAGCCGGTGTTGCGCTCGTCCCACGTGGTCAGGGGCGCCATCTGGCTGTAGCGCAGGTTGAGCCGGGTGTAGGCGTCGTAGACACCGCGGGCGATCGGCTCCTCGTCGCTGCCCCGGGTCAGTACCTGCTGGCCCCGCTTGCCCATGACGATCGCCGTACCGGTGTCCTGGCACATCGGCAGCACGCCACCGGCGGCGATGTTGGCGTTCTTGAGCAGGTCGAGCGCGACGAACTTGTCGTTGTTGCTCGCCTCGGGGTCGTCGAGGATGTTGCGCAGCTGCTGCAGGTGCCCGGGCCGGAGGTAGTGCGCGATGTCGTGCATCGCGGTCTCGGTGAGCAGTCGCAGCGCCTCAGGGTCCACCTCGAGGAAGGTGCGGTCGCCCGGGCCCTCCACCGTCCGGACCCCCTCAGTGGTGATGAGGCGGTACGGCGTCTCGTCCGCGCCGATCGGCAGCATGTCTTCGTACGCGAACTCGCTCACTCGCTGGCTCCTGAATGGGTAGGTGGACTGCGCCAAGGTTACGACCCGCGGTGGGGTGGCGTACGTCACACCTCTGCTGTAGGAAGGACCCAAGATGTGCAACGGACGCCGGCGTCCTGCCTCCCCTGGTCGCTGGCTCGGCGGGAGGAGCAGGAGTGGGCAGTTCCAACCGAAGGCACCGCACGGTGGCCGTGCTCGCAGCCCTCGCGGCGGCGTCCGGGCTGGCCCTGAGCGCCTGCGGCTCCTCGAGCGCAGGTTCCGGACCCCCGGTGCTGACCTGGTACATCAACCCTGACGGCGGCGGCTCGGATCCGACGAAGGGCGGTCAGGCGCAGCTTGCGAAGGAGTGCACGGACGCGTCGCAGGGCCGCTACTCGATCAAGATCCAGCTGCTGCCCAACAGCGCGAGCGATCAGCGCCAGCAGCTGCTGCGCCGGCTCGCGGCGAAGGACACCGGCACCGACCTGATGTCGATGGACCCGGTCTTCGTCGCCGAGTTCGCGCAGGCCGGGTTCCTGGACCCCGTGCCCGCGGCAGATGCCGACACGTTCACCCGCAACGCCGTGAAGCCGAGCGTCGAGGCTTCCACCTGGAAGGGGAAGCTCATCGCCGCCCCGATGTGGGCGAACACGCAGCTGCTCTGGTACCGCAAGTCCGTGGCCAAGGCGGCCGGGCTCGACATGAACCAGCCGGTGACCTGGAGCCAGGTCATCGAGGCCGCCAAGTCGCAGAACAAGACGATCGGTGTCCAGGCCAAGCGCTACGAGGGCTACATGGTCTGGATCAACGCTCTCGTCGCGGGCGCCGGCGGCCAGATCATCGAGAACCCGGGGGCGAGCGGTGACCAGCTGAGGTTCGGCCTGGACTCCCCGAGCGGCCAGGCCGCTGCGGCGGTCATCCAGAAGGTCGCCCAGCAGGGGGTCGCCGGTCCAGCGATGGGCTCGCTCGACGAGACGGCGGCCCTCGACCTGTTCTCCAGCGAGGCGACGAGTGGTTTCCTCGTCAACTGGCCCTACGTCTGGGCAGCGCTGCCCGGCAACAAGGTGCCGTTCATCGACGACGTGGGGTGGGCGCGCTACCCACAGACGGTGCAGGGCCAGCCGAGCAGGCCGCCCTTCGGCGGCATCGAGCTCGGCGTCAACGCCGTGAGCCCGCACAAGGCGGAAGCGTGGGATGCGATCAAGTGCATCACCACCCCGGCGCACCAGAAGCTCTACATGCTCGGCACCGGCAACCCCGCGGCGGACAAGACGGTCTATGACGACCCCGAGATCAAGAAGCAGTTCCCGATGGCCGAGCTGATCCGCGAGTCACTCGATGCTGCCGCACCACGCCCGCTGACGCAGTACTACGGCGACGTGTCGAGCGCCATCCAACGGGTCTTCAGCCCACCGAGCTCGGTCGACCCGAACACCACGCCCAGGGACGCGGCCAACCTCATCTCGGCCGTCCTGAAGGGAGATGCGTTGCTGTGAGTGCCACCCCCGAGCTCGACGTCGAGCGCCACGGCAGGCCGGTCGCCCGGCAGGAGGACCGCCGCCGCCATCTCTCCGACCGGTCCAGGGCCGAGCGAAACCTCGGCTGGCGCCTCGCCATGCCGGCCTTCGTCATCATGGTCGCCGTCACCGGCTATCCGATCCTGCAGGCGATCTGGAACTCGTTCTACAGCTACCGGCTCACCGATCCTCAGAGCAGGCACTTCACGTTCCTCGGCAACTACGGCGTTGCCCTGACCGACTCCGTCTTCTGGGCGGCGGTCGGCGTGACCGCCCTCATCACCGTCATCACCGTGGTCATCGAGTTCTTCCTCGGCATGGTCATCGCGATGGTGATGCACAAGATCGTCATCCCGCGCCGCACCCTGCGCACCATCGTGCTGATCCCCTACGCGATCATCACCGTCGTCTCCGCGTTCGCCTGGTTCTACGCGTTCCGCACCGACACCGGCTACATCAACCACTGGTTCTCCTGGGTGCCCGGCATCAGCGCCAACACCGACTGGTTCGGTGGCTTCTGGGGGTCGATCTTCGTCATCTGCCTGTCGGAGATCTGGAAGACGACACCGTTCATGTCGCTCCTGCTCCTCGCCGGGCTCGCGCAGATCGACACCTCGATGGAGGAGGCGGCCGAGGTCGACGGGGCGACCTACTGGCAGCGCCTGACCCGGGTGATCCTGCCGAACATGAAGGCGGCGATCATGGTGGCGCTGCTCTTCCGGACCCTCGACGCGTTCCGCATCTTCGACAACATCTTCATCATGACGGGGGGCGCCAACAACACGTCGTCCCTGTCGATGTTGACGTACAACCAGACGATCGACCGGGTGGAGATCGGGATGGGCTCGGCGCTCGCCGTGCTGCTCTTCCTGTTCGTCCTGCTCATCGCCTGGATCTTCGTCAGGGCCTTCAAGGTCGATCTCGCGGGCGGGAGGAGCTGAGCCATGGCCACCAGGGACGACGCCAAGGGGACCGGTGTCTACTCGATCATCGCCATCCCCATCATCATCTGGACCCTCATTCCGCTGCTGTGGACGCTTGCGTTGTCGCTCAAGGGCAAGGACGCCCTCGCGAACCCGGATGCGAACATCCTCGGCAACTTCTGGCCGAAGCAGATCAGCTGGGAGAACTACCAGCTCATCTTCACAGGAGGGGCCAGCGACCTGTTCCTACCCGCCCTGCGCAACTCGATCGTCGTGTGCCTCTCGTCGACGGTGATCAGCGTCGTTCTCGCGACGTTCTGCGCCTATGCCATCGCCCGGCTGCAGTTCCCGGGCAAGCGGATGATCCTCACGACTGCGCTCGGGGTGTCCTTCTTCCCCGTCATCGCGATGGTGACGCCGCTGTTCGACGTGTGGCGCAACGTCGGGCTGTTCGACACGATCCCGGGCCTGATCATCCCGTATCTGTCCCTGACCCTGCCACTGTCGATCTGGATCCTCGCCGCGTTCTTCCAGCAGATCCCGTGGGAGATGGAGCAGGCCGCCCAGGTCGACGGTGCCACGACCTGGCAAGCCTTCCGCAAGGTCATCGTGCCGCTCGCCGCGCCAGGGGTGTTCACGACGGCGATCATCACGTTCTTCACGGCGTGGAACGACTTCGTCTTCGCCATCTCGCTCACCGCGGACAAGGCGCGCACCGTTCCGGCGGCGCTCGCGTTCTTCACGGGAGCCTCCCAGTTCGAGCAGCCCACCGGCGGGATCATGGCGGCGGCCGTCGTCGTGACCATCCCCGTCGTCATCCTCGTCCTGCTCTTCCAGCGACGCATCGTCGCCGGCCTGACCTCGGGTGCGGTCAAGGGCTGAGGCCCGGATCGCCTGAATCCGCAAAGGAGTTCGAAACCATGGCTGAGATCGTCCTCAAGCACCTCGTCAAGCAGTACGGCGACGGTTTCCCCGCGGTCAATGACGTGTCGCTCGACATCGCCGACGGCGAGTTCATGATCCTCGTCGGCCCGTCGGGGTGCGGCAAGTCGACCCTGCTACGCATGATCGTCGGTCTCGAGGACATCACCTCCGGCGACCTGCTCATCAACGGCAACCGGGTCAACGACCTCGCGCCCCGGGACCGCAACCTGTCGATGGTGTTCCAGAACTACGCCCTCTACCCGCACCTGACCGTCTTCGAGAACATCGCCTTCCCCCTGCGCCTCGCCAGGGGGCAGCACTCGGAGCAGCAGATCCGCGAGAAGGTCACGACCGCGGCCGACATGCTCGAGCTGACCGAGCACCTCGAGCGCAAGCCGTCGAACCTCTCGGGAGGGCAGCGCCAGCGGGTCGCGATGGGCCGGGCCATCGTCCGTGACGCGGACGCGTTCCTCTTCGACGAGCCGTTGTCGAACCTCGACGCCAAGCTCCGCGGCCAGATGCGCACCGAGATCGCCCGGATGCAGCGCCGGCTCGGTGTGACGACCGTCTACGTCACGCACGACCAGATCGAGGCGATGACGCTCGGCGACCGCGTTGCGGTCCTCAAGAAGGGCGTGCTGCAGCAGTGCGCCTCGCCGCGGGAGCTCTACGACCAGCCGGTCAACCTCTTCGTCGCCGGCTTCATCGGCAGCCCGCCGATGAACTTCCTGCCGGCGAGGGTCGCCGACGGGCGGCTGTCGCTGCCGTTCGGCGACGTCCCGATCGGACCGGACCTGGCCGGCAAGGTGGCGGGCAATGAGGTCGTCATCGTCGGCCTGCGGCCCGAGCACATCAAGGATGCGAGCCTCGGCGACGTCGCCGGGGGAGCGACGTTCAACGCGACCGTCGATGTCACCGAATGGCTCGGCAACGAGCAGTACGCCTACGTCCCGTTCGAGCCCGACCCTTCCGTGCAAGCGATGCTCGAGGAGCTCGACCGCGACCTCGACGGTGAGGGCATGCGCACCCAGATGGTCGTCAACCTCGACGCCCGCTCGCGCATCCGCGAGGGGGACGAGGCGACCTTCACCTTCGATCCCCGCTCGATGCACGTCTTCGACGCAGGGTCCGGCGAGTGCCTGACACGCGACGAGGACAAGGCCGCACAGATCGCCCGCGACGCCGAGGACGACCGCCGCAACGCGCTCGAGCGGGCACGGGCGCGGGAGGCCGCGACCGCCTGACCTCTGGCGCAAGGCCCGCGAGCAGGAGGTATGCCGCACAGCTCACGAGCTGATCGGCATACCTCCCGCTTGTTGAAGGGCACCAGGCCCTAGTCGCGTACCCACTTCCCGGCCGTCGCCAGGCCTCAATCTGACCGCTCGACCGTCAGAAAGTGACCGCTCGACGGATCAGGCCGAGCCCGATGGCGCCTGACGCCGAATCGGCGCTCCGGGCCTCCCTCGCTGGCGCTCGGTCGGGTCCTCACGCCTTGGCGTCAGGCGCAGACCCCGTCCTTGCAGTTGTGATCCAGCAGTGCCTTGGCGAGGACCTCCTGCATGTCCTGCGGACGCGGCGCCGGGTAGTACTCAGAGTGCATCATCGTGGAGATCTGCGACAGGGCCTTCGCGTCGACGTCGGGGCCGATGCCGATGGTCGTGATCGCGACCGGCCGCTTCGGGTCGGCCTTCGACAGGCGCGCGGTCAGCTGGGCCAGGGTGAGGCCTCGCGGGTTGTCGTTCTTGCCGTCCGTAAGGATGACGACCGCGTTGACGTGGCCGGGCTCCCAGCCGTCGAGCACCCGCTGGTACGCCGCCCAGATGGTGTCGTAGAGACCGGTGCCGCCGCCGACCTGCCTCGACAGGGACGCCGTGCCCTGGGTCACCGCCGCGCGGTGCTGCTCGTCGCTGAGCGGGCCGATCGGAGCGAGCTCCCTGTAGTCCGCCCCCTGCTCGCCGATGCCGATCGAGAAGGCCCAGAGTCCGAGCTCGGTCGACTTCGGGAGCGCGTCGAGGGCGAGGGTCGCCGCCTGCTGGGTGAGGGCGATGCGGGTGGAGGCCCCGGCCCGCTCCTTCATCGACCCCGAGACGTCGATGACCGCGAGGAGTCGGAAGTCGAGGGTCGCCGCCTGCCACGAGTTCGTGGCGGCAGTGAGGGCCTTCGCGGGTGGCGCCGTGGCGCTGAAGGTGGCGCTCACGGCGCCGGAACCCATCGGCACTGCCTTGGTGTCGGCCGTCGGACGCAGCCCGCCCGCCGCCAGGGTTGCGGCCGCCGCCTCGCTCGTCAGGAAGCCGCGCAGTCCCTGGATGGCCTGTTTCTTCGCGGGATCCGTCGCGACGCCGACGAGGGAGTACTGGAAGGCAGCCGTCTGCCCACCGGGCACCACGGCGGCGAGGTCGTCGGACTTGCCCGCCCGGTTGTGCGCGATGACATCGGCCTCGGCGGCGGGGAAGATCGCTGCCTTGCCTTTGCCCTTCGCGCCGGCGGCGAACAGCTCCTCGGTCGACGGGGCCACCGTCGCGGCCAGCTTCGGCAGGACCGTCTGCGCGTCGCTGCCCAGCGACGGCAAAGCAGTGGTGAGCGTGAGCAGCCCGGCCGTGGTCGAGCGCGGGTCGCTGAGCCGAAGCGACTGGTCTGAGGTGAGCAGGTCCTTCCACCGGCTGCCGGCCGGCACGGCCGACGCCGACTGCTTCCCCACGACGAGGACGAGGGGGCTCGTCGCGAAGGGTTGGGACGGCTCGAGCGGCACCTTCTTGGCCGTCGTCACCTTGTCGACCCAGACGGGCGAGTCCACCACCCACGCGTCCGGGCGACCTGCCCCGTCGGCGCTCAGGTCAGCGACCACGTCCGCGGCCGGGCGGGCTTCCACGCTGAAGGTGGCACAGACCGCGTTCGCCGTGGCGCCGTATGCCTTCGCCGCCGCGTCGAGCGCGGGGCGAGCCGAGGCCGGAGCCCAGATCCGAACCGGCGTGGTCGTCGCGCACCGCTGCTGCTGCGGGCCCGACGCCGCGGTGCCGTCGCCCGGGCGTCCCATCCACCAGACGCCAGTGCCGATCGCCGCGACGACGAGCGTGACTACGGCCACGACGGCGGCGATCCGCATCCGTTGACGGCGTCGGCGGGACGCCTGCCGCTCGCCTTCCCGTTGGGCAGCCTGCAGTTCGAGCAGACTGCGCTGGTAGGGGCCGATGTTCCGACGAGGGGCCTCGGGCTGCTGGCTCACTCGTCTCCTCCTGGTCACTTCGAAGCTGGACGGGGGACCGGCTGGCCGCGTCCCCACGGGATTGTCGCCTCCGGTCGTCGTCCTTGTCGATTCGGCGGCTGGGGGTGGCTCAGGCCAGGTGCGGGTCGCTCAGGCCAGCTCGGCGCGCGAGGGTGCGTAGGCGCCGGCCACCGCCACCGTCCGCGCGGCCGTCGCGAGGGCGCGCTGCACGGCGGGGGTCACGTCCTCGAGAGACGCCTTGCGGAGGCCGTCCCGGGCGTCGGGGGACCCCAGCAGGCCCGCGTCCAGGAGCCCGGAGAGGAGTCCGGCCATGAACGAGTCGCCCGCACCGACGGTGTCGACGAGACGTGTGGCCGCGGCAGGCAGGCTCAGCTGCTCGCCAGAGCCGGTGACGTGCACGAGGGCGCCCTCCCCGCCCCGCGTCACGACGACGAGCGATGGCCCGAGGCCGCCCCACTCGGCCGCCACGTCCTCCAATGGCTTATCCGGGGCGATCCAGTCGACGTCCTCGTCGCTCGCCTTGACCACGTCGGCGAGCGGGACGGCCGCGGCTACGGCGTCCCGAGCCTCCTCAAGGGTCATCAGAGCCGGTCGGAGGTTCGGGTCATAGGAGATCGTGGCGGTGTCTCGGGCTTCCTCGAGGAAGCGTCGCACTCGACCGGCCCCCGGCTGGAGGACGGCTCCGATGCTGCCGAGGTGGATGTGCCCGTACACCGCATGGCTCGGGAAGGACTCCGGCGCCCATTCGAGGTCGAAGGTGTAGGTCGCCGAGCCGCGCGCGTCGAGGAGCGCGTGCGCGACCGGGGTGGACGCCGCCCCGTGCGAACCGGGGGTGAGAGGTATGCCGCGTGAGCGGCATACCTCCTCGATCCGGGCCCCGTGGGCGTCCGGACCGAGCCAGGTCGCGAGCTCGACGCCGTGCCCCAGCGCGCCGAGCCCGAAGGCGACGTTGGCGGGGCTGCCGCCGACGTGTTCGGCGACCGAGCCGTCGGGGGCCGTCACGCGGTCGATGAGGGCCTCACCGACGACGAGGGTATGCACGTCAGGGTTCGATCATCTCGGTGCTGCCGAACCAGCCCGGCCGGCTGAAGTTGTGCTCGCTCTCGATGGTGCGGATGGTGCCGCTGCGCGAACGCATGACGAGGGAGTGGGTGCGCGCGGAGTTGCTGCCGTAGCGCACGCCGCGCAGCAGCTCGCCGTCGGTGATGCCGGTCGCGACGAAGAAGCAGTCGCCGGTGACGAGGTCGTCGGTCGAGAGGACCCGGTCGAGGTCGTGCCCGGCGTCGAGGGCCTTCTGGCGCTCGTCGTCGTCCTTCGGCCACAGCTTGCCCTGGATCACGCCGCCGACGCACTTGATGGCACAGGCCGCGATGATGCCCTCGGGCGTACCGCCGATGCCGAGGAGCAGGTCGACACCGGTGTTGGGCCGCGCCGCCATGACGGCGCCGGCGACGTCACCGTCGGTGATGTAGCGGATCCGGGCGCCGGTCTCGCGCACCTCCTGGGCCAGGTGCTCGTGCCGGGCCCGGTCGAGGATGACGACCGTGATGTCGGCGGGAGTCTCGTGCTTGGCCTTCGCGATGCGCCGGATGTTCTCGGCGACAGGCAGCCGGATGTCGACGACGTCAGCCGCTTCGGGACCGGTCGCCAGCTTGTCCATGTAGAAGACCGCGGAGGGGTCGTACATCGCACCGCGACCCGCCACGGCCATGACCGACACGGCGTTGGGCATGCCCTTGGCGGTCAGCGTCGTGCCGTCGATCGGGTCGACCGCGACGTCGTACTCGAGGCCGGTGCCGTCGCCGACGTGCTCGCCGTTGTAGAGCATCGGGGCGTTGTCCTTCTCGCCTTCGCCGATGACGACGATGCCGTTCATGCTGACCGTCGAGATCATCGCCCGCATCGCCTCGACCGCGGCACCGTCGGCCTTGTTCTTCTCGCCGCGGCCCACCCAGCGGCCACCAGCCATCGCGGCGGCCTCCGTGACCCGGACGAGCTCGAGGGCAAGGTTGCGGTCAGGGGTGCTGGCTCTCATCATCGAGTCCTTCGTCGGCGCGGCTGTCGCTGCAACTCTATCGGTGCAGGACAGCACCGGTTTGGTCTCCTCGACGGCGTCGGGGAGGATGTCCCGGTGAGCTCTCCCCAACCCCAGCGCAGCGCCTACTCCCTGGGCTCCCTGCCCAACATGGTGCGCTCGATGCTCGTGCTCGGGGTCATCGTCGCGGGGCTCATCGCGATCGTCCCGCGTATCAACCACGTCGAGCGGCCCGCCGTCGACGCTGCGGGCAAGGGTGCCTACGTGGCTCAGCTCACGGGGTGGCCGGTCGAGCTGCCCTCGGGGCTCGGCAAGGACTGGGTGCCGGTCGTCGCAACCGACTCCCCGCTCACCGACAAGGTGCGGACCTTCACGTCGGTGTGGACGACGCCCAGCGGAGCCGACATCGCGCTCAAGGAGGCGACCCACGTCACGCCCGGGTGGCTGTCGCGCTCCGTCAACGGCGGGACCCGGGCAGGCGAGGTGCAGATCGGCTCGCGGACCTGGGAGCGCTACGTCGTCGAGGCACGTGACGAGTTCGCCTACGTCCTCAAGGGACCCAATGACGGCGACCTCACCATCGCCGCGACCACAACCGGCTCCGAGCAGGAGCTGAAGACGTTCGTCGACGCCCTCAAGCGGGTCAAGCCGTCCTCCTGACGGCGCTCAGCGCCCCGGGGGGCGGGGCCGACGCTCCCGTGGGCGCTCAGTCGTCCTCGTCGTCGAAGACGGCGTTGTCGGCGTGCACCTCGTCGTCTTCGCTTGATGTGGCGGACGTGGCGGTGGCGGTTGGCTGCGTTGTCCGCTCGATCTCGGCCTGCGCGCCGTCGAGCCACCGCTGGCAGTGCGCGGCGAGCGCCTCTCCGCGCCGCCACAGCTGCATCGAGTCCTCGAGGGGCGCCTGCCCGGCCTCGAGCTTCGCAACGATGGCGATGAGCTCCTCGCGGGCGTCCTCGTAGCGCAGGTCGGTGATGTCGGGGAAGGCGGGGGCGTCGGCCATTGGGTCACCCTATTCCGCGGCCGCGGCCGGCCGCTTGCGTCGGTTGCGTGAGGGGGAGGGTGCAGTCGGGCCCTGAGACGAGGTCCGACCGTCGGCGGACGGGTCGCCCTCGTCGGGTGTCCCGCTCTGCGAGTCGCTGCCGGCGGCGACGGGTCGGACGCCGAAGTCGCCGCGAGCGACGCGCACCCGGAGCAGCTCGCCGATGCCGACGTCCTCGCGGTCCATGACGATGCGTCCGTCGCGGTGCTGCACGACCGCGTAGCCGCGCTCCAGCGTCGACTGGGGTGAGAGCGCGGTGACCTGGCGGCGCAGGTGCTCCACCTGGTCGCCGGCGCGGTGGAGCCGGGCCTCGATGCGCGTGTCGGCGCGCTGCCGGAGGGCCTCGATCTCGGAGCGCCGCAGCCGGACGAGGGCCACCGGGTCGGCCATGACCGGTCGGCTGGTGAGGGACCTCAGCGACCGGCGCTCGCCCTCCACGCGTCGAGCCAGGGCGTGCCGCATCCGCTGGCGGCCGGTGGTCACGGTGGCCATCTCCTGAGCGGCGTCCGGCACGAGGCGCTTGCCGGCGTCGGTCGGGGTCGAGGCGCGCCAGTCGGCGACGAGGTCGAGGAGCGGCTGGTCGACCTCGTGGCCGATCGCGCTGATGACGGGGGTGCGTGCCTGGGACACGGCCCGGACCATCGCCTCGTTCGAGAAGGGCAGCAGCTCCTCGAGGGCTCCACCGCCCCGGGCGATGACGATGACGTCGACACTGGTGTCGGCGTCGAGCTCCCGCAGGGCCGCGACGACCTCGGTGACGGCGCTCGCCCCCTGGACGGCGACCTCGCGAATCTCGAAGCGCACGGCCGGCCAGCGGCGGCGGGCATTCTCGATGACGTCGCGCTCGGCCGCCGAGTTGCGTCCGGTGATGAGGCCGACGCGTCCCGGCAGGAAGGGGATCGGCCGCTTCCGCTCCCGGTCGAAGAGGCCCTCGGCGGCCAGGGTCCGTTTGAGGATCTCGATCCGGGCGAGCAGGTCACCGATTCCAACGGGACGGATCTGCCGTGCCTCGAGCTGGAGCGTGCCGCGCTTGGTCCAGAACGTCGGCTTCGCCTGAAGGACGACGCGGGCACCCTGGCTGAGCGGGATCGACATCGCGTTGACGGCGTTCATCGGCACCGAGACCGACAACGACATGTCGACGTCGGGGTCACGCAGGGTGAGGAACGCCGTTGCCCCGCGGGCGTTGAACTGGACGACCTGGCCCTCGACCCACAGCTGGCTCATCCGGTCGACGTAGTCGGAGATCTTGAGGCTGAGCACGCGGACCGGCCAGGGCTGCTCCGGCGTCGTGTCGGCCGCCTTCTGCGGCAGCGGGTTCGTCATGCTCACGCGAGCAACGATAGGTGGACCGGCACGATGTAGGGGTCGCCCGACCTGGTCATCCACAGGCACCACGTACGATGGACGCATGCCTGAGCCCGAGAAGAAGGTCCTGCTTGCTGCCCCGCGGGGTTACTGCGCCGGGGTCGACCGGGCCGTCGTGACGGTCGAGAAGGCGCTCGAGCTCTACGGTCCGCCGGTCTACGTCCGGAAGCAGATCGTCCACAACAAGCATGTCGTGACCACCCTGGAGAAGCGGGGGGCGATCTTCGTCGACGAGACCGAGGAGGTCCCCGAGGGCTCCACGGTGATCTTCTCGGCCCACGGTGTCGCTCCGGTCGTGCACGAGGAGGCTCGTGCCCGCCGGCTCAAGACGATCGACGCCACCTGCCCGCTCGTCACGAAGGTGCACCGCGAGGCGGTCCGCTACGCCGACGGTGACTACGACATCCTCCTCATCGGACACGAAGGCCACGAGGAAGTCGTCGGCACGTCCGGCGAGGCGCCCGAGCACATCCAGCTCGTCGAGGGCCCCGATGACGTCGACAAGGTGACGGTCCGGGACCCGGAGAAGGTCGTCTGGCTCTCCCAGACGACCCTGTCGGTCGACGAGACGATGGAGACGGTGAAGCGCCTGAAGGAGAAGTTCCCGGCGCTGCAGAGCCCGCCCTCCGACGACATCTGCTACGCGACGCAGAACCGCCAGGCGGCCGTCAAGCAGATGGCCAAGGACATCGACCTGATTCTCGTCGTCGGCTCCCGCAACTCGTCCAACTCGGTGCGCCTCGTCGAGGTGGCCCTCGAGCACGGGGCCGGCGCCGGCCATCTCGTCGACTACGCCGACGAGATCGACGAGGCCTGGCTCGAGGGAGTCTCGACGGTCGGAGTCACCTCCGGCGCCAGCGTGCCCGAGATCCTCGTTCGCGACGTGCTCAAGTGGCTTGCCGACCGGGGCTACGGCGATGTCGAGACCGTGGTCTCCGCGGAGGAGTCGCTCCTGTTCGCCCTGCCGAAGGAGCTGCGCCGCGACCTGAAGCAGATGTCCGGGCAGCACCCCGAGAAGGTTCGCCACGACGCCGCCTTCGAGGACGCCGGCTCCCTTCACTGATCCTCGTCCCCCTGCGGTGGGGGGAGCTATGCCGCTGAGCCGGGCCACAGGATGCTGCCGGCTTCGTGGCCTGTCGCCGGGCCGGGGCCGGGGTCAGACGGCTTCGGTGGTGTCGCGCCGGTCCGCCCGGTCGCTGCGCTCATGGGCGAGGAACTCGTCATCACGACGGTCGCGAGACGACGGAATCAGCTCCGGTGCGCTCAGGGAGCGCGGTCCGACGGTGAGCGGCTCCAGGTCCGGTGCGTCCTCGGAGACGAGGTCCAGCTCGCGCATGCGCCGGGCCGTGACGAGCACGCGCGACTCGAGCGTGCCGACGAAGCGGTTGTACTGCTCGACCGACTTGGCCAGGCTCTGCCCCATCCCGACGACGTGCCCGCCGAGCGTGGAGAGCCGGGCATGCAGGTCCTGCCCGAGGCGGAGCAGCTCACGGGCATTCTGCTCCAACGCATCCTGCTGCCAGATGGCCCCGATGGTGCGCAGCACCGCGAAGAGCGTCCCAGGCGAGGCGAGCACGACCTTGCGCGACAGCGCATGCTCATAGAGCCCCGGGTCGTCCGACAGGGCGGCGGCGAGGACGGCCTCACCCGGCACGAAGCAGACGACCACCTCAGGGGACCGGTCGAACGCGGTCCAGTACGCCTTCCCAGCCAGTGCCTCCACGTGCCGGCGCAGCGCGGTGGCGTGTGCCGCGAGCAGCTCCCCGCGCTCGGTCTCCCCGACGCCGTCGCCCTGCGCCTGCAGGAAGTGCGACATCGGCGCCTTGCTGTCGACGACGACGTGCCGGTCACCCGGCAGGTGGATCACCGCGTCGGGGCGCACCGTCGCACCGTGCCGGCTCACCCTGGTCACCTGCTCGTCGAAGTCGCATCGCGGCAGCAGCCCGGACAGCTCGAGGACCCGCCTCAGCTGCAGCTCACCCCACGCCCCGCGTGTGGTCGAGGCGTTGAGGGCGCTCGCGAGCGACGCCGTCTCCGACCGGAGCGAGTCGGTCGAGCGCCCCACGGCCGTCAACCGTTCGGCCAGCTCGCCGAACTGGTGGACGCGGTCACGCTCCAAGGCGCCCACCTGACGCTCCACGCGACCGATCGTCTCTCGCAGCGGAGAGAGCAGCAGCCTGGTCGCCTCGTCATCCTCACGCGCCGACTCGAGCCGGAGGGCCGTCTCCCGCAGGACGTCGCGCTCCGACTCCGCGCTCGCCACGCGCGCCAAGAGCCCGGCACGCACCCATGACCACGCCAGCGCCGCACCGAGGACGACACCGATGACGAGCCCTGCCAGAAGCGTGACCAAGTCCATGGCCTCACCCTGTCAGCCCGCACCGACACTCTCTGCTAGAGATGGTCCGTGCACGAGTTCGACAAGGCGATGCAGCTCCACGCAGAAGACGACGGCACGTGGAGCGGCGCCTTCCACGACGACTGGGCCATCGGCAACGCGATCAACGGCGGGGTCGTCATGGCGCTCGGGCTCACGGCCCTCGGGCGACACCTCGACGCCGACCCCGCCGAGACGAACCGCCACGTGGACCCGGTCGCGTTGTCCGCCTACTTCATGACTGCGTCGCTCGGCGGTCCCTGCACTGTCGCGACCGGGACTCTCCGGTGCGGGCGCCGCCTGTCGACCGGCCAGGTCAGCGTCCTCCAGGCGGGTCCCGACGGAGCACCGGTCGAGCGCATGCGGGCCCTCGCCTCGTTCGGCAACCTCGACACCGTCGACACGACGCGGCAGGCCGACCCACCCGACCTCCCGCCGCCGGACCAGTGCCTGAGGTCAGACATGGCACCACCGGAGTTCCTCAACCACAGCGCCTTCCTCGATCGGGTCGACCTGCGCCTCGACCCCGACACCGCCGGCTGGGTGATGGGCCGGCCCTCGATGCGCGGGGTCATGCGCGGCTGGCTCCGCCTCAAGGACGGCAGGGAGCCGGACTCGACCATGCTCATGTGGGCACTCGACGCCTTCCCGCCGGTGGCCTTCGACCTCGGGATCTTCGGGTGGGCGCCGACCCTGGAGTTCACCGGCCACATCCGCCGTCGTCCGGAGCCCGGCTGGCTGCGGGTCGTCATCTCGAGCGACACCCTGACCGGCGACCTGATGGAGGAGGACGCCAGGATCTGGGACTCGGCCGGCAACCTCGTCGCCCAGTCCCGCCAGCTCTGCAGCGTGCGTCCCCAGCCGACCCTCTGAGCCGGCGCGAGGACAAAGCCGGCTGCGCGGCATACGGCGTGGTCGGGAGCCGGCCACATGCGAACTAGACTCTCCGTCTTGTGGCACTCACCATCGGAATCGTCGGACTGCCGAACGTCGGCAAGTCAACGCTCTTCAACGCGCTGACCAAGAACCAGGTCCTCGCTGCGAACTACCCGTTCGCGACGATCGAGCCCAACATCGGCGTCGTCCCGCTGCCTGATGAGCGGCTGGACAAGCTCGCCGAGGTCTTCAAGAGCGAGCGGACGGTGCCCGCGACGGTGAGCTTCGTCGACATCGCCGGGCTCGTCCGCGGCGCGAGCGAGGGGGAGGGGCTCGGCAACAAGTTCCTTGCCAACATCCGCGAGTCCGACGCGATCTGCCAGGTGGTGCGCGCCTTCCAGGACGACGACGTAGTCCACGTCGACGGCAAGGTCGACCCGGGCAGCGACATCGAGACCATCGAGACCGAACTCGTCCTCGCCGACCTCCAGACGCTCGAGAAGGCCGTCCCGCGCCTCGAGAAGGAGGTCAAGGGCAAGAAGGCCGACAAGGCCGTGCTCGACACTGCGATGGCGGCCCAGCGCGTGCTCGAGGAGGGCAAGACGCTGTATGCCGCTGGGCCGGCTGCCGGGGTCGACATGGAGATCGCGACGGGGCTGGGTCTGCTCACCACAAAGCCCTTCATCTACGTGTTCAACCTCGACGAGGACCAGCTGACCGACGACTCGCTCAAGAAGGAGCTCGCCGAGTCGGTCGCGCCGGCCGATGCGGTCTTCCTCAACGCGAAGCTCGAGATGGACCTCATGGACATGGAGCCGGACGAGGCGCTCGAGATGCTGCAGGGTTTCGGGGCCGAGGAGTCGGGGCTGGACCAGCTGGCCAGGAAGGGATTCCACACCCTGGGCCTGCAGACCTACCTCACGGCCGGGCCCAAGGAGGCGCGCGCCTGGACGATCAAGCAGGGCTGGACCGCTCCACAGGCGGCGGGTGTCATCCACACCGACTTCCAGCGCGGCTTCATCAAGGCCGAGATCGTGTCCTTCGAGGACCTGCTCGAGGCCGGGTCCATGGCCGCGGCGAAGGCTGCGGGCAAGGTCCGGATGGAGGGCAAGGACTACGTCATGGCCGACGGCGACGTGGTGGAGTTCCGCTTCAACGTCTAGAGCCCCTTGGCCTGACACGCCCCACACCCCGCCGGAGGCGGGGTCTGGGGCAGGGTCGTTATCGGTGTTGGCTTGGTAAGTGCCAGGTGATGCCGGAGGCGGTGACGGTGGCCGGCAGTTCGAGCTGGTGGACGATCGTGTGGTGCCGGCCGCAGAGCAGGGCGCCGTTGGTCAGGTCGGTGGGGCCGCCGTGGCACCAGTGCTCGATGTGGTGGGCCTCGCACCACTGCGGGGGGACGGTGCAGCCGGGATAGGAGCAGTGTTTGTCCCGGATCGCGAGGGCGCGGCGTTGCGCGGGGGTGAAGTAGCGCTCGGTGTAGCCGAGATCGAGCACGCTCGAGGGGCCGCCGAGCACGGCGGGGATGATGCTGGCCTCGCAGGCGAGCCGGCGGATCGCGCTGGCGGAGAGGACCTCTCCGGAGTCGGTCACGCCGGTCGGGGTGCCGCGTGGTCCCGTGCCGAACCCACCGATGCCGCCGGTCGGGGTGCCCTGCTCTGCGGGGTCGTGGCCTCCGGTGCGGAACGCGCTGGTGGAGGACGAGTCGGCGTCCCGGAGGCTGGCCAGGAGGGCCTCGAGGCTCATGGTGATGACGACCTTGGTGCGAGGGGTGCGGGTGACTCCCTCGGGGGAGGCCACCGCCCGGCCGATCAGCTCGAGCAGGGCGTCGGCGCGCCGGGTGGGGGCGCCGCGTGGGTCGCGCTTGGTGGCGGGGGTGGTGCAGTCCGACCGGCAGGGGCAGGTCGGGTCACAGGTGCAGACCGGTCCACAGTCCCGGTCCTCGACGTGCGGGCAGGTCGGCCGCTCGCCGTGCCCCGCGCGCTCACTGTCGTCGGCGTTGCTGGAGTGGGGGTGGGGCACGAGGCGGTCGCCGGGTTGGCGGTAGTGGTCCCAGTCGAGGTCGGGGCGAGGCCGGGCGAGCGGGTCGATCGCCGCGTCGACAATGGCGGCGCCCTCGGGGTCCAGGCGTAGCCGGTACTCGGTCAGGCCCGCGCTGCACCCGACCTTGGTGAAGGAGCGCCCGGCCCGCATCCGGGCCTCGTCGTCCTCGACGTCCTTCGGTGGGCGTAGCGCGGCACGGGCCTGGGCGGCGAGCTGGCGCAGCTCTTTCACGCCAAAGCTCTCGACGTGCTCGACGAGGGACTCGGTGATCTCGTGCAGCTGAAGCGGGTCGGCCACCTTGCGCACGTCGTTGTGGAACCGGACGATGACGGCAGCCTGCTCGACCGTGGCGAGTCCCTCGCGGACCTTTCGGGCCAGGTCGCGCCAGCGCCCATCGTTCAGGGCGGCACCGACGGCGGTCACCGCGGCGCACTGGCCGCCATCGAGGCTCGGCGAGTGGGCGGTGACCCAGTCGTTGCGGGACAGCCCCTGCTCGGTCGGGATGCCGCGCCGGTCGACCTCGCCCGCCAGGACCGCGGTCAGCGCATGGGCCATCTGCCGGATCGCCTGGGCCTGCTCGATCGCGTCGCCGAGCCCGGCCGACCCGAGCCCCGTGACGGGATAGTTGCGGGCGATCAGGCGCAGCTCGGCCGCGAGCGACGCGAGCCGGGCCGGCAGCCCGGGCAGCTCAACGCGGGCCTCGTCGCGCACCTCGGCCACGGACAGCGCGGCCAGCCCGCCGGCGAGGCGGGTGGCTCCTGTCGTGGCTGCGGTGCCCATGGATCAAACATATGTGCGACCACTGACAATGCTCCCCCCTGTGGACGAGCTTCCAGCGCTCGTGATGGAGGGCAGCACTACGCCGCCTGTCTCTGCTGTCCGGGCCGTCCTCGAACGCGTCGAACTGGCCGCGGCCCCTCGGTCGCCGATGTGTCCTCGCGCCCAGCCACCGGGGCGGCCCAATCACAGCGCTGTACGGCCGCACGGAGAAGGCGTCTCAGCCCGCGCCCGACTCCTCACGCAGCACGTCCGCAAGCCAGTCGACGAGAGGCCGCACCTCACGCCACGAGGCTCGCACGTGCTCGGCGAGAGCCGGGCTGGTCACGACGTCGGCATCGCGCACCCACTGCATCGCGCTCAGCGATTTGTGTCGCAGCAGGTCGATACGCGGATGGTCTCGGCTCCAGCCGCGCGGCGCCGTCTGCACCCGGTCGCCACCGATCTCCCAGCCCGAGCCCTCCAGCGTGTCGACGATCTTGGACAGCTCCGCGCCCTTGGGGCTGTCCACGGCACGCCGAAACGCGGTGAGCGCGGGTGCATCGAGATGGTAGGCGCCACCCCCGAGCCGGAAGCCGTCCGCGGACACCTCGGCATACCAGCCGGTCCGCGGCCCGACGCCGACGAAGACGCCCTGGTGGGTCTTGTACGGGCTCTTGTCCTGCGAGAAGCGCAGGTTGCGGTTGGGGCGGAAGACCCTGCCGGGCCCGAACTCGTCCTCGAGCACCACGAGGAGCGCCACCATGGGGCCGCGCACGTCCCTCTCGTAGGTCTCCCGCTCCGCCTGCCAGAACTCGCGACTGTTGTCCTGCTCCAGGGCCAGGTAGAAGTCGACGGCCGCGTGCGGGAGTCCGGTGAACGCCATACGGGAAGACTAGGACCCGAGCGGCACCTCGCCTCCCCGCACATCGAACGGAACGAACGGCGTATGCCGCCCCGCGCCTCGCGACGACGCGTGACCTCGCGAGCCACATGGCTTCATCCCTTGGCGTGCTCCACACGACGTGTCACGCTCTCCCGTAGGCGCGGGCGAGGTGTGAGCGGCTGGGCCAACGGGCAGGGAAGCGGTGGCGTCCGGACCGGCCGGCACAACGCGAGGTGGCGAGTGGAGCGTTATCAGTACCTCCTCCTCATGGCGGGCTGCCTGGCCGTCACCCTGCCCCTCGAGTTCCTCCTCCACGCCCGGGTCTACCGGCGCCCCACGCTCCTGCTGCGTGCCCTCGTGCCGGTCGTCCTCGTCTTCACCGCATGGGACCTCCTCGGGATCCACCGCGGCCACTGGAGCTACAACCCCGCCTACGTCACGGGAGTCGACCTGCCCGGCGGGATGCCGCTCGAGGAGCTCGTCTTCTTCCTCGTCGTCCCGATCTGCGGTCTGCTCACCTACGAGGCGGTCGGCGACGTCCTCCTTCGTGTCCGTCATCGCCGCATCAGCGCCCCTCGACAGGCCCCCGTCGAGTCGAGTGGCACGGCACACAGGCGGCGAGGACGCGATGCCTGAGTACACCTTCCTCGCCCTCGCCGCGGTCGCGCTGACCATCGTCCTCGAGCGCTGGTCCGGAACGAAAGTGTTCGCCACGGCCCAGTTCTGGGTCGCGATGGCCATCGTCGCCGGGTTCCAGGTGCTCGTCGACGGCTGGTTGACCAAGCTCACGGCGCCGATCGTGCGCTACGCATCGGGGGAGTACCTCGGGGTGCGCTGGCCCTGGGACGTGCCGGTCGAGGACTACCTCTTCGGCTTCGCCATGGTGGGCAGCGCGATCATCCTCTGGGAACGGGCCAAACGACGCCTCGGCGCCGCCCACCCCAGAGACGACGCCGAGGTGGACGACGATGCCTGAGCACGCCTGGAGACGCGGGCGCAGCGGGCGGACGAGGTGGCTGCCGGGCCGCGATCCCCGGGCCGTGCGCCACCTGCCGGAGGAGCCACTCGGCGTGACCCCCCGACCGCCCCACCGCCCCGTCCTCGTCGTCGGGGGCGGCATCGCCGGCCTTACCGCCGCCACCGCGCTGGCAGAGCGGGGCGTGCCCGTCGTCGTGGTGGAGCGCGAGTCGACCTTCGGCGGACGGGCACGGGCCTGGCCGACCTCCACCCCGCTCGGTGAGCCGGTCAGCATGAGCCGCGGCTTCCACGCCTTCTTCCGGCAGTACTACAACCTCCGCGCCCTGCTGCGCCGGGCCGACCCGGGCCTCGAACGGCTCGTGCCCGTCCCCGACTACCCGCTCACTCTCGCCGGCGGACCGACCGACTCGTTCGCGACGATCCCGCGGACGCCACCGCTGTCGATCGCCGCGTTCGTCGCCCGCAGCCCGAGCTTCCCGCTGTCCGCCCTGCGACACGTCGACGTCGGGGCAGCGCTGGGGCTGCTCGACGTGCGGTTCCCAGAGACCTACACGGAATACGACGGGATCAGCGCTGCCGAGGTGCTCGAGCGCCTCCGCTTCCCCCCGCAGGCGCGGCACCTCGCCCTCGAGGTCTTCGCCCGCAGCTTCTTCGCCGACCCTCGCGACTTCTCCGGGGGAGAGCTCGTGGCGATGTTCCACACCTACTTCACCGGCTCCGCTGAGGGGCTCCTCTTCGACGTCCCCGATGACGACTACGACACCGCACTCTGGGCCCCGCTCGCCGACTACCTCGAGCGCCGCGGTGTCGACCTGCGGCCCGGCACGGAGGTCAGCCACCTGGAGGAGGACGGGAACGGCATACGCGGGCACTGCACGGACGGTCGGGCCGTGACGGCCTCGGCTGTCGTGCTCGCCACCGACCTTGCGTCCCTGCAGCGGCTCGTGGCCGGCGCCACCTGGCTGGACGACGCCTGGCGTGCGGCGGTCGCGGCCCGACGGCACACCCCACCCTTCGCCGTCTGGCGGCTCTGGCTCGACCGGCTGGCGTGCGACGGCAGCCCCCTCTTCCTGGCCACGAGCGGCTACGGGCCCCTCGACAACGTGACGTTCGTCGACCAGATGGAGGAGGGGGCGGCGGCATGGGCGCGGCGCCACCGCGGGTGCGTCGTCGAGCTGCACGCTTATGCCGTGCAGCGCGCTCCCGACGAGGCCGCGCTTCGCGTGGAGCTGAGGCACCAGCTCGAGCGGCTCCACCCGGAGCTGGCCGGGGCGGGCGTGGTCCACGAGGAATGGCTGCTCGCCGACGACTGCCCCCTCACGGGCACCGACCCGTGGGCGGACCGGCCCGAGGTGTGCACCCCCGATCCCCGCGTCGTCCTCGCCGGTGACGGGGTGCGCTGCGACCTGCCGGTCGCCCTGATGGAGCGGGCCGCCACCACCGGGTGGCTGGCCGGCAATGCCCTGCTCGCCGGCATGGGCCTGCCCGGTCACGAGCTCTGGAGCGTGTCCCTGCAGGGCCGTGGCCAGCCGCTGGCGCACTGGGTCCGCGAGCGACTACCGGCGCCGAGATCGGCGGTGAGGCCGGGTCTGCACCAACCGAACAAGCGGCGTCAGTAGCCGACCGTCTCGCCCCGGTCCCTCAGCTGCCACCGCCGTTCGGCATAGGCCATGTCGTCGACCCAGAGCCGGCGTGCCGTCGCCGCGACGGCCGGTCGCAGCACGGCGGCGGCGCGGCGGGCGATCTCGAAACCGGGCCGCTCCGAGTGCGCGATCGTCGCCTCTGTCATGACGGACGTCGGCCGGCCGACCCGGTCATGGCCGAGGAGGGTGGCGTGGGTCTCCACGACGCTGCCCGCCCCCTCGCCCTCGACGATCGTCATGACGATGGTGCGCGCGTCGGGGCAGGTGAACTCGGCACGGACCGGCACCGCACGGCGACGCGTGACCCGGAAGGCGACATCGACGACGAGGCACTCGTCCGTTGAGGCCGCATCGTCGACGGTCAGGTGGCTGAACGCATAGGGGTGATACCACGTGCCGTGCCAAGGGTCGAGGCGGTTCGCGATCACATCCGACGGCTCGCACGTGCCTCGGACCGTGACGACGGTCGCGAAGGAGCGCTCGAGCGGCGGGCGCGGCGGCAGCACACGCGAAGCTGCCACCTCCTCACCCTCCGTGGGCACGCGGACCCACAGCAGCACCCCATCGTCCACGGCCGGGAAGGTCATCCAGTCGGGTCGCGTGCCGGGCCCGAGGGCAAGTCCGTGCCACCGGCAATAGACCCGGTCGTTCATCACCTCGCAGTCGTCGAGCAGGGCCCCGAGGTGGGGACACGTGCCGGGACCGGCGAGCAGTGTGCCGTCGGCGCTGCGCCACAGCACGACCTCTCGTCCGTCCACGGACCGCGTGCGG
>NZ_JBQCCV010000182.1:0-18592 GCF_051961875.1 Intrasporangium sp. | reverse complement strand
GATCGCCCGGGCCAACCTCGACAAGGTGGGGCTCGCCGACCGGGCCGACGCCTTCCCCGCGCAGCTGTCCGGCGGACAGCAGCAGCGCGTCGCGATCGCGCGCGCGCTGGCGATGGACCCCGAGCTGCTCCTGTTCGACGAGCCGACCTCGGCGCTCGACCCCGAGCTCGTCGGGGACGTCCTGTCCGTCATGCGCCGGCTCGCCTCCGAGGGCATGACGATGATTGTGGTCACCCACGAGATGGCCTTCGCGCGCGAAGTGGCCGACCGCGTCATCTTCATGGACGGCGGTGTCATCGTCGAGGAGGGCCATCCCGACCAGGTGATCGGCGACCCGCAGCACAGGCGGACCCGGACGTTTCTCAAGCGCGTCCTCGACCCCACGCACGTCGGGTCAGACAGGGACGACGACGTGGAGAGGCGCCAGCACCCTCAGGACCCGGGGTCGGCGGGACAGCCGTCGGCGGACCTGCCCGAGAGCGTGAAGCGGCAGCGGTTCTGATGGTCGGCCCGAAGGGCACCGAGGTCGCCGTCATCGGCGCCGGGCTCATCGGGCTGTTCAGCGCGCACTACCTGCTCGAGAGAGGGTATGCCGTCACCCTCCTAGAAGCAGGCGCGCCGGGTGGCGGGGCTGCCAGGGTCAACGGTGGGTGGGTGTGCCCGGCCCGCAGCGACCCCATGCCGTCGTGGGGTGTCGTCCGGGACGGGATGCGGGCGCTCGCGTCTCCGTCGGGCGGCAGCTTCTTCCTCCATCCGGCGGCGGTGCCAGGGGTGGCTGGCTATCTCGCTCGTTTCGTCGCGAACGCACCGGCGAGCCGGTTCGCCCGGTCCTGGGACGAGCTCGACGTGCTGAACCGGCAGACGGCCTCGCTCGTCAACCGGCTCGTCGAGGCCGGGATCATCAGCGACCTGCAGGACGAGGGCTTCCTCATGCTCCACTCGACGCGCGAGGAGGCCGAGGCGTCGTGGGCGTCGCTGACCGCCGTGTCGCGACGCGGGCTCGCGCCGGCACCGGAGCCGATCGTCGGGCGCGAGGCGCTGCTCGAGCTGGAGCCGGGTCTCGGGCCTGCGTCGCAGTTCGGCTTCCTCCATCGCGGCGACCGGTGGCTCAACCCGTCGCGGCTCGTCGACTCCCTGGTCGAGTCCGTGCTCTCCCGCGGTGCGCGGCTGGTGACGGAGGCACCGGTGCGGGCTGTCCGCCAACGTTCTCAGCAGGTCGAGCTCGACACCCCTGCTGGTGTCGTCGAGGCCGAGCACGCGGTCGTCGCGGCGGGTGCATGGTCGGAGAGCCTGCTCCGTCCACTGGGCGTGCGTGGCTATGTGACGCCGGGCAAGGGCTACAGCTTCAGCGTCCACCCGGAGCACCCGCCGACGCACGTGCTGCGGCTCGGTGGCACCCATGTCGGCCTGACGCCGATGGGTGATCGAACCCGGGTCGTCGGCATGGTGGAGTTCGACGGGACGCGTGAGGGCGTCCATCAGGGACGCATCGACCTGATGAAGCGGCTGGCTGATCCGTACCTTGCCGGGATCGACTGGGCGGCGAGCACCGACGAGCGCGTCGGACCCCGGCCGATGACACCCGACGGCAAGCCGCTCATCGGCTGTGTGCCCGGCTCGGAGCGCATCGTCGTCGCCACGGGGCACAACATGCTCGGGCTCACGCTCGGTGCGGCCACCGGGACGCTCGTCGCCGATCTCGTGGCGGCCGGTCCGGCCGCGTCGGTGAGGGCCTTCGATCCGATGCGTTTCAGCCGGGGACCGCTCCGCCGCGGTTAGGTTGACCTCGTGGAGATCCGCGTGGCCCGTAAGGACGAGTACGGCGATGTCGCCGACATCCTCGCCGCGGCCTATGCACCGAGCGGTCTGCGTCCCGGTGACGACTACTACGAGGAGCTCCGCGACGTCGCCGGACGGGTGCACGGCGCAGAGGTGTGGGTCGCGGTCGTTGGGTCGGCAGTCCTGGGGACCGTCACGTGGCCGCCCCCTGGGTCACCCCACCGTGAGGTCGCCGCGGACGACGAGGCGGAGTTCCGGATGCTCGCGGTCGATCCCGCAGTGCAGGGCCGCGGGGTGGGTCGGGCGCTGCTGGATGCGGTGGTGGATCGGGCTCGCTCCGAGGGGTTTCGCCGCGTCGTGCTGTCCACGGCCGACTGGAGCACCAGGGCGCACCGGCTCTATGACGAGGGCGGCTTCGTCCACCTGCCGCAGCGGGACTGGCCCGTCTATCCCCACCTTGTCCTGAGGGTCTACGCCCGCGAGCTCGACTGATCCCGGAGGTGTGAGCAGCGATCTGCACCCAAAGCTGCTCACGCACCAAGGTCTGGCTGTGACGGGTGGGGCGGAGCGCTCACTCGACGGGTGGAGGAACCAGCGGAGGACGCGCTTTCTTGGGGCGGAGCGCTCACTCGACGGTGAAGGAACCAGCGGAGGTCGAGTTGTCTTGTGGCGGGGCGCTCACTCGACGGTGCACGCGAAAGCGGCTCAGCGTCATACGGACTCGTTGTCGGCGTGCTCTGCGAGCCATGCCCTTGCCCGCGTCGTCGAGGCGCGTGCCAGCCATGCGTCCTGGATGATCTCGCGGAGCTCGTCGACGTCGATGCGGGACAGGTGCGCCTGCCGAACGAGCACTGAGGGGTGGCCGTCGAAGTGCGGTGTCGTGAAGAAGGGCAGCCGCTCGTCCTGGATCAGCGCCTGCTTCTCACCGTCGGAGCCGACCCAGATGACGATGACGTCGGTCAGCCGTTCGCCCGTCGTCTCGTCGACCGCGTCGCGCCGCGGGTTGCGGAAGAACACGAAGCTCTTGCCACCGACCTGGTAGACGACCTTGGCGCCGGCGCCCTCCACGGTCACGTGGGGCATGCCGCCCGCGATGGCATGGACGTCCCCGACCCGGGCCCGGCGTGACCTCGTCATCGCACCATGGTGTCAGCGGTCAGCGGACCTCGACGTGGATTCGTCGCTGGTCGGCGGCCTCGGCCTCCCACGGCCGGCGGAGCCGCACGACGACGTCGCCCGAACCGGGACCCGTCGCCCGCAGCCCGAGCGTCGCCGTGCGACCCTGCCGCGGCAGCGCCACATCGACCCGTTCCACTTCCGTGGCGAGCACCGTGAGGAACCCGGGGACCTCTGACAGGGTCCACAGGTAGCCGCCGCCCGACGGCTGTCCGAGGCGGAGCACCACCTCGTCACCCATCGCGAGCTCCACCCGCGACTCGTCCTGCGGCTCGGCGATCACGTGCTGCACGTCGCCTCCTCGTCCGTCGGTTTCAGAGTCCTCCTGCGGCTCCGCCGTTGCCAGCCCCCGCAGGTGGCGCTGCACAGGGCCGCGCTGCTCTCGGCAGCGCGCTCTTCCGGGCCGGCGTCCCTCCGCCGAGGCTGGGTCCATGAGCACCGAGACACAGGACCCAGCCCAGCTGCTGGACGAGGAACTGCACCGACGCCTCTTCGAGCAACGCACCCTCCTGCTCCAAGGGCCCCTGGAGGACCGCAACAGCAACCGGCTCTGCAGCGCCCTGCTGCTGCTCGCCGCCGACGACCCCGTCGCCGACATCCGGCTGCTCATCAACTCGCCGGGCGGATCGGTGCCGGGGATGCTCGCCATCCGCGACTGCATGCGGGCGATCCCCAACGATGTCGCCACGATCAACCTCGGGATGGCCTACAGTGCCGGCCAGTTCCTGCTCTCCTCGGGCACCCGCGGCCGGCGCGCGACGATGGCGCACGCCAAGGTCCTCCTCCACCAGGGCTCGGCCGGGATCGGGGGCACAGCGATGGACATCGCGATCCAGGCCGACGACCTGCGGCAGACCCGGGACGTCGTCCTCGCCTGCATCGCCGAGGACACCGGCCAGCCGCTGGAGCGCGTCGAGGAGGACTCCCGCCGCGACCGGTGGTTCACCGCGCAGGAGGCGCTCGACTACGGCTTCGTCGACACGATCGTCGCGTCCCTCGAGGACGTCATGCCACAGCACCGCACCCCGATCGGCCTGAGGAGCACCCGATGAGCAGCTACCCGATCCCCTACGTCACGACCCGCAGCGACCGGGGCGGAGAACGGACGGTCGACATCTACAGCCGTCTGCTCGCCGACCGTATCGTCTACCTCGGGACCGGCATCGACGACGGTGTGGCCAACGCCATCATCGCCCAGCTCCTGCACCTCGAGAACGACAACCCCGACGCCCCGATCTCCTTGTACATCAACTCGGTCGGCGGCTCGATCCCCGCGACGCTGGCGATCTACGACGCGATGCGGTTCGTCCGCGCCCGCGTCGAGACGACCTGCGTGGGACAGGCGGTCGCCACGGCCGCGGTCCTGCTGGCCGGTGGCGAGCCGGGCTCCCGGGCGATCCTGCCCCACGCCCGCGTCGTCATCCATGCGCCCGCAGCCGAGGGGCGCGGCACCGTCCCGGACCTCATCCTCGAGGCCGACGAGATCGAGCGGGTCCGGAGGATGCAGGAGGAGCTCCTCGCCCAGCACACGGGACGCACCACAGAGCAGGTGCGGCGCGACACAGCACGCGACCTCATCCTCACGCCGGAGGCCGCCGTCGACTACGGCATCGTCGACACCGTCCTGTCAGCGCGCCTCCCTGCCGCGTCCGCGCTGCCCGCCTGAGCAGGCCGGCACCAGCGGCTCAGGCGGCGAGGAGCGTCATACGACCACTCGCCGCCTGGGCCCTCTGGCCGAGCCCGGCGAGATGCCGGCTCGAGCCGTCGACGAGGTCACGGACGGTGAGGTCCAGGGCACCGGCGACGGCGGACAGCATCTCGGAGGACGCCTCCTTGCGCCCGCGCTCGAGCTCGGAGAGGTACTGCGGCGAGATCCCGGCCCGATCCGCCACGTCGGCGATCCGCTCCCCGCGCCGGTGGCGCTCCTCGCGCAACTGCCGACCCACCGCCTCGCGCCACAGGGGCTCCGGCTCGGGGACCCGCGGCGCCTGGCGCGCCTCGTGCTTGGGCTGGAGTCGCACGACGGTGTTCATGGACCGACGTTAACCCGCCGGCACACCCCTGGGCGGCGCCGTTCGCTCACGGCTTGACATACAACCGATCGGGTGTATGTTTGTCGCATGAGCGAGAGCAGCGAGGACCGGGCGGACGCCTTCTTCCACGCGCTCGCGGACCGGACGAGGCGCGACATCCTGCGTCGCGTGCTCGCCGGTGAGCACTCCGTCACGGAGCTCGCGGCGAAGTACGACATGAGCTTCGCCGCGGTGCAGAAGCACACCGCGATCCTCGAGCGCGCGGGCCTGCTCATCAAGCGGCGCAACGGCCGCGAGCAGCTCGCGAGCGGGGACGTGGAAGCGGTCCGCGCCGTCGCCTCGATGCTCGACGAGCTCGAGGACGTCTGGCGCGGCCGGATCGACCGCATCGACGCACTACTCAAAGAGGAGAAGTGACATGCCTGTCACGAACGTCAGCAAGGACCTCGACAACCGGACCCTCACCATCACCGCGCAGTTCGCGGCTCCCGTCGAGCGGGTCTGGGCGCTCTACGCCGACCCCCGCCAGCTCGAGCGGGTCTGGGGGCCGCCGACCCACCCAGCGACCTTCGTCGACCACTCCCTCACGGTCGGCTCACGGTCGACCTACTACATGACCGGCCCGGAGGGCGAGAAGTACGCCGGCTGGTGGCAGATCACCTCCGTCGACGAGCCGCACAGTTTCGGCTTCGACGACGGTTTCGCGGACGACGACTTCAACCCGAAGCCGGAGCTGCCCGTCTCGCACAACCTCTACGCCTTCGAGGAGCACGACGGCGGGACGCGCGCGACCTTCACCGGCGTCTATGACTCGGCCGAGGCCCTCCAGACGGTCCTCGAGATGGGCATGGAGGAGGGCGCGACCCTGGCCATCAACCAGATCGACGCCGTCCTCGCCGCCTGACCATCAAACCCGTCGAACGGGTCCTCAGCAGAACGGCAACCCCGTGGTTACCGTTCTGCTGAGGACCCAGCCGGACCCATCAGCCGGTCGAGGGCGGCGGCCTGGGAGCGCTTGACCTCGGCGTCGGCGGGGGCGTGGGTCTCGATGTCGTCCGCAGCCCGGCGCAGCTCGTCGACCTCACCGCGGACGATGTCGTGCACGTCGTCGTCCGACAGCTCCCGGCGGGGCACCTCGGCAGCACCGACGCCGACGGCCGAGGTCTCGATGGCCCTCGCGTGGTGCTCCGAACCGATGGCGACTGCCTCGGCGTTGGCGATCGCGGCCAGGGCGATCCGGTACGCGGCGACGTGGTCGCGGTTCCGGTCCCGCATGGCAGCCTTGAGCTCGGCCCTCAGGGCAACGCGAAGGTCGGGACGGTCGGCTGGGCTCTGCGACATGGGCCGACCGTAGCCGTGCGACCAGCCCGGATGCCCGGGGATTTCGGGGAGGAGTGGCCGATATGGCTAGGCGTGGCTGCTGTTCCGCCCACTTCTGCGCATCTCGCCCCGCGTCCCCCATTTCGCGAAGGCGAAGCGAGGGTGGACCCGTCAGTAGGAGGCGCGGTCTGCCTCTGCGGTGGCCCGGATGAAGGTCGACGCGAGCCCCTCGGAGCTGCGCGCGAGGAGGGCGACGTCGGCGCCGACGAGCACGAACGACGCACCGGACTCGAGGTAGGACCTGGCCACGTCGGGCACGAAGGCGTTGACCCCGACCGGCTTGCCGGCTCCCCGCACCGCCTCGAAGGTGCGCAGCACCCCCGCCACCACGTCGGGGTGCGACTGCTGACCCAGCAGCCCCATCGAAGCGGCGAGGTCGGACGGGCCGACGAAGACGCCGTCGATGCCGTCGACCGCCGCGATCTCGGCAGCGGCCTCGACGCCAGCGGTGGTCTCGACCTGGACGAAGAGGGACACGTGCTCGTCCGCGTGCTCGAGGTAGCCCTCGACCCGGTTCCAGCGGGCCGACCGGGCGAGGGCCGAGCCGACGCCCCGCTTCCCGCGGGGCGGGTAGCGCACGGCCTCCACGGCCGCGCGGGCCTCGTCCGCGGACGAGACCATCGGCACGAGCAGGTTCTGCGCGCCGAGGTCGAGCACCTGCTTGATCGTCACCGTGTCGTTCGTCGGCACGCGCACGACCGGGGTGACCGGGTGCGCCGCCACGGCCTGCAGCTGGCAGAGCACCGACTCGAGGCCGTTGGGCGAGTGCTCCATGTCGATGAGCAGCCAGTCCAGGCCCGCGCCCGCGCAGATCTCGGCGATGAGGGGCGAGCCGGAGCAGACCCACATCCCGACGAGCGGACGGGTGGCGCCGGTGAGGTGGCCGCGGAAGGTGGGTGTCAGGCGAAGCGGCATGTGATGGTTCCCATCGGTCCGTAGTCGCAGAGCACGCTGTCGCCGTGGGAGACCCACATCGGGCGGGTGAACGACCCCGCGAGGATGATCTCGCCCGCCTCGAGACGCGCGCCGTGCTCGTGGAGCTTGTTGGCCAGCCAGGCGACGCCGGTGGCCGGGTGGTTGAGCACGCCCGCGGCGACGCCGGTCTCCTCGATCGTCTCGTTGCGGTAGAGCAGCGCCGAGACCCAGCGGAGGTCGAGCTGGTCGGGGCGCATCGGGATGCCGCCCAGCACCATCCCCCCGTATGCCGCGTTGTCACTGATCGTGTCGACGATCGTGCGGCCCTCGAGCTCGATGTGCGAGTTGAGCACCTCGAGCGCCGGCGTGACGTAGTCGGTCGCGCGCAGCACGTCGAACACCGAGCAGCGCGGCCCCTCGAGGGGCGCGTTCAGCACGAACGCGAGCTCGACCTCGATCCGGACGTTGGAGAAGTCGTCGAACGGGATGGTCGAGCCGTTCTCCCACACCGTGTCGTCGAACATCACCCCGTAGTCCGGCTCCGAGATGCCGGTCGCCTGCTGCATCGCCTTGGAGGTGAGGCCGATCTTGCGGCCGACGAGGCGCCGGCCGGCGGCCAGCATCTGGTCACGCCATACGCCCTGGATGGCGTACGAGTCCTCGACCGTCGCGTCCGGGTAGCGCGCGGTGATGCGCGGGATGACGCTCTTGGTGCGGTCGGCCTCGGCGAGCTCGGCCGCGATCTTCTCGATCACGTCGGGGTCAAGCATGTGTTCCCTCCTTGGTCGGGTCGAGGCCCGCGCTGTGTCGCGCGGGCCTCGTCCAGGTCAGAGCTGGTGGCCGAGCTTGTACTCCCCCTGCTTCCAGCTGGGCATCTCCTCGGGCTCGTCGCCCTTGCGGGTGTACGAGAACCCGTCGGCGCCGATCGTGACCTCCATCTCGGAGGAGTCGGTGCGGGCCACGACCGGCTTCGGCTTGCCGTCGAGGTCGAGCACGAGGGACGCCTCGGTGTACCAGGACGGCACGACGGGGTTGCCCCACCAGTCGCGGCGCTGGTTGTCGTGCACGTCCCAGGTGACGACGGGGTTGTCCGGGTCACCGGTGTAGTAGTCCTGCGTGTAGACCTCGACGCGGTGCCCGTCCGGGTCGCGCAGGTAGAGGTAGAAGGCGTTGGAGACGCCGTGCCGGCCGGGGCCACGCTCGATCGCGTCGGACCGGCGCAGGGCACCGAGCTTGTCGCAGATCGAGAGGATGTTGTGCTTCTCGTGGGTGGCGAAGGCGACGTGGTGCATCCGCGGGCCGTCGCCGCCGGTCATCGCGGTGTCGTGGACCGTGGGCTTGCGACGCATCCACGCGGCATAGACCGTGCCGGCCTCGTCCTGGATGTCCTCGGTCACCCGGAACCCGAGGTCCTCCATGTAGGCGACCGCGCGGGGGACGTCGGGGGTGACCTGGTTGAAGTGGTCGAGCCGGACGAGCGCGCCCGGCGTGTAGAGCTCGTAGTGCCAGGCCAGACGCTCGACGTGCTCGACGTCGTGGAAGAACTCGTAGGGGAAGCCGAGCGGGTCCTCGACCCGGACTGACTCGCCGATCCCCTTGTTCCAGCCCTCGGCCCGACGCTCGACCCGGCACCCGAGCTCGGTGTAGAAGGCGACGGCCTTGTCGAGGTCCTCCGGGGTGCGCACCCGGTAGGAGAAGGCGGCGACGGCGGCAACCGGACCCTTGCGGAGCACGAGGTTGTGGTGGATGAACTCCTCGAGCGTGCGGAGGTAGACGGTCTCCTCGTCCTCCTCGGTCACGACGAGGTTCAGCACGTCGACGTAGAAGTCGCGCGACCGCTTGAGGTCGGTCACGACGAGCTCCATGTAGGCGCAGCGCAGGATGTCCGGCGGCGCGGCCTTCGGGGTGGGGATGGGCGACGAGGAGCGGATCGGGTCGTCGGAGGTGACAACCGGCTCAGGAGAGCCCGGGGTGATGGGGGTCGTCATGGCAGCGTCCTTGCTCGTGTTGCGGTGGGGAGAGGGTGAGCCGGCTCAGCGCGGGTCAGGGTCGTCGACGTCGGTGACGTGGTGCTCGTTCTTGCCGAACGAGGGGTTGTGCACCTTGCCGAGGGTGATGTGGACCGCCTGCTGGTCGGTGTAGAAGTCGATCGAGCGGTAGCCGCCCTCGTGGCCGAGGCCCGAGGCCTTGACACCGCCGAACGGCGTGCGCAGGTCGCGCACGTTGTTCGAGTTGAGCCACACCATGCCGGCGTCGATGGCCTGCGCGAAGTTGTGGGCCCGCTTGAGGTCGTTCGTCCAGACGTATGCCGCGAGGCCGTACTTCACGCCGTTCGCGAGGGCGAGCGCCTCCTCGTCGGTGTCGAACGGGGTGATCGCGACGACCGGGCCGAAGATCTCCTCCTGGAAGATGCGCGCCTCGGGCTTGACGTCGACGAAGACGGTCGGGGCGACGAAGTTGCCGGTCTCGAAGCCCTTGGCGCGACCGCCGCCGGCGACGAGGCGCGCCTCGGTCTTGCCGATCTCGATGTAGCTCATCACCTTGTCGTAGTGCTCCGGGTGCACGAGCGAGCCGACCTCGGTCGCCGGGTCGTGCGGGTAGCCGACGACGACGCGCTTGGCCTGCGCGGCATACCGCTCGACGAACTCGTCGTAGATGTCACGCTGGACGAGGATGCGGCTTCCGGCCGTGCAGCGCTCGCCGTTGAGCGAGAAGACCCCGAAGATCGTCGCGTCGACGGCCGCGTCGAGGTCGGCGTCGGCGAAGACGACCGCGGGG
Organism: Intrasporangium sp.; assembly: GCF_051961875.1. Classification (GTDB taxonomy): domain Bacteria; phylum Actinomycetota; class Actinomycetes; order Actinomycetales; family Dermatophilaceae; genus Intrasporangium_A. The sequence continues at coordinate 8,531 of NZ_JBQCCV010000182.1, read as the reverse complement.
CTCTTGCCACCGAGCTCCATCGACAGGCCCTTGAGGAAGGGCGCCGCGTTGCCGAAGATGATCTGGCCCGTGCGGCTCTCGCCGGTGAAGGAGATGAGCGGCACGTCCGGGTGCTTGACGAGCGCGTCGCCGGCGTCCTCGCCGAGGCCGTTCACGAGGTTGAAGACGCCCTGCGGGAGGCCGGCCTCCTCGAAGATCCCGGCCCAGAGGGAGGCGGACAGCGGGGTGAACTCGGCCGGCTTCAGCACGACGGTGTTGCCCGTCGCGAGGGCCGGGCCGAGCTTCCACGACTCGAGCATGAACGGCGTGTTCCACGGGGTGATGAGACCCGCGACGCCGATCGGCTTGCGGTTGACGTAGTTGATCTGCCGGCCCGGCACCTTGAAGGTGTCATCGGCCTGGGCGACGATCAGGTCCGCGAAGAAGCGGAAGTTCTCGGCGGCTCGGCGCGCCTGCCCGAGCGCCTGGGTGATCGGCAGGCCGGAGTCGAAGGACTCGAGGGCCGCGAGGCGGGAGTCGCGCGACTCGACGATGTCGGCGATGCGGTGCAGGACGCGGGACCGCTCGCGCGGCAGCATCTGCGGCCACGGACCCTCGGTGAAGGCGCGTCGGGCGGCGGCGACGGCGCGGTCGATGTCGGCCTGCTTGCCGGCGGCGGCCTGGACGTAGGTCTCGTTCGTGACGGGGTCGAGGACATCGAAGGTGTCGCCGTCGACGGAGTCCACGAACTCGCCGTCGATGTAGTGCTGGATGCGCGCGGGCAGGTCCGCGGGGACGCGGTTCTCGGTGAGCGCAGCGGCTGTCTGGGTCATGGGTTCCCTCCGGATCGAGGTCGGTCAGATGAGGGCGAGGTCGTCGACCTCGCGCGGGTGTTCGTGGGAGAGGTAGGCCTTCAGGGTCGCGGAGCGGTGCTCGCGCGCCGCCTCCTCGATCTCGTCGAGGGGCGCCGACCGCTCGATGAGGTCGAGGATGTTCTCGTGCTCGCGCACCGACTCGCTGGCCCGGTCGGGCACGAAGGAGAAGGTCGAGGTCCGCAGCCCGCCCAGACGCGCCCACTCGGCGTTGACGAGCTCGAGCAGCCGCGGGTTGGGGCAGCGTTGGAACAGCAGGGCGTGGAAGCTCTGGTTCAGGGCCGTGAAGGCCTGCGGGTCGAGGTAGTCGAGCTGGTCGCACATCCGGCCGTTGACCGCACGGGCCTGTGCCACGTCCTCGGGCGTGACCCGCCGCGCGGACAGGGCGGTCGCCGTCCCCTCGAGGACGGCGAGGGCCTGCATGCTGTAGCGGTACTGGGTGTCGTCGACCATGGATACGCGGGCGCCGATGTTGCGCTCGAACGTCACGAGGCCCTCGGCCTCGAGCTGGCGGATCGCCTCGCGAACGGGCACGACGCTCATCTCGAGCTCGTTCGCGATCGTGCTGAGGACAAGCCGGTAGCCCGGCGTGAAGTCACGGCTCGTGATCCGCTGCCGCAGCCACTCGTAGGCGCTGCGCGACTTGCTGACGGTCGCCGCCCCGTTGACGCTCGTCGTGGGGCCCGTCATCGCTCCCCCGACCCGCGCTCGGCCTCGTAGCGGGCGCGCCACTCGGCGTTCATGGGGAACAGGCCGTCCAGCGGATGACCCTCGGCCACGCGCGCGGCGACCCAGGCATCGGACTCCTCCTGCGCGAGAGCGGCATCGGCGACCTCCTCCGCGAGTGCCGGTGGGATGACGATGACGCCATCAGCGTCACCGATGATGATGTCCCCCGGCTGCACGGTGGCGCCGCCGCAGCTGATCGTCAGGTCGGTGTCCCAGGGCACATGCTTGCGGCCGAGCACGGCCGGGTGCGCGGCCGAGGAGTAGACCGGGATGCCGGTGGCGGCCACCGCGTCGTGGTCACGGACCGCGCCGTCGGTGACGATGCCGGCCGCACCCCGGGCCCGGGCCCGGATCGCGAGGATGTCGCCGAGGGTGCCGGCGCCGTGCTCGCCGCGTGCCTCGATGACGACGACCTCGCCCTCGCCGACGGCGTCGAAGGCGCGCTTCTGCGCGTTCTGGCCGCCACCGTGGCTCTTGAAGAGGTCCTCGCGGTTCGGCAGGAAGCGGAGGGTCTTGGCCGTGCCGACGATCTTGCCGGACCCCGGCAGGGCGCGCACTCCGTCGATGGAGACGTTGTTGAGGCCGCGCTGGCGCAGCTGGGAGGAGAGGCTCGCGACCGGCACCTCCTCGAGCTTGGCGCGCAGCGCCGGGGTGAGGGTCGCGCTCGTCTCCGCTGCCGGCGCCAGGCCGGCCGCCTCGGGCGACCCCCAGGCGTCGACGCGCTGGGCGTCATCGACGGACGGGAGGGACCCGACGGTCTCGTCGTAGCCGGCGTCGCCCTGGGTCACCGTCGTGACGAGACGGCCGGAGCTCGCTCCGCTCGCCGGGTCGTCCACCTCGACCTCGACGACGTCTCCGGGGACGACGACGGACGAGCCGGCCGGTGTGCCGGTGAGGATGACGTCACCCGGCTCGAGGGTGAAGTGCTGGGACAGGTCCGCCACGAACTGGGCGAGCGGGAAGATCAGGCCGGCCGTGGTGTCGTCCTGGACGAGCTCGCCGTTGACCCAGGTGCGAAGCCGCAGGGCGGCCGGGTCGACGGCCCGGGCGTCGATGAGCGACGGACCGATGGGGGTGAAGCCGTCCCCGCCCTTGGACCGGACGTTCGAGCCCTTGTCGTTGGCCCGGAGGTCGTAGAGGCCGAAGTCGTTGCCGGCGGTCACCCAGGCGACGTGGTCCCAGGCCTCGGCGAGCGAGACGCGGCGCGCGGGGCGGCCGATGACCAGGGCCACCTCGCCCTCGAAGGCGAGCAGCTCCGTCCCGGTGGGCCGCTCGATCGTGGCCCCGGACGCGGCGACCGAGCTGGACGGCTTGAAGAAGTAGGAGGGCGCGGCCGGTCGGCGACCACGCTGGTCCGCGCGCGACGCGTAGCTCAGGTGGACCGCGACGATCTTGCCGGGGCGTCCGGGCAGTCCGGAGAAGCGCGGGTCGGCGGCATCCGTCTGAGTGCTCATGAGCCTCCTTGCTCTTGCGTTGTATTTGAAACCGTATATGATCCTCCGCACCGGAGCAACTGGTCGCGCCACACCCCCTGCGGGCCACTTCACGCCACTCCTGGCCGCTCCGTGGGACAACGACGTCAAGCCGACAGAGGAGTCAGCACAGCATGAGCGCAACGTCCGCGCGGGGGACCAGCCCCGCTCCAGCAGAGACGACGAGCAGCCGGAGTGACCAGCGCCGCGTCGTCATGGCCACCATCGTCGGGACCACCGTCGAGTGGTACGACTTCTTCATCTACGCCTCGGCGGCCGGCCTCGTCTTCGGAGACCTCTTCTTCAAACCGGCCGGCCCCCAGTTCGCGCAGATCCTCTCCTTCATCACGGTCGGCATCAGCTTCCTGTTCCGTCCGGTCGGCGCCTTCCTCGCCGGCCACCTCGGGGACAGGTACGGCCGACGGCTCGTGCTCATGGTCACCCTCATCCTCATGGGCGTCGCCACGACCCTCGTCGGTGTCCTACCCACCCACACGACCATCGGCATCGCGGCACCGATCCTGCTCATCGTGCTGCGCATCCTGCAGGGAATCTCCGCCGGCGGTGAGTGGGGCGGTGCCGCGCTGCTCGCCGTCGAGCACGCACCGGCGAAGCGCCGCGGTCTGTTCGGCGCCGCTCCCCAGATCGGGGTGCCCCTCGGGCTGCTGCTCGCATCGGGTGTCATGGCGCTCATGGCGCAGATCGCCAAGGGCGACGCGTTCCACAACTGGGGCTGGCGCATCCCGTTCCTCTTCTCGATCGTGCTGATCGGCGTCGGCTACTACATCCGCCGCCGGGTCGAGGAGAGCCCGGTGTTCAACGAGATCGCCGAGCGCCGGCACCAGGCGCAGATGCCGATCGTCGAGCTCTTCCGCAAGTACTCGCCGCTCGTGCTCGTCGCCGCGCTCGTCTTCGCCGGCAACAACGCGGTCGGCTACATGACCACGGGCGGCTACATCCAGCGCTACGCCACCGACAAGGAGGGCCCGCTCGCGCTCGCGAACGCCCCCGTGCTCTGGGCCGTTGCCGGGTCTGCGGTGACCTGGCTCATCTCGACCGCCGTCGCGGGATGGGTGTCGGACCACATCGGGCGCCGCACCACCTACATCGTGGGCTGGGTCCTGCAGCTCGCCGGGGTGTTCTCCCTGTTCCCGCTGGTCAACACCGGCCACATCGGGCTGCTCTTCCTCGGCCTCGCGCTCCTCACCATCGGTCTCGGCTTCACCTACGGACCGCAGGCCTCCCTCTACAGCGAGCTGTTCCCCGCGAGCATCCGCTTCTCCGGCGTCTCGATCTCCTACGCCATCGGCGCGATCCTCGGCGGGGCCTTCGCCCCGACCATCGCGCAGGCCCTGGTCCAGGCGACCGGTGGCACGAGTGCCGTCACGTGGTACCTCGCCGGGATGACGGTCGTCGGGCTCGTCGCGACGCTCGTGCTGCGCGACCGCAGCGGCATCCCGCTGGGACCCGACCACGAGGCCGAGCAGGCCCAGGGCTACTTTCAGGGACAGTCGCCGGCGCGGGTCAGCGCCGCCGCCAACTGATGGACGGAAGATAGAAGCATGATGCAGTTCCACGACCACGGTTACGTATCCGCCGACCCCCGCGTGCGCCCCGCTGCAGGCACCGGCATCGACCGTCCCAGCGAGCTCCCGGACGAGGTGGACGTCCTCATCGTCGGCAGCGGGCCGGCCGGCATGCTGCTCGCCGCGCAGCTCGCCCAGTTCCCGAGCGTCACCACCCGGATCGTCGAGCGGCGGGGCGGACGCCTCGAGATCGGTCAGGCCGACGGCATCCAGGCCCGCAGCGTGGAGACCTTCCAGGCGTTCGGGTTCGCCGAGGAGATCACCGCCGAGGCCTACCAGATCACGGCGATGAACTTCTGGACCCCCGACCCGAAGAACCCGGAGAACATCGTCCGGACCTCGCGGACCGTGGACGACCCCGAGGGCATCAGCGAGTTCCCCCACCTGATCGTCAACCAGGCCCGGGTCCTGGACTACTTCGCCGCGGTGGCGAAGAACTCGCCGACCCGCACCACGCCCGACTACGGCCTCGAGTTCGTGGCGCTCAAGGTCGGCGAGGGGAGCTACCCCGTCGAGGTCACCCTGCGGCATACGACCGGTGAGCGCGAGGGCTCCGAGCGCACGGTGCGCGCGAAGTATGTCGTGGGTTGTGACGGCGCGCGCAGCGCGGTCCGCGGGTCGATCGGCCGCACGATGACGGGGAACCAGGCGATGCACGCGTGGGCCGTCATGGACGTGCTCGCCGTGACGGACTTCCCCGACATCCGCACGAAGTGCGCGATCCAGTCGGAGCACGGGAGCATCCTGCACATCCCCCGGGAGGGCGGCTACCTGTTCCGGATGTACGTCGACCTCGGCGAGGTGTCGCCCGAGGACGCCGGCGCGGTCCGGCGCACGACGGTCGACACCGCGATCGCGAAGGCGAACGAGATCCTGCACCCCTACACCCTCGACGTCCGCTCCGTCGCCTGGTACAGCGTCTACGAGGTCGGGCACCGGCTCACGGACAAGTTCGACGACGTGCCGGAGGGCTGCGAGGGGCAGGTGCCCCGGGTCTTCATCGCCGGCGACGCCTGCCACACGCACAGCGCCAAGGCGGGCCAGGGCATGAACGTCTCGATGCAGGACGGCTTCAACCTGGGCTGGAAGCTCGGCGCCGTCCTCGAGGGCCGCAGCCCCGAGTCGCTGCTCGCGACGTACTCGGCGGAGCGGCAGAAGATCGCGCAGAACCTCATCGACTTCGACAAGGAGTGGTCGACCCTCATGGCCAAGAAGCCTGAGGAGTTCGAGAGCGCCCAGGCGCTCGGTGAGTTCTACGTGCGGACCGCCGAGTTCCCGGCCGGGTTCATGACGCAGTACGAGCCCTCGATGATCACGGGCGAGGCGACCCACCAGGGCCTGGCCAAGGGCTTCCCGATCGGCAAGCGCTTCAAGTCCGTCAAGGTCACCCGGGGGGCCGACACGAACGTGATCCACCTCGGCCACCACGCCCGGGCGGACGGCCGCTGGCGCCTCTACGCCTTCGCCGACACCGATGGCTCGTCCCTCACCGAGTGGGCAGCCTGGCTCGCCGGGTCCGAGGACTCTCCCGTGAACCGCTTCACGCCCAAGGGCGCCGACCTCGACGCCGTCTTCGACGTCAAGGCGGTCTACCAGCAGGACTACACCGCGGTCGACCTCTCGACCGTGCCGCCGGTGTTCCTCCCCCGCGTCGGACCGTTCCAGCTCATCGACTACGAGAAGGTCTATGCGGCGCTGCCGGATCCCGACATCTTCGAGGCGCGCGACATCGACCGCGGCGGGTGCGTCGTCGTCGTCCGCCCGGACCAGTACGTTGCACACGTGCTGCCGCTGTCGGCGACCTCCGAGCTGACGGAGTTCTTTGCCCAGAACATGCTGGAGCGCGCGAAGGTGGCGACGGCATGAGCGCCGACCGGAGTGAGGAAACGAGCGAGGAACGAGCGAGGCCCGGAGCGATGGGCAGAGGCGCGGCAGAGGGCATGAGCGACGAGCGGAGCGAGGAAATGCACGAGAGCGAGCTGCTGGCCCGGGTCCCCGAGGGGCTGCTCATCAACGGCGAGTGGCGACCGGCCGAGGGCGGCAGGACGCTCGACGTCCACGACCCGGCGACCGGCCAGCTCGTCAAGCAGATCGCCGACGCGTCGGTGGCGGACGGCAAGGCGGCGATGGACGCTGCGGCCGCGGCCTTCCCCGCCTGGGCTGCGACGCCCGCGCGCGAGCGGGCCGAGCTGCTGCGCCATACCTTCGACCTGCTCAAGGACCGCGCGGAGGACTTCGCGCTCCTCATGACGATCGAGATGGGCAAGCCGCTCGCCGAGGCGCGCGGCGAGGTCACGTATGGCGCCGAGTTCGTCCGCTGGTTCAGCGAGGAGGCGGCGCACGTCCAGGGGCGCTACGGCGCCAACCCCGAGGGCACCGGGCGGATGATCGTGTCCCAGCACCCGGTCGGGCCGTGCTACCTCATCACGCCGTGGAACTTCCCGCTCGCCATGGCGACCCGCAAGATCGCCCCGGCGCTCGCCGCGGGCTGCACGGTCGTCATCAAGCCGGCGGAGCTCACGCCGCTGACGACGATGTTCTTCGCGCAGCTGCTCGTCGAGGCGGGCCTGCCGGCCGGCGTCGTCAACGTCGTGACCACCTCGACGGCCGGCCCCGTGTCGGAAGCGATCATCGGCGACCCGCGGCTGCGCAAGCTGTCCTTCACCGGCTCGACGCCGGTCGGCCAGCGCCTCCTCGCCCAGGCGGCGCCCGGCGTGCTCCGCACCTCGATGGAGCTCGGCGGCAATGCGCCGTTCATCGTCTTCGACGACGCCGACCTCGACAAGGCGGTCGCCGGGGCGATGGCGGCCAAGTTCCGCAACGTCGGGCAGGCCTGCACGGCGGCGAACCGCTTCATCGTGCACCGCTCCCTCGTCGAGGAGTTCACCGAGCGGGTCACCGCGCAGGTGAAGGGCATGAAGATCGGCCGCGGCACCGAGTCCGGCGTCTCGATCGGCCCGCTCATCGACGACCGCGCTGTCGCGAAGGCGAGGCAGCTCGTCGACGACGCAGTGGAACGCGGCGCCGAGCTGCGCGCCGGTGGCCAGGCCCTCGAGGGTCCGGGCACGTTCTACGAGCCCACCGTCGTGTCCGATGTCCCCGAGGGCAGCGACATCCTCCGCGAGGAGATCTTCGGCCCGGTGCTCGCGATCGTCCCGTTCGACGACGAGGACGACGCGGTCCGGATCGCGAACGACACGGAGTACGGCCTCGTCTCCTACGTCTACACCGAGAACCTCGCGCGTGGGCAGCGGATGATCGAGCGGCTCGAGACCGGGATGATGGGCCTCAACATCGGCGTCGTCTCCAACGCCGCGGCGCCCTTCGGCGGGTGGAAGTTCTCCGGTCTCGGCCGGGAGGGCGGCGCCGAGGGCATCCACGAGTACCTGCAGACGAAGTACACCCTCACGCCGAACCCGTTCGGCTGAGCCCAGCTGCACGGCGCCCGGTCCCCGCGAGGGGGCCGGGCGCTGTCGCATTCGTACGCCGCGGAGCCCTCGAACGAGAAGGCGGGCCCCTGGTTCGAGGTATTTACCGGTCAGTCGTGTCCGGGGATTACCTCGAACGACGAGGCAGGTCCCTGGTTCGAGGTATCTACCGGTCAGTCGTGTCCGGGGATCACCTCGAACGCGGAGGCAGATCGCTACTGGCCGGTGCGGCCGTCGATGCACTCCCGGAGCAGGTCCGCGTGGCCGGCGTGCCGGGCGTACTCCTCGATGACGTGCACGAGGATGTCACGGACCGAGGCGGTTTCGTCGTGCACGCTGACATGCTCGGAGAGGTCCGCGTCGGCGTGGGCGTCGAGCCACTCGTCGGCCTTGGCGATCTCGGCCTTCCAGGTGGCGAAGGCGTCCTCGACGAGGGCCGAGTCGGGCTGGGCACCGTTGAAGTCG
>NZ_JBQCCV010000181.1:0-11652 GCF_051961875.1 Intrasporangium sp. | reverse complement strand
CGCCCCCGATGCGCCGGTGCGCATCCTGCTCACCGCCTCCGAGGAGGCCCGCCTGGCGCGCCGGTCCCGGGAGCTGCACGGCGCCGCCGACGCGGCATCGGTGGCGGCCACCCGCACCCAGATCATCGACCGCGACCGGGCCGACTCCTCGGTCTCCGAGTTCACCGTGGCGGCCGACGGCGTGACGACCCTCGACACGTCGGACCTCGACTTCGCCCAGTCCGTCGCGGCCGTCCTGCAGATCGTCTCCGCCGCCCGTCAATGAGCGCCGTTGCCCCGCCGTCGCCTTGGCGGCCACGCCTGGGACGGTGGGTCGGGACCACGCTGTTCCACACCGCATACCGCGGTCGGCGCCGTCATGCCGAGCGGGTGCCCGCCCACGGCCCCATCATCCTCGTCGCGAACCATGCCGGGTTCCTCGACGGACCGGTGGTCTTCTCGCTCGCCCCGCGGCCGGTGACCTTCCTCGTCAAGCAGGAGGCCTTCACCGGCTTCTTCGGCCGGGTCCTCGACGCGGTGGGGCAGATCCCCATCGACCGGACGGTCGGGGACCGAACCGCGCTCGCCGTCGCGGGCGCGGTGCTCGAGGGGGGCGGCGCCGTCGGCATCTTCCCGGAGGGCACGCGCCGGGATGGTGACGTCGAGCAGGTCAACCAGGGAGCTGCGTGGCTCGCCCTGCGCGCCGGCGCCCCGATCGTCCCGGTCGCGGTCCTGGGGACCCGCCTGCCCGGTCGGTCGGCCGGCACGTGGCCGGTTCCGCTCTCGCCTATCACGGTCGACTTCGGTGAGCCGTTAACTCTCGAGGCGGACCGGTCGCTGCCGGGCCGGGACCGGCTGCGGGCGGCGACCGAGCAGCTGCGGGTGACGCTCGCGGACCATGTGCGGTCGGCGCGGTGGGAGAATGGGTCGTCCAGCCCCACAACCGATGAGAGGACACCGTGACAGACGAGACCGCACGCCCGGAGGGCGAACCGATCTCGCCCGACGACACCTCCGTCGAGCGGGCCCTGCGCGCAGGGCTCTCCGAGTTCGAGCTGAGCCCGGAGGACCGGGCCCTCATCGAGGGCGAGGGCCGTGTTGGCGCCGACGCGGTGACGGCTGCACCACTGCCCGTGGTGGCGGTGATCGGCCGTCCGAACGTAGGCAAGTCGAGCCTGGTCAACCGCATCCTCCGGCGCCGCGAGGCGGTCGTCGAGGACGTCCCTGGGGTGACCCGCGACCGAGTCTCCTACGAGGCCGAGTGGTCCGGCCGCCGCTTCATGCTCGTCGACACGGGTGGCTGGGAGGCCGACGCGACCGGCATCCACCTGCGCGTGGCGGAGCAGGCCGAGATCGCGATCGAGCTGGCAGACGTCGTCATGTTCGTCGTCGACGCGACCGTCGGCGCAACCGACGACGACGAGGCGGTCGTCAAGCTGCTCCGGCGCTCGGGCAAGCCCGTCGTGCTCGTCGCCAACAAGGTCGACGACCAGCGGGGCGAGGCCGACGCCGCGATGCTCTGGAACCTCGGCCTGGGCCAGCCCTGGCCCGTCTCCGCCCTCCATGGGCGGGGGAGCGGAGACGCCCTCGACGCCGTCCTCGAGGTGCTCCCGGACGTGTCCGCCAAGGGGGCGCTCGCGCCCGGTGGCCCGCGCCGGGTGGCCCTGCTCGGGCGCCCGAACGTCGGCAAGTCGAGCCTGCTCAACAAGATGGCCGGCACCGAGCGGGTCGTCGTCGACAACGTCGCCGGCACGACTCGCGACCCGGTCGACGAGCTCATCGAGCTCGGCGGACGCACATGGCGGTTCGTCGACACGGCCGGGATCCGTCGGCGCGTGCACCAGACGCGCGGAGCGGACTTCTATGCCTCGCTCCGCACCCAGGCGGCCCTCGAGAAGGCGGAAGTGGCCATCGTGCTCATCGACGCCGAGCAGCCCATCGCCGAGCAGGACATCCGGGTCATCCAGCAGGTCATCGACTCCGGCCGTGCCCTCGTCATCGCCTACAACAAGTGGGACCTCCTCGACGAGGAGCGCCGCTACTACCTGGAACGCGAGATCGAGAAGGAGCTCGTCCAGGTCCCGTGGGCACCGCGGGCCAACGTCTCGGCACGCACGGGGCGTCACCTCGACCGGCTCGTGCCCGCCCTAGAGACGGCTCTCGACTCGTGGGACCGGCGCGTGCCGACCTCGCGGCTCAACGCCTTCCTCGGCTCCGTCGTCGCGGGACACCCGCACCCGGTCCGGGGCGGCAAGCAGCCGCGCATCCTCTTCGCGACGCAGGCCTCGACGCGGCCGCCACGGTTCGTCGTGTTCGCCTCGGGGTTCATCGAAGCCGGCTACCGCCGATTCCTCGAGCGCAAGCTGCGCGAGGAGTTCGGCTTCGAGGGGACACCGATCGAGCTGTCCGTGCGCGTCCGCGAGAAGCGGCGCCGCTGAACGAAGAAGAGGTATGCCGCTCACTCAGCCTCCGGACGGAAAGCGCGGTGAGCGGCATACCTCCCTGGTGTGTCAGCCGGGGTTGACCCCGAAGCCCTTCAGCCAGTTCTGGACGACCGGGATGTCGACGCGCTGGAGGCCGTCGATGTACCGGCAGTTGTCCGTGTAGCCATAGCTGGTGACCGTGACCTGGTAGCCGTCCTTGAAGGAGGGTCCTCCCGAGTCACCGAAGCAGCTGCCCCCGGTGCCGCGGACGTCGTTCGGGTTGCCGTTGACCTGGAGGATCTGCGGTGTCAGCTTCTGGCCCGGTGCCTCGGCCACCCGCCGGATCAGCGGGTAGGACTGGGGGGTCGGCTTCTGCGGGCCGCTGTCAGGCTTGCGGACCTCGGTGCCGTAGCCGACGATCGTGAACAGTGTGTGGGCGAGGTCGCGACGGGCAACGGTGTCAAGGTAGTTCGTCGGAGCGAGCTTGGCGGGCGTGATGCCCTGCGGGGCCTGATCGAGCCTGACGACACCGACGTCGTTCCAGTTCTTCAGGTCCGTGAAGTCGGAGTAGGCGGGGTGCGTGGCCGCGGTACCGGCCCACCAGGTGCGGCCCCGGACGTCGGTGAACGACCCGCTCTGCGTGTAGCCCTTCGCCGGGTCGGCCTTCGGTGTCTCGCTCGGCGCCTTCTCCGCGATGACGGAGTCGAAGGTGACAATGGTCTTGCCGACGGTGCCGTCCGTGCAGTGGGCGGCGGTAAGGAGGACCGTGGGTGTGACGAGGGTGGCCGTGCAGCGATAGGTGCCGGTCCCGTCGAAGAAGAGGATCATCCCGACGTTGGGGTGTCCGTTGCCGTCGGCGTTCCCACCGGTGATGGCTGTGGCCGTGATGGCTGGGACCGTGACGAGGCCGAGGATGGCCCCGGCAGCCAAGATCATTCGGCGAACTGATCTGAACATGTGCCTGCTCTCCGTTGAGTGGACTGGGCTGTCCCCGCACAGCCGGCGGTGCCCCGACGCTACCGGGTCGGGGCAGCCGGGGGGCGGTAACGGGCCCGCCTGACCGATTACGACCTCCGGCCACCCGTGCGCTAAGGTTCAGACGCCCCGGAAGCGGGGTGACGGGCTGTGGCGCAGCTTGGTAGCGCACTTGACTGGGGGTCAAGGGGTCGCAGGTTCAAATCCTGTCAGCCCGACCGAAGAAACCGCAGGTCAGAGGCGGTCTCCGCGTGAACCGGAGGCCGCCTCTCGCTTTCTCGGTCGCTGTCTCTGCCGATGTCCGTGCAATGTGCCCACACCGGCCAGGGGACCAAGTCCCGGCCATTGGGCATGATGGTCACATAGCCCTCCTGAATGGCAGGACCCCGACGAAAGGGGAGGGTGATGGCAGTCCGGCTCATCACATACGACCTGAAGCGGCCCGGGCGGACGTATGCGAAGCTGCAGGACGAGATCAAGTCCGCCGGCGACTGGTGGCACTACCTCGACTCCACGTGGCTGGTGGACACGTCACTGACCTGCAACGCGCTCGCGGATCGCCTGCACAGGCACACCTCCACTGGGGACTGCCTGCTCGTTGTCGACGTATCCCGCGACGAGAAGCAGGGCTGGCTCCCGCAGGACGCCTGGGAGTGGATCAACCGCCACTGGTGACCGGCGGCGGACGAAGCTTCGCACCCTCACTGGGCGCCGACCCGGCCCGGATCTCGTGTCACCCCGGCAGATGCGGGTAGGGGGAGCGCCATGGCGACGTCAATCGTCCGAGGGCTCATCGCCGGTGCGGTTGGGACCACCGCGCTCAACGCGGCGACCTACCTCGACATGGTGCTGCGCGGCCGCCCCAGCAGCTCGACGCCCGAGCAGACCGTTGAACGTACGGCCGAGCTTCTCGGGGTGTCGGTGCCCGGGAGCGAGGAGCAACGGCAGGCTCGCAAGTCAGGGCTGGCTCCCTTGCTCGGCATCGCCACCGGCGTCGGCGCCGGCATGGTGCTCGGCGCACTGCGTGGTGCCGGATGGGCGCGTGGGCCGGCCGCCACGCTCGCCGTGTCGGGAGCGCTGGCGATGACGGCCGGGAACGGCCCCATGGCCCTGCTGGGTGTGACGGACCCCCGGAAGTGGCCGGCGTCGTCCTGGGTGGCCGACATCGTCCCCCACGCCGTGTATGCCGTCGCGGCCACGGCGACCCTCGAGGCCTTCGATCGATAGCAGGGCACGGGTCGGGAGAGGTGCAGGGCATAGAGCTCCGAGGCCGTCGGCGGGACGGCGGGCCGCTGTCGGGAACAGGGGCGCCTGACGGTTAGGCTCTGCCTGTGACAGAGGACCTGGGAGAATCCGCGCGCACGGGCACCGTGTCCGAGCGGGTGTTGACGCTCCCCAACGTCCTGTCGATGCTCCGCCTCGCCGGGGTGCCGGTCTTCCTGTGGGCCATCGTCAGCCGCCACGACGGGCTCGCCCTCGTCGTGCTCGCACTTTCCGGCATCACGGACTATGCCGACGGCAAGATCGCCCGGACCTTCCACATGGAGTCACGCCTCGGTCAGTTCCTTGACCCCATCGCCGACCGGCTCTACATCCTCTCGACCCTCATCGGGCTCTCCTGGCGCGGCATCATCCCGCTCTGGTTCCTCGTCCTGCTGCTCGCACGCGAGGCGGTCATGCTCGTCATGCTCCTCTATCTCCGCAGCCGCGGGCAGATCGGCCTGCCGGTCCACTTCGTCGGCAAGGCGGCGACCTTCAACCTCCTCTACGCGTTCCCGCTGCTGCTGCTCGCCCACCGGAGCGACGTCATCGGTGACCTCGCGCGCCCCATCGGTTGGGGGTTCGCCTGGTGGGGCCTTGTCCTCTACTGGTTCGCCGCGATCCTCTACGGGATCCAGGCCCAGTTCGTCCTCTCGCGGACACGTCACCGACCAGGGGCCCCGAGGGCGCGATGATCTCCACCCCGCCCAGGGCTCCGGACGCCTCGATGACCCTGATCACCTCGATGATCAGGCGACCGCTCGACCCCGGTTACGAAGAGGCGGCCCGGCGCCGGCGGACCGCGGGCCTGCCGCAGGCGACCACGACCCGCACCGTCATCGTCGTCGTCATGGCACTGCTCATCGGGTTCATGTTCGCCGTCGGTGCGAAGGCTCTTCGCCCCAAGCCGACCGCCGCGACCCAAGCCAGAGCCGAGCTGATCCAGCGGATCGAGACCCTGCAGGCGCACGCTGCCGGCAGCGAGGCCCAGATCCAGAACCTGACCAAGCAGGTGCGCGGCTACGAGGAGACCGCCCTGGCACAGGCCGGCGCGCCCGACCTCACCGCGCGAATCAAGGACTACGGCGTCGCGGCCGGTGCCGTCCCGTTGACCGGGCCGGGGCTTACCCTGACCCTCGACGACGCCGCCAGCAACGGGACGGACGTTCAGACAGGCGACCGCCCGAGCAGCGGCTTCAACTCCGGGAGAGTGGCCTCCGCCGACCTACAGATCATCGTCAACGGGCTGTGGGGCGCCGGCGCGGAGGCGATCTCGATCAACGGGCACCGGCTCACGTCCACTGCGGCCATCCGCTTCGCCGGACAGGCCATCATCGTCGACTTCAGGCCACTGTCGCGGCCCTATGTCGTGACCGCGCTCGGGGATCCCGACCAGATGCAGCGTGTCTTCGGTCCCTCGTTCGCAGGGATCTACCTCGACCAGCTGACGAAGCAGTTCGGTATCCGGGCGGCCTTCGCCGGTTCGAAGTCCCTGACGGTTCCGGGCGACTCCGCGCTGCACCTCGAGTTCGCAGAGCGCGCGGGATCCGACGTACCATCTGGCGGACCGACGGGCTCGCGACCATGAGCGGGCTCCCACAGGACCTCGAGGAAGGGGCAACGAGGTGATCCCGGCCATCGGCTTGCTCATCGGCCTGCTGATCGGGCTGTTCCTGGACCCCTCCGTGCCGCTCTGGCTCCAGCCCTACCTGCCGATCGCCATCATCGCGGCGCTCGACGCCGTGTTCGGGGCGGTCCGGGCGGTACTCGACGGCATCTTCAACGACAAGGTCTTCGTCGTCTCGTTCCTCTCCAACGTCATCGTCGCGGCGTTCATCGTCTTCCTCGGCGACCAGCTGGGCGTCGGCTCGCAGCTGTCCACGGGCGTCGTCGTCGTCCTCGGCGTGAGGATCTTCTCCAACGTCGCCTCGATCCGGCGCCACCTCTTCCGGGCCTGACATGACCGAGCAGGCAGGACCCGAGCAGGCAGGACCTGAGCAGGCAGACGCCACCGGGACCGGCATGGGGCCGGTCGATGGCCGCTCGGCCTGGCGCCGGCTGTTTCGCATGGGCCGGCCACGGCCGACCAAGGCCAACGTCCTGTCCGCGATCCTCGCCATCCTCCTCGGCACCGCCATCGCCACCCAGGTCCAGCTGACGAACTCCCGCGGACTTGAAGACCTCAGCCAGAGCGACCTCGTTCGAGTCCTGGACGACTTGTCGCTCCGGTCGTCCCGGCTCGACCAGCAGGTCCGCGAGCTGGAGGCCACCCGGGACCGGCTCAAGAACGGCACCGGCGACACGGCGGAGGCGATGCAGCAGGCCGAGAAGCGCGTCGACACGCTGGGCATCCTCGCCGGCGCCCTGCCCGCCCACGGCCCCGGCATCCGCCTGATGATCAGTGACCCCGACCGCGCGGTGACCGGCCCCGTCGTGCTGGACCTCATCCAGGAGCTGCGCGACGCCGGTGCCGAGGCGATCGACGTCGGCGGAGTGCGGGTCGTCGCCTCGACGTTCATCGGCACCCAGGACGGGGCCATCCTCGTTGACGGACACCGCGTGCAGCGACCGATCGAGGTCAAGGCGATCGGGGACTCCAAGACCCTTGCCTCGGCGATGGCCATCCCGGGTGGCGTCATCGAGAGCGTGCGGCAGAAGGGTGGGGCGGCAGCGGTGACCGAAGTCGACGACCTCAGGGTGACGTCCATCCACCAGGCGACGCCGCTCACGCATGCCACCCCCGGCGAGTGACCCGCCGAGCCCTCCTCCTGTGCAAGAGCGGCGCTCCATGGCATCCTCTCCTCGTGCCGACTCCACCCCCGGGCGTCGGAACCCATGACGACAGGAGCGACATGAGCGACCTCAGCTACCCGAACGACCTGCGCTACACCAGCGACCACGAGTGGGTCCGTGGCGACGGCGAGACCGTCCGGATCGGCATCACGGCGTTCGCGCAGGACGCCCTCGGTGACGTCGTCTACGTCTCGCTCCCCGCGCTCGGGGACACCCTGGCCGTCGGTGACGCCTGCGGCGAGGTCGAGTCGACCAAGTCGGTGAGCGACATCTTCGCCCCGCTGGCAGGCGAGGTGACGGGTGTCAACGAGGCTCTCGACGGTGCCCCGGAGCTGATCAACAGCGACCCGTACGGCGAGGGCTGGATGTTCGAGCTGCGGCCCGAGGACCCGTCCGCGCTCGACGATCTCATGAACGCCGCCGACTACCAGGCATCCCTCGCGTCCTGAGGCGGGGTGGGCAGGGGCTCAGGGGGAGCCCGCGTGAACTATCGTGTGAGCAGGAGGACCCTGCGACACACGGACAAGGAGGACCGCAGCGTGAGCGACGAGCACGATGACGCCACGACCCCGCGCGAGCACGACGATGTCAACATCGAACCGCGCACCATGCGGTTCTCGGGAGTCCCCGGTGCCGAGGTCGAGCACCCGGAGGGCCGGGCCGGGCTGAGCTCGGAGGACCGGGCCACCATCGGCGCCCTGCGGCCTGGAACGGCGCTGCTCATCGTGCAGCGGGGGCCCAACACCGGTGCCCGGTTCCTGCTCGACGACGACCAGGTGACGGCAGGCCGGCACCCCGACTCCGACATCTTCCTCGACGACGTCACCGTCTCGCGCAAGCACGCCGCCTTCGTGCGCCAGGGCGACGGCTACCTCGTGCGGGACGCCGGCTCCCTCAACGGGACCTACGTGAACCGGGAGCGGATCGACGAGGCCGTCCTGTCGACGGGCGACGAGGTACAGATCGGCAAGTTCCGCCTCGTCTACTACGCCGACTGACGCGCCCGGATGGCGGCACGCCTGACGATCGGTCGGCTCCTCGCCCGGCTCACAGACGAGTTCCCCGACCTCAGCCCCTCCAAGATCCGATTCCTCGAGGCCGAGGGTCTGCTGACCCCCGACCGGACGCCTGCCGGCTACCGGACCTACTCGGAGGATGACGTCGAACGGCTGCGCTACATCCTCGCCGCCCAGCGCGACCGGTACTGGCCGCTTCGCGTCATCAAGGACGCCCTGGACGCACTGGACCGGGGCCTGACCGAGCCGCAGCAGCCCGGGGGGCTGCCGCGGGTGCCGGCACCGGCCCCGGACACCGACGTGCCCGAGCCAGCCGCCCTGCTGTCCAGACCGGCGCTGTCGATGACCGGCCCCGAGCTGCGCTCCGCGTCCGGCCTCGACCGGGAGACCTTCCACGCG
The DNA here is from genome assembly GCF_051961875.1 of Intrasporangium sp. GTDB lineage: Bacteria > Actinomycetota > Actinomycetes > Actinomycetales > Dermatophilaceae > Intrasporangium_A. The sequence goes on along the minus strand of NZ_JBQCCV010000181.1, from coordinate 2,807 downwards.
CTCGAGAACTTCGGCCTGCTCGATCCGGATCCCTCCGGCCTGTTCGACGCGCACGACCTCGACATCGCGGTCGCCGCGGCCCGTCTCGCGGAGCACGGGCTGGAGGCGCGCCACCTTCGCACCTTCCGCACCGCCGCCGACCGCGAGATCGGGCTCGTCCAGCAGGTGCTCTCCACGACCCGCGGCGAGGTCCGCGAGGATGTCACCGCAGAGATGCTCGCGTCGTGCATCGCCCTCCACGTGGCCCTCGTCAAGGCCGGGATCGACCGCTGACGCAAGCGTTCCCGCGGGAGGTACGGTGGGAGCGTGAGAGAGGTCGATGTGCTCGGGGTCCGCGTCGAGATGCCGACGAACCACCCGATCGTCCTGCTGCGTGAGCGCGACGGCGGGCGGTACCTGCCGATCTGGATCGGGGCACCAGAGGCGGCGGCGATCACATATGCCCAACAGGGCGTCGTGCCTCCCCGGCCGATGACGCACGACCTCATGCGCGACATGCTCGCCGTGCTCGGGCACACCCTGACGGAGGTGCGCATCGTCGCGCTCAAGGACTCGGTCTTCCACGCCGCGCTCATCATCGACGGCAACACCGAGGTGAGCTCGCGCGCCTCCGACGCGATCGCCCTGGCCCTCCGGACCGATGCGAAGGTCTTCGTCGACCCGGCGGTCCTCGACGAGGCCGCCATCGTCGTCTCCTCCGAGGAGGACGACGAGGTCGAGCGGTTCAAGGAGTTCCTCGACCACGTCTCGGCCGAGGACTTCGACAAGCCGGAGAATCCGGACAGCTCGCCCGGGGCCTGACCTTCCACTTCAAGGTGAGGGTGGCGACACGCCGGCTCCCGCGGCGCCCAGATGTTTGACGGCTGGGGGGCGCGGAACTACCGTCGTGATAAACCACGATGTTGTAGTTATCCACGTGTCACCCGCCGGCCCCCAACCCGCACGTTTCGGGGACCGCACCAGTCAGGAGGTTGGCATGGCCGCCACGCAGGACACTCACCGGCACGCCACGCCGCCCGCCGCGCAGGGACTCCTGTTCGACGACCATCTGCCCGACCTCGACGAGGACACGGGCTACCGGGGCACCACGGCCTGCAAGGCCGCGGGCATCACCTACCGTCAGCTCGACTACTGGGCCCGCACCGGCCTCGTGGAGCCGTCCGTGCGCAGTGCGACCGGGTCCGGCACACAGCGCCTCTACGGCTTCCGCGACATCCTGGTCCTGAAGGTCGTCAAGCGACTGCTCGACACGGGCGTGTCCCTCCAGCAGATCCGCGTGGCCATCACCCACCTGCGTGACCGTGGGGTCGACGACCTCGCGCAGATCACCCTGATGAGCGATGGCGCCTCGGTCTACGAGTGCACCTCCGCCGACGAGGTCATCGACCTCGTCCAGGGCGGACAGGGTGTGTTCGGCATCGCGGTCGGCCGGGTCTGGCGCGAGGTCGAGGGCGAGCTCGCCGAGCTGCCGAGCGAGCGAGCGGACGACGGTGTCCCCGCCGCGCACCCCGATGACGAGCTGTCCGCTCGCCGGGCGCGCCGCATGGCGTGACCGACCCGCACCCACTGGTAGATTCGATCCTGCTGATCGACCCTGCGCGGGAGAGTCCTCGAGGTGCTGCCACCTGCGAGGCGCCGAAGGGGCAACATCCCCGGAACCTCTCAGGCGCCCGGACCGCGCAGGCGAGGCACATCTGGAGATCCTGAGCGGTCGACAGACGGGGAGCGTAGACCGCTCGACCCCGTCAGGAGCAGACCATGCCGATCGCCCAGCCGACCGACCAGACCGTCACCGGGCTGTCCGACTTCGTCGCACGCCACGTCGGGCCAGGCCCCGAGGACGTCGCGCACATGCTCAAGGTGGTGGGCCAGCCGTCGCTCGATGCGATGTGCGACCGGGCCATCCCCGCTGCCATCCGCTCGACCGAGCGGCTCGACCTCGAGGCGGCACCCAGCGAGAGCGCGGTCATCGAGGAGCTGCGTGAGCTCGCCTCACGCAACACGGTCGTCCGCTCCCTGATCGGGCTCGGCTACTACGGCACCGTGACCCCGCCGGTCGTCCGGCGCAACGTCCTCGAGAACCCGGCCTGGTACACCGCCTACACCCCGTACCAGCCGGAGATCTCACAGGGTCGGCTCGAGGCTCTGCTCAACTTCCAGACCGTCATCAGTGACCTGACCGGCCTGCCGATCTCGGGCGCCTCCCTCCTCGACGAGGCGACGGCTGCTGCCGAGGCGATGTCGCTCATGCACCGCGCCACCCGGTCGGGGGCGGACGCCGTCGTGCTCGTCGACGAGCGCGTCTTCCCGCAGTCCATCGCAGTCATGCAGACCCGCGCGGATGCCCTCGGGCTGCCCCTCGTCGTCACCGACCTCACCTCCGTCTCGGACGCCGCGCAGCTCGCTGCCGCCGCCTCCGACCGCCCGGTCGCGGGTGTCATCGTGCAGTACCCCAGCGCGACCGGCGAGATCGTCGACTGGCGGGCGCTGACCGACGCGGTCCACTCCGTCAAGGGACTGGTGACCGCCTGCGCCGACCTGCTCGCCCTGACCCTCCTCGCGGCGCCGGGGGAGTGGGGCGCCGACATCGCCGTCGGCAGCGCCCAGCGGCTGGGCGTCCCGATGGGCTTCGGCGGGCCGCACGCCGGCTACATGGCCGTCCACCAGGGCCTCGCGCGGCAGCTGCCGGGCCGTCTCGTCGGGGTCTCGGTCGACTCCGCCGGACAGCCCGCGTATCGCCTCGCGCTGCAGACCCGCGAGCAGCACATCCGCCGGGAGAAGGCCACCTCCAACATCTGCACCGCACA
>NZ_JBQCCV010000180.1:0-20262 GCF_051961875.1 Intrasporangium sp. | reverse complement strand
TAAATTTGGAAATATTAATAAAAATTAAAAAAGATTTTTAACAACCCTTCCCTTTTTTCTCCCTGCGCCCCCCCCCTGTTTGGGGGGCGCCCCCCCTGCTCGGGGCGAGATCTCACTCGTTCGAGGTGGACTACGCCTACTTGGTCGTGGACTTCTTGGCGGTCGACTTGGCCGCCGTCGACTTCGTGGCGGCCGACTTCTTCGTGGCCGCCTTCACCGTGCGCGGTGTCGCCTTCTTGGCCGGCGCCTTCTTCGCGGCCGGCGCCTCCGGGCTGGCGGCCTCGTCAAGGGCGCTGGCGGATCCCTGGAGCTGTTCCTTGAGCTCCTCGGCCTCGTCCTGGACCGCCTCGGCGACGGTCTGGGTCAGGTCGTCATCCGCGTCGACGACGGTGGCCGGGACCTCGCCCGTCGGCGTGGCGATGGCCTCCCCGGTCGGCGCCGGAACGGCCCCGCCGGTCGGCGCCACAGTGGTCTCGCTCGGCGGGGTGGGAACGGCCCTACCGGTCGGCGCGGGAACGGCCTCACTGGTCGGCGGTGTGGCGAGGGCCTCCGCGGCTGCGGCGGCCTCGTCGGTCGCCTGGTCGGCGTGGCTCCTCATCTCCGAGACGACACGCTCACCCCGGTCGGCGGCAGCGTCGTACTGGTCCTTGGCGTTGCTCGCGAGGACGAGGCCCTGGTTCATGACCTGGGCGGGGAGGTCCTGCGCACGGGCCAGGACCTTCTCGGCGAGCTGACCGGCGATCTTCTGCATCTCCGCTGCACGGATCTGCAGGTCGGCGATCCGCTTCTGCAGCTCCCGCTGCAGCTCGGCCGCCTCGTTGCGCGCGCCCTCGCGAAGATCCGCGGCGTTGGCCTGCTTGCGCACCGCCTCGAGCTGCTCGCCCGCGTGCTTGATCGTGTCGACTGCGCGGTTCGCGGCGCCGATGACGGCGTAGAACGGGACCGGGTCGACGTTCGCGTCGGACAGCCGCGCGTCGAGAACCCCCCGGACCTCGGCGACCGTGGCCTCCGCCTGCTTCTGAGCCTGCTTGACCGCGCTGACGAGCTTCTTGCCTAGTGCCATCTCATTCCTCCTTGGTTGTCGCGTCGGACACTCCCCCGCGCGACATGCGCCGACCCTGCGTGGCGGCGCCACGTAGCGTCCGGCTGGTGGTCTGGGGCTCCTCCCCGGCGGCGTGGCCGACGAAGGAGAGATAGAGCTCGACGAGCAGCGCGCGCTGACGCTCGGTGAGGACCGGGTCGGCCGCGATGGCTGAGAGGACGTCCGCCGCGGCCACCGGGTCCGAGACCCGCTCATCGAGGATGCCGGCGCGGACGTAGAGCGACTCCGCGGACACCTGAAGTGCACGCGCGATCTGCTGGAGGATCTCGGCGCTGGGCCTCTTCAGCCCCCGCTCGATCTGCGAGAGGTAGGGGTTGGAGACACCGGCGAGCTCCGCCAGCTGCCGCAGCGACAACTGGGCGTTCTCGCGCTGTTCGCGCAGGTACGCCCCGAGGTCGGGTAGCGGGAGCTTGCTCACGCCACCAGTATGCTAACTGCAGCAAGCAGAATGCAAACTTTGGTTAGCGTGAGGCCAGCCACACGCCTCGGCCGCGCCCCGGCTGTATGCCGCTCATCCGGCCCCCGCTCGCACTGGCACCCGACCGCCGGCCGGGTTCACCGGCTGCGGCGGTCCTTGATCCCGAGCATGGCTCGCGCCTCTGTCGTCGACATCGGCGGGCGCTGCATCAGCGTCGCCACCTCGGCGGCTCGGGCGACCAGCTCACGGTTGTGGCCTACCGGCTGGCCCTTGGCGAACATCAGGTTGTCCTCCATGCCGACGCGGAGGTGGCCGCCGGCAGCCAGGGCCGCGGCGACGATGGGCAGGTGCGACCGGCCGATCCCGGTCGCGGACCAGCTGGTGGTCTCCGGGGGAAGCAGGTCCAGGCCCGCCATGAGCGTCTGCGGCGTGCCGGGCATCGCCCCGGGGACGCCCATGACGAAGTCGACGTGCACCTTGCCGCCATACGGCAGACCGCACTGCTCGATGAGGCGGCGCAAGGCGTGGACGTGGCCGAGCTCGAAGATCTCGAACTCCGGCACGACCTCGCGCTCCTGGGCCTGCCGGTAGAGGTCGACCATGAAGCCCCAGGGGTTGAGGAAGACGCCGTCCCCGAAGTTGGTCGTGCCGCAGGTGAGCGAGCACGAGTCGGGGTCTGCGTCGAGGACCGTGAGCCGGGCCTCGAGCGGGTCCGTCACCGCCCCGCCGGTCGAGAGCTGCACGACAAGGTCGGTCGCCTCCCGGACCGCCGCGACGGCCTCGCGCAGGAAGACGGGGTCGAGGGTCGGCTGGTGCTCCTTGTCGCGCACGTGGATGTGGATGAGCCCGGCGCCGGCGCCCTCACAGGCGACCGCCGTCTCGACCAGCTCCTCGGGTGTCGTGGGGAGGGCCGGGAAGTCGGCCTTGGCGGTCTCGGCGCCCGTGGGCGCGACCGTGATCAGCGTGGCAGCGGTGCTCATGGCGCCATCCTGCCAGTCCGGTTCGCGCAGCGAACCCGGTGTTGATGAGCGAGCGGGACGGCATACCGACGCGTTCGACCTCGAGCGGACCGTTCGCGAAGACCGGGAAGGGGTGCCGACGGGCGATCAGGGGGCGACAATGACCGTCTGGGCCGCGCTGATGCCGTCGACGAGCAGGTCGGCGTGCGGGTCGGTGTTGCGCTTGATGATCGCGAGCGCGATCGGCCCGTCGACGTGGTGACGGCCCACGGAGGTCACGTGACCGACTGCCCGGTCAGCGGCATACACCTCGGCGCCCTCCGCCGGGAGGGTGTGACCGGATCCGTCGAGGTGGAGGAAGACCAGTCGCCGAGGTGGGCGGCCGAGGTTGTGGACGCGGGCGACGGTCTCCTGGCCGCGGTAGCAGCCCTTGTGCAGGTGGACCGCGGTGCGGAGCCAGTCGACCTCGTGGACGATCGTGCGGTGGTCCGTCTCGTGCCCGAGCTGGGGGCGCCACGCGGCGATGCGGAGCGCTTCGAGCGCCCACAGACCGGCTAGGGGCCGATCCTCTGTGGCAGCAAGAAGATTCGCGCGTTGCACGAGGACCTCGCGCCAGTGCCAGTCGGCGCCGGGGTGGCCCTCCTCGGGGCCGTAGGCCACGGTGTCCCCGACGAGGCCGGGCCAGGGATCCCGCCAGGCGAGGGGCTCTCCGGCGGCGGACTCGGCCCCGTGCGGCTCACCGAGCACGGCCCACTGCTCGGTGACGTCGGCGACCTCGACGCGCAGCATGAAGCGCATCTTGTCGAGCCAGTCCGCCAGGGCTGGGCCGGCCCCGGGCTCCGTCGTGATCCACGTCGTCTCGCCGTCGTCGACCAGGTGGAGGGAGTGCTCGACCTTGCCCTTCGGGGTGAGGATCAGCGCCTCGCGCGACTCCCGGGGCGGCAGGCCGAGCAGGTGCTGCGTGGTGAGCGAGTGCAGCCAGCTGAGCCGCTCGGGGCCTGTGACGGTGAGGACGTCGCGGTGCGAGAGGTCGACCACGGCGAGGCCCTCCTCGAGGAGGCGCTGCTCACGCATCGGGTCGCCGTAGTGGACCGCGACCGACGCCGTCGGCCCCTCGCCGGCCACCGCGCCCGGCAGGCCCAGCAGCGGGCTCGGCGCCTTGGGCGCGGCTGCCTCCGTGTCGGGGTTCGTCACGTCGGGGCCAGTCGTCTCGGTCACGGAATCACTCACATTGGTGGAACGAGGGGCGCAAGCGGGTCATTCCACCCGCTTGAGGGTCGCAGAGACGTGGCTCTGCAGTGGCTGGCCGGCGGCCGCCATGTCCATGACCCACATCAGCTGCGACTCGACGAGGCCGTACAACCGGGTCGCTCCCGTGTACTCCTTGGCGTGCGGCGAGCGGACCACGGCGTCGGTGCGCAGCTGGATCTTGGCCGGCTCCATCGTGCCGACGTACATCTCGACGATGCCGGTCGGGTGCACGAGGAGCAGCTCGACCTCACCGTTCTCCTGGGGTCGCCAGAAGCCGGACTCGACCGCGGCCGGGCGGACCTTCTGTCCGCTTTCCGAGTCGAGGATCCAGGCGCGGCTCTCCCACTTGAGGAACCCGCGCCCGTCGTGGGTGACGTCGATCTCCTGCCCGAAGTGGGCGGACTCGATCGTCGGGTAGCCGACGACTCCCGCGCCCTCCCAGTGGCCGAGGAGCCATGCGAGCGGGCGGATGGCCTCGGGAATGTCCACGTCCAGATGGAACATGCGCCGATCGTAGCCGTTCCCCCGGAGGCCCCCCGACCGGTCCTTCGCGCGAGGGCTCAGTCGAAGTAGACGTCCAGCCCGTGCAGCGGGAACACCGCCTGCCGGGTTGCCATCACGGCCCGGTCGACAGCGTCGTTCGGGTCGTAGCCCATGTCCCAGGACCGCCACCAGACCGGGCCGTCCTCGGTCGTGAGGTCCCCCATCCGGGCTGGCCCGGGCCGACCCGACACCTGCTGCACGTAGTCGCGCCATCCCTGGGGCACCGGCGTCGACGGCTTGATCGGCGCGTGCGCTGCGATCGCGGTCAGGTGGGTCCACGTGCGGGGCACGACGTCGACGACCTCGTAGCCGCCTCCGCCGACGGCGACCCACTTGCCGCCGCACACCTCGTGGGCGAGCCGGTGCAGGGCGTCGGCGGCGGACCGCTGGGCGTCGACGCTGATCGCGAAGTGGGCGAGGGGGTCCTCGGCGTGGGTGTCACACCCGTGCTGGGTGACGAGGACGTCCGGCCGGAACGCGCGCACAAGCGGCATGGCCGTGGCGTGCAGCGCGCGCAGCCACCCGGCGTCACCGAGCCCGGGCGGCAGCGAGACGTTGACGGCGGTCCCCGTCGCCTCCACCCCTCCGACGTCAGACGGCCACCCGGTGCCGGGGAAGAGGGCCCGGCCCGTCTCGTGCAGGGAGATCGTCAGGACGCGGGGGTCCTCCCAGAAGATCCGCTCGACCCCGTCGCCGTGGTGCACGTCGACGTCGACATACGCGACCCGCTCCGCGCCGTGCTCGAGCAGCCAGTCGATGCCGAGGGCGATGTCGTTGTAGATGCAGAAGCCGGAGGCCCGGTCGCGCATCGCATGGTGCATCCCACCGCAGAAGTTGACCCCGTGCTCGGCCTCGCCCTCCCAGACCGCCCGGCACACCTCGATCGTCCCGGCCGCGATGCGCGCGCTCGCGTCGTGCATGCCGGAGTAGGCGGGGTCGTCCTCCGTGCCAAGCCCGTATGACGTGTTCGCCGCCTTCGGGTCCTGGGACGCCCGGCGGACCGCCGCGATGTAGGCGGAGTCGTGCACTCGGGCCAGCACGTCGTCGGGTGCCGGCTCGGCCCCCACCACCTCTACTCCCTCGTTGTCGAACACGCCGAGCGCCTCGCAGAGCCGGGCCGTCAGGTCGAGCCGGATCGGGGCCATCGGGTGGGTCGGCCCGAAGTCGTACTTCGTGAAGGAGGGGTCCCAGATGACCCGTGCCTGGGTTGGCATGATGGAGACGCTACCTCTTCACACACCTGCCCACGGAGGACCCCATGGCGCGCAACCGCCTCTTCGACGATGACGTCATGGTCATCGGGCTCGGGCGCTTCGGCTCGGCTGTCGCCCTCGAGCTGACGCGGCTCGGCACCCGTGTCATCGCGGTCGAGCGGGACAACGCGCTCGCGGAGACCTACGTCAACAAGGTCGCAAAGGTCGTCCACGCGGACATGGCACAGGCGAACGCCATCGAGATGGTGAGCAACGCCGGCATCAAGATCGCCATCGTCGGGATCGGCTCGTCGGTCGAGTCGTCGGTCCTCGCGGCGGCCAACCTCGTCGATGCGGGCGTCCCCTCCATCTGGGCCAAGGCCCTGTCGCCGGAGCACAAGCGGATCCTCGACCGCATCGGCGTCCACCACGTCATCTCGCCCGAGGCCGACTCGGGGCGGCGCGTCGCCCACCTCGTCAACGGTCGGCTGCTCGACTACATCCAGTTCGACGACGACTACGCGATCGTCAAGCTCAAGCCCCCGGCCGAGACGATCGGGTTCACGCTCGAGCAGGCCCAGATCCGCAAGAAGTACGGCGTCACCGTCGTCGGCGTCAAGGCACCGGGCGAGGACTTCACGCACGCCGTGCCGAGCACCAAGGTCTCGGCCCACCACGTCCTCGTGGTGAGCGGCCCGATCGAGCTCATCGAGCGGTTCGCCGCCCGGCCCTGAAAAGCCGACCGCCCACCCGCGACCGGGACGCCGGAAGCGAGGTGGGCGGCATACGGTACCTGTAAGAAGTGCGGGTAGGAACCCTTGTCCTCGCCGAGCGGCAGCACCATCGCCGCTTCCTCCTCGCCGTCCTCGGCGCTGCTGACGCGCATCGGGCGACGGAAGTCGGTTGGGCGGAAGCCCATGCCGCTGGCGAAGGCGACGGCGCGGCCATTCTCGGTGCCGACCCAGTAGACGACGTGGGTGTGTCCGGCTTCCTTGGCCTCGGCGGCACCGCGCCGCACGAGCGCGGTCGCCACGCCGGAACCTCGCCGCTCGGGGGTGACCCAGAGACCGAAGATCTCGCCGGCCTGGCCCTCGTCGGTGGTCTTCGCACGGCCCACGCTCACCACGCCGACCGGCTTGCCGTCCTGCTCCGCGACGAGGCGCACGGACCGCTTCATCCGCTCACGCCAGACGGCCTCGTCAAAGGTCGACTCCTCCTCGAAGGTGCCGACGAACGCCTCCGGCGACTCCCGCAGCGCCTCGAGGCGGACGGCTCGGTAGGCCTCCCAGTCGTCTTCCGTCAGGGAACGCACGGTGAGTTCGCTCATGGAGACACCTTGGCATGAACCACCGACCACCGGCGACCGCGGGGCGGCGAACGGTGGGTGACCAATCCCTCAGAGCTTGTACCCGATCGTGCGGAGAAGCTGCCTGCGGTCCGCGATGTCCGCATTTGTCTCGATGCCGAGCGGCGGCTCCCCGTCGATGACGCCGACGATGCCGCGACCGCGGTCGGTGACGGCGACCAGGACGTCGAGCGGGTTCGCCGTCGCGCAGAAGATCCGGCACACCTCGGGCACGTTCTTGACCTGGTTCAAGACGTTGACGGGGAAGCCGTCGCGGAGGAACACGATGAAGCTGTGACCGGCGCCGATGGCGAGGGCGTTGCTCGTCGCGAGCTCCACGAGCTCCGGGTCGTTGCCGGAGTGCCGCACCAGGCGCGCCCCCGACGCCTCGCAGAACGCGAGGCCGAACCTCAGGTGCGGGCTCGTGCCGACCAGCACCTCGTGGAGGTCATCGACGGTCTTGATGAAGTGGCTCTGGCCGAGGATGACGTTGAGGTCGGCGGGCTTGTCGACGGGCACGGTGAGCAGTTCCATGCGCCCACACTTCCTCAGCGGCAGCGACGCTGTCGAGGCACACGAGGGGTATGCCGCCCAGCCGGCTCCCGTTCACCGACCCCCGGGCGCCGGCTGGCTACGATCCCCTAGGCGGAGAGGTCGACGCGCATCTCCAGCTCGTGCAGCTCCGCGTTGCGCGGGTGCGGATGGGTCAGCCCGGTCGGGACGAAGCCGCACCGCTCGTAGAGGGCGATGGCGGGGGCGTTCGAGTGCGCGACCTCGAGCACGACGTGGTCCTTGCCACGCCGGCGGGCCTCGTCGAGGACCGCGCGGACGAGCGCCTCGCCGACCCCGAGTCCCCGGCCCCGGGGCGAGACGTACATCCCGAAGAGGGTGGCGGTGGTGGCCCGTGCGAGCTCCCAATGGGTGCCCAGGCCAGCGCTGCCGAGCACGCCCTGGTCGTCACGCGCCTGCACGAGCCACGCACCCTCGATCTGGTCACGCCAGTCCGCCTCCTCGAAGACGGCTTCGTCGGCATAGGTGAACCAGAAGGCATCGGGCGCGTCCTGGAGCATCTCGAGCCGGATGTCGCGGTGGCTCTCCCAGTCGTCCGGGAGAACGGGATGCAGGTGCAGGCGCTCGGCTGCCATGGGGCAACTCTGGCTCAGACCTGTCCCGATGCCAACTCTCGCGACCGCGCGGCGGCGGCCTCCATCGCGGTGATGAAGGCGGCCCGCACCTTGTGGTCGTCGAGCTGCCTGAGGGCGGCCACCGTGGTGCCACCCGGCGAGGAGACCTCCTCGCGCAGCACGGTCGGGTGCGTCGCCGTCTCACGCAGCATCGTGGCCGCCCCGTAGAGGGTCTGCACCACGAGCTCGGTCGAGGTCCCCCGTGGCAGGCCGAGCACGACGCCGGCCTCGATCATCGCCTCGACGACGTAGAAGATGTAGGCCGGCCCGCTGCCGGAGATGGCCGTCACGGCGTCGAGGTGCCTCTCCTCGAGACGGATCACCTTGCCGCACGACGACAGCATCCGCTCGGCCTCGGCGAGGTGGGCCTCCGTGCAGTGCCTGCCGGGCGCGATCGCCGACATGCCCTGATCGACCCGGGCCGGCGTGTTCGGAATGACCCGGACGACCGACGAGCCGTCGGGCAGCAGCGACTCCAGCCGCTCGGTCGTGATGCCAGCCGCGAGCGACACGACGGTGTTGCCGGGCACGACGTGGTCGCGGATCTCCTCGACCAGGGCGGTCATGTCCTGGGGCTTGACGACGAGGACGAGCGTGTCGGCGGCCCGGGCCGCCTCGACGTTGCCCAGGACGCGGACGCCATACCGCTCCGCGAGGGCCTCGGCCCGCTGCGGGTTGCGCTCGGTGATGATGATGTCGGCTCCGTCGCGTCCCGCGCGGAGCAGGCCGGACAGGAGCGTCTCGCCCATGACCCCCGCACCGAAGATCGCCGTCGTGCCCACGGCTCAGCCCTTCGTCGCGAGACCGCGCAGGAAGAACGCGACGTTGGCCGGCTTCTCGGCCATGCGACGCATGAGGTAGCCGTACCACTCCTCGCCGTAGGGGATGTAGACGCGCATCCGGTCGCCGCGGTCGGCGATGCGCTTCTGCTCCTCGGGCCGGATGCCGAAGAGCATCTGGTACTCGAACGAGCCGGGAGCCCGGCCGGACTGGGCCGCGAGCGCCCCGGCGATCTCGACGAGCCGGGGGTCGTGGCTCGCCACCATCGGGTAGCCCTCGCCCTGCATGAGGACCTTGAGGCACCGGACGTAGGACTTGTCGACCTCGGCGCCGGACTGGTAGGCGACCGACTCCGGCTCCTTGTAGGCGCCCTTGCAGAGCCGGACGCGGGAGCCAGCCGTGGCGAGGTCGCGGCAGTCGGCCTCGGTCCGGTGCAGGTAGGCCTGGAGCACCGCGCCGACGAACGGGAAGTCCTGGCGCAGCTCGCGGAGCGCCTCGAGGGTGCGGTCGGTCGTGGTGTGGTCCTCCATGTCGAGGGTCACCGTCGTCTCGGCTTCCTGGGCGAGCGAGCAGATCTCCCGGGCGTACTCGAGCGCGACCTTGTCACCGTCGCCGGGCAACGCCTGCCCGAGAGCGCTCAGCTTGAGCGAGACCTCGGCCTTGCCCTCCTGGGTCAGGCCCTGTTCGCGCAGCGCCTTGAGGATCGTCACGTAGGCGTCCCGCGTGTGCTTCGCCTGCTCCGCGTCGAGGGTGTCCTCGCCGAGGTAGTCGATCGTCGTGCGACGCCCGGTCGCATCGAGCTCCGCCGCCGCCGACACTGCCTCGTCGGTCGTCGCCCCGGCCACGAACCGCCGCACCACCGAGCGTGACACCGGCGCCTTCTCGATGACGTCCCGCACCCGATCGGACTTCGAGAGCTGTAGGAGTGAGTTGCGCAGCAGGTCGCTGGCGTCCACGGTGACCTCCGTCGATGAAACAGGTGAAGCGGCCAGGCTGCGGCCGCACCGGGCAAATCTACCGCCGAGGATGAGGACCGCCGACACGTGCGACACGGGCGTCCCATGGTGCGGCAGACTCTCGGCATGGCGACGGAGCCCTTCCACCTGCTGACGTTCGACGACTACGGCCACGCGATCGGGCAGGCCGCGACGGTCCTGCGCGCCAACGCCGCGGCCGCCCCTCTGGACGGGCACGTACCGACCTGCCCGGACTGGACCGTGCTCGACCTGGTGAGCCACACCGGGATGGTCCACCGCTGGGCCACCGACCACCTGCGCGGCCGGCGGGGGGTCGACCCGGCCGGCCACGAGACCGAGGGCCGTGAGGCGGGTGACCTGCTCGGCTGGTTCGACACGGGTGCCACGGCGCTGCTCCAGGCCCTCGTCGACGCGCCGGAGGACCTGGACGCACGGGTCTTCCTGGCCGATGCACCGCCGGCGCGCGTCTTCTGGGCCAGGCGGCAGGCGCACGAGACCACGATCCACGCGGTCGACGCACTGGGCGCCCGGCTCGGCCGTCCCCCTGCCCACGAGGAGACGTGGGTCCGCAACCCGTTCGCCCTCGACGGGATCGACGAGCTGTTGATGGGGTTCGTCCCCCGTCCGGGCCGGCAGGCGGTGCACGCGCCGACCCCGGCGACGCTGCTGGTCCGCCCCGACGCCTCCGCCGTCGCCTGGCACGTGACCCTGTCCCCGGACGAGCCGGCGACGACTCGACGGGTCGATGTGTTGACCGACTCGCTTCCCACCGCCGACCACGTGGTGACCGGGCCTCCCGTCGAGGTGTACCTCTCGCTCTGGAACCGCACCGTTGGGGCGAGTCCGCAGGAGGTGTGGTGGCGCGAGGTCATGACGGTGACCTGGGGCTGACGATCAGAGGAGACGGTATGCCGCTCAGCGGGTTCGGCCGGACCGTGCAGTCCGCGATCTACCGGGCGGGCGCCCTCGGGCACCGACCTCGGGTTCCGACCGACGGGACGCGACTCGAGGGTGCGGCGGAACGGGCGATGTCCCGTCGGGCCTTCGCCTACGTCGCGGGGTCCGCGGGGTCGGAGTCGGCGGCGCGGGCGAACCGGGCCGCGTTCGACTGCTGGGAGGTGCTGCCGCGCATGCTCCGCGACGCGAGCGAGCGCGATGCGGGGGTACAGCTGTTCGCGCGGCGCCACACGAGCCCCCTCCTGGTCGCCCCGATCGGTGCCCTCTCCGCGGTGCATCCCGATGCCGACCTCGCCGCCGCCCGGGGAGCGAGGGACCAGGACGTGACCATGGTGCTCAGCAGCCAGGCGTCTGTGCCGATGGAGGACGTCGCCCGGCAGCTGGCTGGCTCGGGCCACTGGTTCCAGCTCTACTGGAGCAGCGACGACGACCTCGTCGCGAGCCTCGTCTCCCGGGCCGAGGCCTGTGGCAGTGAGGCGATCGTCGTCACCCTGGACACGGTCCATCTGGGTTGGCGGCCCCGGGACCTCGACCTGGGCCATCTGCCGTTCGCCCGCGGCGAGGGCATCGCGCAGTACACGTCCGACCCGGTCTTCCGACGCCTCGTCGCCGAGCGCCTCCGCACGGGTGCCGCCGCCCCGTCCTCCCCCTCCCCCGCCTCCCCCTCTCTCCCGTCGACCGGTCACAAAGTGGCGGTCGACCGGTCACAAACTCCGGGACGAGAGGGCACGACACCGGCCTCGACGGAGGCTGGAGCGCAGGAGCCTCGGCCGACCCCTCGCGCGCTCGGCACACTCCTGTCGATCAGCCGGCACTACCCGGGCTCGACTCGCGAGAATCTGCGCGCACCGGAACCCCGGGCCGCGGTCGAGACCTTCCTCGACGTGTTCTCCCGACCCAACCTGTCCTGGGCCGACCTGCCTCGGCTGCGTGAGCTGACCAAGCTGCCGATCGTGCTCAAGGGCGTCCTGCGGGCCGACGACGCCCGCCGGGCGCTCGACGAGGGAGTCGACGGCATCTGGGTCTCCAACCACGGGGGTCGCCAGGTCGACCGGTCCGTCGCGGCGCTCGATGCTCTCGTCGACGTGGTCACCGTCGTGCGCGACCACGCCCCCGATGTGCCGGTCGTTTTCGACAGCGGCGTGCGGACCGGTGCCGATGCCATCGTGGCCCTGGCGCTGGGCGCGTCAGCGGTCGCAGTCGGGCGGCCGCATGTGTACGGTCTCGCCCTCGCCGGAGACGCTGGGGTGTCCGAAGTGCTGCGCAACATCCGGGCGGAGCTCGACCTGACGATGGCGCTCACGGGCTGCCGGACCATCGCCGACATCACCCCGGACCTCGTCCGCCCCCGCCGGGGCTACTGACCCCTCCGCCCCAACCGCCCCACGGCGAAGTTAAGGGGGCCTACCGCCAGCCAGCGCCGCCCCAACCGCGCCACGGCGAAGTTAAGCCCGGGCGAAGGCCTCGTGCAGGCCCTTGACCTCGGCCTCGAGCTCCGCCACCGGTCCCTCCACGACCGCGTCCGGCACAACCTGCTGGATCGACAGGGCGGCCACGGGCGACGGCCCGAAACCCCATGCGGTCCGCCACTCGCCCAGCTGGGCCGAGCTCACGGCATACACGATCCGGCCGAGCCCGACCCAGCCGTGAGCGGCGGCGCACATCGGGCAGTGCTCACCCGAGGTGTACACGGTCGCCGCGGCCCGCTCCTCGGGACTCAGGTGCCAGCCGGCCCACCGTGCGATCGCGAGCTCTGGGTGGTGGGTGTGGTCCCGCTCGACCACGTGGTTGTGGTCCTCGAAGAGCTCGCGCCCCGCGCCAGAGACGAGCACCGACCCGAACGGCTCGTCACCGCGCTCCAGCGCGAGCCGAGCCAGCTCGACCGCGCGCCGCAGATGTCCCAAGTCCGTCTCCGTGATCGTCACGCCACCCTCCCTGTCACGAGCGCGAACGTGATGAACGCGCCTCCGTCCTGCTCGAGCATCTGCTGGGTCGGCGAGGTCATCCGGCCCTTGAGCTCCATGACCGCCCGCTCCCAGAGGAGCCAGTTCGCGGAGCCGTCGGGCTGGGTCCGCGCGGTCACCTCGCGGAACGCGCGGCTGAACTCCCACTGGCTGCGGAGCCAGTCCACCGTGTGCCAGCCGGCCGTCTCCGCGCCGACCACCTTGTCGATGTGCTCGGGGATCTCGCCGAGCTCGCGCACCTCGCTGGTCAGGGCCGGCGTGGCGACGCCGAGCTGCCCGCCGGACCGGAGGTAGGCGGCGATGTAGGGCGGGTAGTGGTCGCCCGTGCCGAAGTACTCCCAGGCGTCGATGCTGACGATCGCGTCGAACGACTGCCGCCCGAAGGGCAGGCGATGGGCGTCCACCCGCATCGGCAGGACGCGGTCGTCGACGCCGGCCTCGCGGAACACCTGCCCCGCCTCGGTGGGGTCGACCCAGAGGTCGGCCGCGACGACCCGCACGCCGAACTCCTTGGCGAGGAACACCGAGGTCGCCCCCAGGCCGGAGCCGAGGTCGAGGACGCGCATCTCCGGGCGCAGGTCGAGGTCCTGCGCCAGGTCCTCGAGCAGCCAGAGCGGGTGCGGTCCCATGTCGAGGTCGACGAGCCACTTGGCGTCGTAGGCCGCCGACCGCGGGAACTCGGCCTTGCTCAGGTGGTCGAGGGCTGGCATGCCCTGATCCTCGCGGACTTCCGCTCGCGGGTCGAGTGGGTTGGTGGCGCCGCTCCCACCCAGCTCGTATGCCGCTCAGCCGACGCGCCCTGGCCCGCTCGGCGGCATACGGGGCGGGGTGGGCGAAAGCGCCTCGAGAACCGCGCGTTCTGCTGTCGGCGTAACGACGAACCCGCATGCGTGTCTCGGCCGTTCCAAGGGAACAGGATCGACAGAGGTCGCGTTTGGTGGAGTGAGCCGCACACGTGGCGGCACAGATAGCATCGAGATTGTCTCGATCAGTCAGGAGCAAAGCATGTTTGAACGGTTCACCGACCGGGCCCGGAGGGTGGTCGTGCTGGCGCAGGAAGAGGCGCGCCTGCTCAACCACAACTACATCGGGACCGAGCACATCCTCCTGGGTCTGATCCACGAAGGCGAAGGCGTCGCCGCGAAGGCACTCGAGTCCCTCGACATCAGCCTCGAGGGGGTTCGGGCACAGGTCCAGGAGATCATCGGCCAGGGGCAGCAGGCCCCGACCGGACACATCCCCTTCACACCGCGGGCCAAGAAGGTCCTCGAGTACTCCCTGCGTGAGGCACTGCAGCTCGGCCACAGCTACATCGGGACCGAGCACATCCTGCTCGGCCTGATCCGCGAGGGCGAGGGCGTCGCCGCCCAGGTCCTCGTCAAGCTGGGCGCGGAGCTGAACAAGGTGCGCCAGCAGGTCATCCAGCTCCTGTCGGGCTACCAGGGCACCGGCTCGGGCGAGAAGGCCGGTGCCGGCGTCGGCCAGGCGACGGGCGAGGGCACCCCTGCCGGGTCGCTCGTGCTCGACCAGTTCGGCAGAAATCTCACGCAGGCCGCACGCGAGGGCAAGCTCGACCCGGTGATCGGCCGTGAGAAAGAGATCGAGCGGGTCATGCAGGTGCTGTCCCGCCGCACCAAGAACAACCCCGTCCTCATCGGCGAGCCCGGCGTCGGCAAGACCGCCGTCGTCGAGGGACTGGCCCAGGACATCGTCAAGGGCGAGGTGCCCGAGACGCTGAAGGACAAGCAGCTCTACACCCTCGACCTGGGGTCGCTGGTGGCCGGCTCCCGCTACCGCGGTGACTTCGAGGAGCGCCTGAAGAAGGTCCTCAAGGAGATCCGCACCCGCGGCGACATCATCATCTTCATCGACGAGATCCACACGCTCGTCGGTGCGGGTGCGGCCGAGGGCGCCATCGACGCCGCGTCGATCCTCAAGCCGATGCTCGCCCGTGGCGAGCTGCAGACGATCGGTGCGACGACCCTCGACGAGTACCGCAAGCACATCGAGAAGGACTCGGCGCTCGAGCGGCGCTTCCAGCCCATCCAGGTCCAGGAGCCGACGCTGCCGCATGCGATCGAGATCCTCAAGGGCCTGCGTGACCGCTACGAGGCGCACCACCGCGTCACGATCACCGACGGGGCGCTCGTCGCGGCGGCCAACATGGCCGACCGCTACGTCAACGACCGCTACCTGCCGGACAAGGCGATCGACCTCATCGACGAGGCGGGCGCGCGGCTGCGCATCCGACGGATGACGGCGCCGCCGGACCTGCGCGAGTTCGATGAGAAGATCGCCGCGCTCGTGCGCGAGAAGGAGTCGGCGATCGACGGGCAGGACTTCGAGCGCGCCGCGCGGGTGCGCGACGAGGAGAAGAAGCTGCGCGCCGAGAAGGCGTCCCGTGAGGCCCAGTGGAAGACGGGTGACATGGACGTCGTCGCCGAGGTCGACGAGGAGCTGATCGCGGAGGTCCTCGCGGCGAGCACCGGCATCCCCGTCTTCAAGCTGACCGAGGAGGAGTCGTCGCGGCTGCTCCACATGGAGGACGAGCTGCACAAGCGGATCGTCGGCATGAACGAGGCGGTCGGGGCCCTCTCGCAGGCGATCCGCCGCACGCGCGCCGGCCTCAAGGACCCGCACCGCCCGGGTGGGTCGTTCATCTTCGCCGGCCCGACCGGTGTCGGCAAGACCGAGCTCGCCAAGACGCTCGCCGAGTTCCTCTTCGGCAGCGAGGACGCGCTCATCCAGCTCGACATGTCCGAGTACTCCGAGAAGCACACCGTCTCGCGGCTGTTCGGTAGCCCGCCCGGCTACGTCGGCTACGAGGAGGGTGGCCAGCTGACGGAGAAGGTCCGCCGCAAGCCGTTCTCGGTCGTCCTCTTCGACGAGGTCGAGAAGGCCCACCCGGAGATCTTCAACTCGCTGCTGCAGGTTCTCGAGGACGGCCGCCTGACCGACTCGCAGGGTCGGATGGTCGACTTCAAGAACACGGTCATCATCATGACGACCAACCTCGGCACGCGTGATGCCTCCAAGGCGTCGATGGGCTTCTCCGCCGGGCCGGACACACTCTCGGACTACGAGCGGATGAAGGCGAAGGTGACGGACGAGCTCAAGCAGCACTTCCGGCCGGAGTTCCTCAACCGCGTCGACGACATCATCGTGTTCCCGCACCTCACCAAGGACGAGATCACGCAGATCGTCGACCTCGAGATCGCCAAGCTCGACAAGCGGCTCAAGGACAAGGACATGGGCATCGAGCTCACGCCCGCGGCCAAGGACCTGCTCGCCAAGAAGGGCTACGACCCCGTGCTGGGTGCCCGGCCGCTGCGCCGGACGATCCAGCGCGAGATCGAGGACGCCCTGTCCGAGAAGATCCTCTACGCCGAGTTCACCTCCGGACAGCACGTGCTCGTCGACACCGACGGCGAGGGCAAGGACGAGAAGTTCACCTTCTCGCCCGAGGCGAGGCCGGCTCACCGGCCCGCCGACGACCTGGCCGAGCTCGGCGACGCGGCGCTCGACGAGGCCCTGGCCGGGCTCACGGAGTCGACGCCGGACGCGACCCACGACACCACCGGCGGGGCCGGCACGGAGCGGGTGCCGCGGACCGGGCGCGACTCGGCCTGAGCCGACCACCCCGGGGCACCCGACGGGGGCCGAGGACATCCGCCCTCGGCCCCCTTCGCCGTCCTCGGCACCTGCGCCGTCCGGGCCGCGTCGAGCGACTGGGCCGCCGTCTGTCGAGCAGCCGCGCCGCGTCAGAGCGTGCGGAGCATCCTCGTGTTGCCGAGGGTGTTCGGCTTGACGCGCTCGAGGTCGAGGAACTCCGCCACGCCCTCGTCATAGGAACGGAGCAGCTCGGCGTAGACGTCCGCAGTCACGGCCTGCCCCTCGATCGGCTCGAAGCCGTGCCGGGTGAAGAAGCGCGTCTCGAAGGTGAGGCAGAACAGCCGCCGCACCCCGAGCTCACGTGCGTCCTCGACGAGCGCCTCGAGGATCCGGCCGCCCAGGCCCGACCCGAGCTGGCTCTCGGCGACCGCGAGGGTGCGGATCTCGGCGAGGTCCTCCCACATCACGTGCAGCGCCCCACAGCCGACGATCGCGCCGTCGTCGTCCGCGACCCGGAACTCCTGCACCCCCTCGTAGTACGTCACCGCGTCCTTGGCGACGAGCACGCGCTTCTCGGCGAGCGGTGCGACGAGCCTGCGGATGCCCCGGATGTCGCCCGTGCGGGCGCGGCGGATCACGGGACCCGCGCTCACGAGAGGTTCCCGTCCTTGAAGTCCGCGAAGAGATGCCGGGCCTGCGAGCCGAGGACGACGATCGACTGACCGCTCGCCCAGCCGAAGGCACCTTGGGCGACGCCGCGGCCGGCCTTCCTCGGGTCGACCTTGTAGAACCGGGCGACGAACGTGAGCATCTGCTCGGCGTCGAGGTCGGTCTTGGCGTACTTGCTCACCGTCGTCATGGCGCTGGGGATGGCGGCGGGCCCGGCGAGCTTGGCCTTGACGGCGGCGGCCAGCATCAGCTCGCCCTGGTGGCGGGACCTGCCGAAGTCCCCGTCCGGCAGGGTCTTGCGTTCGCGGGCGTAGGCGAGAGCCTGCGCGCCGGTCAGCGTCTGCGGTCCCTTCTTGATGACCATCTTCGCGTGGGAGGCGTTGACCGCCTTGGGGATGACGATGGGAATGCCGCCCTGCTCGTCGACGACCTTCTTGAACCCGGTGAACCCGATCAGGACATACCCCTCGATGGGCAGCCCGGTCGCGGAGCGCACCGTCTTCAGCTGCGCCTCCGCACCGCCAAGGGCCATGGCGGCGTTGATCTTGCCCTTGCCACCGGTGCTGAGCGGCACCCAGAGGTCGCGGGCCATGCCCATGACCCCCGCTCCGCCGTTGCCGTCCGTGCCCACGACCTGGATCGTGTCGGCGCGGGTCCGGTCGAGCTGCTGCCCGGGCCGCGCGTCCGAACCGAGGGCGACGACCCAGCGGGGACCGGACCCGAGGGACGGCTCCTTGACGCTGAGCGAGGGCCACCAGCCACCGACGACCCGCCACTTGGCCGAGGGCGCGGCGACCGCGAGGGTCACGTCGTCGCCGACGGTGACGACCGCGACCCGGGCTCCCTTCCAGGTGCCGGTGGTCGCCGTGCCGGTGACCGGCACGTTCGCCGGTTTGCGCCCCTTGAGGGCGGCCCCGGCTGTCTTGGAGGCACCGCTGCCGAGGTCCTCACCCGAGTAGATGCGCCGCACGAGGGCCGCAAGCTCGGCCGGGGCACCTTCGATCGGCGAGCCCGCCGTCGTCGAGGGGCCGGACGAGCCGGAGGACGCAGCGCTGCTCGTGGCGGGCGTCGCCGGAGACCCCGACGTGCAGGCGGTGAGGAGCGCGAGCGCCGCGGTTCCGGCGATGAGTCGGCCGAGGGGGCGCGGCAAGGAATTCACGGGGGCCACGCTAGATGAGAGCCGCACGATCCGCCGAACCGGCGAGATCAGAGCCCTAGCCGCGCCGCGACGCCGCATAGATACGACGCACGACGTCCTCGATGTCCGGCTCCTCGATCGCGAGGTCACGCACCTGGGCGCGCGCGGACACCTCCCCGAGGACCGCCGCCGCGGTCGTCGCGCTCGCGTCGAACGCGAGTCGCTGGCGCAGGCCGTCCCCTTCAGCTCCCAGCAACGAGGTATGGGGTATGCCGCTTAGCTCGTCGGCCGGTTCCGCCAGGTCGATCACGAGCACCCGCCGCGCACCGACGGTGCCGGCGAGACCGGCGAGGGTGCCGTCGAAGGCGAGACGGCCCTGGTCGACGACGAGGACGCGGTTGCAGAGCCGCTCGATGTCACCCATGTCGTGGGTCGTGAGCAGCAGGGTGGTGCCGCGCTGGCGCCGCTCCTCGAGGAGGAACTCCCGGAGCCGTTGCTTCGACAGGACGTCGAGACCGATCGTGGGCTCGTCGAGGATGAGCAGCTCGGGCGCGTGGAGCAGGGCGGCCGCGATCTCGGCCCGCATGCGCTGGCCGAGGGAGAGGGACCTGACGGGCGTGGGCAGCTGGGGCCCCATCTCGAGCTGCTCCACGAGCAGGTCGGTCCGCTGCCGAGCGGTGACCGGGTCGAGCCGGTGGATCGCGGCGAGGATCGTGAAGGACTCGTGCAGGGGAAGGTCCCACCACAGCTGGGAGCGCTGCCCGAAGACGACGCCGATGCGGCGCGCCACCTCCACACGCTGACGCATCGGGTCCATCCCGCAGGTGCGGACTCGTCCCGAGGTCGCCTGGAGGATGCCCGTCAGCATCTTGATCGTCGTCGACTTGCCGGCGCCGTTCGCGCCGATGTAGCCGACCGACTCACCGGCCTCGATCCTGAAGGTCATGTGGTCGACCGCCCGCGTCCGCTTGAAGTCCCGGACGAGGTCGACCGCCTCGACGATGGGTCCGGAGGGAGCGCTGCCCAGCGCAGTGTTCATCCGCCTGCTCCTTGGTAGTGACGTGTCCCGGCTCGCCAGCACCCGACTGCGGCGGCCCAGGCGACGAGTGCCGCGAGCGGCGAGCACCAGGCCAGCCACGCCGGCCCGAGCCGGTCGCCCGGCAGGTCGAGGATCGCCAGAGTCGGCAGGTAGGCGACGAACGCGGTCGGGATGACGAAGGTCCAGAGGATCCGCAGCGGGTCGGGGAAGACGCGCTGACTCTGCTGGGCGGCATAGGAGCCGCCGTAGGTCATGCTGTTCGTGAACTCGGCGCCGTCGACGAAGAAGAACTGCAGCCCACCCGCAGCCGTGAACAGCGCGGAGAAGATGGCGGTGCCGCTGACGATGGTGAGCACGATGAGGGCGACCGTCGCCGCGGACCAGCGCACGTCGGCTGACGAGAGCGCGACGGCGAGGGCCACGACCGCCACGGTGAGCCGGCCGACTCGACGCAGCGAGATGTCGCTGGTCATGAACTGGGTCAGCAGCGGCAGCGGGCGGACGTAGAACGCATCGACCTGCCCCATCCGGATGTAGGTCGGCAGCGTGTCGAGATGCCCGACGATCATGTCCGCGAGCGAGAAGGCGATGTTCGACAGGGCGAAGACGAGCAGGGCAGCCGTGAAGTCGAGGCCACCGAGGATCTTGACGTTGTGGAAGATGATCCACACCTCGGCGAGCTCGGTGAGCCCCACGCCGATGGTGCCGAGGATGTCGGTGACGAACGACGTGCGGTACTGCAGCTGGGACCGTGCCCGCGCCATGAGGATGACGCGGTACGGCCGGAACCGGTCGGCGAGCGACCGCCGGACGGAGCGTCGGGACGAGGGGCGAGCCCAGAGCCGGTCAGCCACCCTGCACCTCCAGGTGCCGGCGGCCGGCCTGCAGCACGGCCTGCCCCACGCCGAGCAGCACGACCGCCCATACGACCTGGTTGACGAGGGCGAGCCCGACGTCGGCGCCGACCACGCGTCCGCTGAGGATGTCGAGCGGGTGCTGGAGCATGGCCGGCCACGGGGACCAGTCGGCGATCGTCTGCAGCCACCCCGGGAACCACGGCACCGGCAGGTAGAGGCCGCAGAACAGTCCGGAGACGATCATCCAGACGAGCTGGATCCCGCGGACCTCGAT